>NZ_JAZDVY010000008.1:0-260799 GCF_036350695.1 Tenacibaculum sp. FZY0031
TGCAATTAAGGAAGAAGTTGTCAGTTCGAGTGGTTTTCACGATTGGAATGAGAGAAAATTGTATCGAGAACTAGTTTATATGCATCTCGATACAAATGTCTTTCTTCTATCGAAAAAGAAATTCACTCGATGTGACAATGTAAACTCATAACAAAAAGATTGCTTGATTTCCACTTCGATTGTACTTAGTGTCCATTCGCAATTTAAGGAAGAAGTTGTCAGTTCGAGTGATTTTCACGATTGGAATGAGAGAAAATTGTATCGAGAACTAGTTTATATGCATCTCGATACAAATTTCTTTCCTCTATCGAAAAAGAAATTCACTCGATGTGACAATGTAAACTCATAACCAAAAGATTGCTTGATTTCCACTTCGATTGTACTTAGTGTCTATTTGCAATTAAGGAAGAAGTTGTCAGTTCGAGTGGTTTTCACGATTGAAATGAGTGAAAATTGTATCGAGAACTAGTTTATATGCATCTCGATACAAATTTCTTTCCTCTATCGAAAAAGAAATTCACTCGATGTGACAATGTAAACTCATAACCAAAAGATTGCTTGATTTCCACTTCGATTGTACTTAGTGTCTATTTGCAATTAAGGAAGAAGTTGTCAGTTCGAGTGGTTTTCACGATTGAAATGAGTGAAAATTGTATCGAGAACTAGTTTATATGCATCTCGATACAAATGTCTTTCTTCTATCGAAAAAGAAATTCACTCGATGTGACAATGTAAACTCACGATTTAAAGATTGCTTGATTTCCACTTCGATTGCACTTAGTGTCCATTTGTAATTAAGGAAGAAGTTGTCAGTTCGACCATAGGGAGAAATCTCATCCAAAGGAGTAACTCTTCATTTTAAGATTTCTCGTTTCACTCGAAATAACATATTTTTACGTCCATGCAAACCAATCACGCAAAAAATCTATCAGGAATAATTTTAGCTACGTTATTTATCAGTACTTCAGGAGTACTAGGAAAGTACATAGCCATGCCATCGGAGGTTATTGTGTGGTTCCGTTCTGTATTTGCTATGGTGATTTTATATGTGTTTTGTCGATTTAAAAAGATTGATTTAACCATACAATCCAGAAGACATTTGTTTCCGTTTTTAATGGGCGGAATTTTTATGGGAGCACATTGGATTACCTATTTCTACGCATTAAAACTATCGAATGTAGCCATTGGAATGTTGTCGTTGTACACTTTTCCAGTAATGATTGCTTTTTTAGAACCGCTATTTTTAAAGATAAAATTCAACCCCATTCACATAGTATTAGGTCTAATGGTTTTACTAGGACTGTATATTCTAGCCCCTGAGTTTGATATTAAAAACACCCAAGTTCAAGGAGTATTGTTTGGCTTACTCTCTGCCCTATCGTATTCTATAAGAATTTTAATATTAAAGCAATACGTAATACAATACAACGGAGTAATGCTCATGTTTTACCAAACAGTAATCATTACGGTTTTATTAGTTCCAGTCTTATTTTTTATGGATGTTTCCGGATTTCAGGAACAACTCCCGTATTTGTTATTATTAGCGTTGTTAACTACCGCTATCGGGCATAGTTTAATGGTACATTCCTTACAGTTTTTTACCGCATCAACCGCAAGCATAATAAGTAGTATTCAACCTGTTTTCGGAATTTTGTTAGCATTTATTTTCTTAAACGAAGTTCCCACGTGGAACACGTTTATTGGAGGAAGCTTAATTTTAGCAACGGTGATTATTGAAAGTATTCGAAGTAGAAAAGGCTAATGCAGTCTTTGCTGCTGCTGAATAATGGTTTTCATACTCACATCTTCGTAATTTCTACGAACAAAAGTTAGTGCGCTATCTAGAACCTCTCCCATACCATCACTATCTCTAAAGTTGATATCCCCTGTAAATTCAAAAATTTCAGATTTTAATTGTTCGATATTTTTAGGAGTAGAAATATTATCTGATTTCATAGCAGTAAGCAAACGGTTTAATCGAGAACGAGAACCTAAAATTCTTTTAGCAACAATTGATCGTTCTTCTATTTGATATTGCTCAATTGACTCTGAAGTAAGCTTGTCTCCTACCAGTTGAACGAGCTTTAAATTTTCCTTAAAAAACTGCGGATAGTACACTTTAAACTTCCCTTCGTAACACTGCTGGTCAAAATCTATCGGACGAATTTTATACACCACATTTTCAAAATCGTGTGTTGGCACTACCACATAGTTATACGAACGCATATCGCCTAACAAACGAATCATACAACGCTCGTTAAACTTTACAAATTCTTTAGCCAGCTGTGCTTTTTCAATATCTAAACAATCTTCTAAATAATCATTGATAAAAACATCTCCAGGAATTCCAGAGATATGTTCCTCTATCAAGGTGTCTTCATATACCAAAAAGTTTAGGTTGTAAGGAGATAAAATATCCTCTAATTCAAGTCCGTAAATACGAGAAGCATCGGTTTTCTTTACGTAAAAATAGGTGTAGTTATCATTTAAAATATTTCGGATTTTTATACGAAAAGGTTTAGAGTTACCAAACGTACAAAAATCGATAGCATCAACATTTAAGTGTTTAATACTGGCATCAGAACCGTTAGAGTGTAAGATGTTGTATACCTTTTTTAGGTATAAATCAATTTCTGCTCGCTCAAACTCATTATAAAAAACACGGATCCATAAGGTATCGTTATCGTGTTTATCATACACAGCAACCGATCCTTGAAAACGTAACAAATCATCATAAAAAATAGGGATTTTTATAGTTCTGTTATGCCTTTTCAAGTAGTTTCCTAATTTTTTGGTAACAGGAAAAGCTGGTTTTTTTTGTGATATGAGTTTATATTCTGACATGCATGGAAATTATTTCTCAAAAATAATTAATTTTAAAAGAATTTATATTGATAATACAATACTTTAAAACAAAACAGCTACATAAATTAAATGTAGCTGCTTTTTATTATATTTTTTATCGAGTTATAATTTCTCCATTAGATACTTGATTAAATCACGAGTTGAACCTACATAATTGTGATATTTATCTCCATTAATAAAACCCACTTGTTCACCAGGTCCTGAAATACTTGATGGCGGATTATTTGAAGAGCTAGAAGAATCAGAAAAAGATTCTTTAGCAACTCTATACGCAGTGTCGTAGTAACCAAATGGGACTATGTCTAAAGACATAGAATAATTATTCATTAATCTAATTCCAGATTTTGCGTCTTGTACAGCTTTAGTAATTACTTCTTCTTTTGATTGACTGTTGACTGATATTGCAAAGAACATCAGCAATGTAGTAATAGTTACAATTTTTTTTCTCATTTTTAATTAAATTACAATTTTTTGCCTACTCTTTTTTCCATTTTCGACTGCCTGGTTTTTAAAGCGAAGCTAAATGTTTGTTTGAAAAAAAATAGGGAGTAAAATCACTTTAACTATTATTTAACTTCAAACATTTTTCCCGGTAAAGGTTTTATAACCCCTTTTAACTCCATTTGAACCAAAACAGAGGATAGTTGATAAGTAGGAAGATTACAATCTAATGCAATAACATCTAACAACTGTTTACCATTTTGCTGTAAATAATGGTGTATTTTTTGTTCGGTTTCATTCAAATCAACAAATAACTTTTCTTGCTTAGATATGGGAGTTTGCTGCAGGTCCCAATTGAGTGTTTTTACCACATCTTCAGTAGAAGTTAATAAATGTGCTTGATTATTTTTAATGAGATTGTTACAACCTTTGCTATATACATCGGTTGCTCTACCGGGTACTGCAAACACATCACGATTGTAAGAGTTGGCAATATCAGCAGTAACCAACGAACCTCCTTTTTTAGCAGATTCAATAATAATGCTTGCTTTAGATAAGCCCGCTACAATGCGATTTCTTTTTAAAAAGTTTTCTCTCATAGGCAGCTCATCGTGCCAAAACTCAGTAATAAAACCACCATTTTCATTTACTTGATGAATGTATTTTTTATGAGTTTTCGGATAAATCTCCTCCAATCCGTGTGCCAACACAGCAATGGTTTGTAAGTTGTTTTTTATTGCAGCTTTGTGTGCGCAAATGTCTACGCCGTAAGCAAAACCACTTACAATTATGGGGTTGTGTTCTTTTAAGTCTTCAATAAGTTGATTGCAGAAATCGCGTCCGTACGAACTCATTTTCCGAGTTCCTACAATTGAAATAATTTTATCATTGTTTAAGTTAAGGTTGCCGTCTTTAAAAAGTAAAATAGGAGCATCAATACAATGTTTTAGCTGTTGCGGGTAATCATCATCTAAAAAATAAGAAAATGTGGTATTGTTTTGTTGAATATACCTTAGCTCCTCTTCTGCTCTTTTTAGGTTGTTTTTATCAAAAAGATGTTGAGTTATATGAGTTCCAATTCCGTTAATTTTATGTAGGGAGTTTTTCTTTTCTAAAAACACTTGTTCAACACTTCCTACGGAGGTAATTAGCTTTTTTGCCAAAATATCACCTACGTTTTTTGTTGCCTGTAACCGTAGAATGGCTAGCAATTTTTCTGAATTCATATAGCAATAATTTGAGTATCAATATACAAAAAACTGTTAATAAAAATTACAAGATTACTTGAAAGTAATGTACTAAAAAGCTATATTTGTTATTATGACATTAGCCAACTACATTAACGATTTATTATATAGATACGATTGCGTAATTGTTCCTAATTTTGGAGGATTTGTAACGAATAAAATTGGAGCTAGAGTAAATACTACTACGCATACTTTTTATCCACCAAAAAAACAACTAACGTTCAACGCGTATTTACAGCATAATGATGGTTTATTGGCTAATTATATAGCTTCGAGTAAAAACAGTTCTTTTGAAGAAGCTGTTACTTTTATTGCTGAGGAAGTTGCACAATGGAATGAGAAGTTGGAAACTACAAGTATTACTGTTGCTTCTGTAGGAAGTTTGTCTTTAAACGAAGCGAAGCAAGTTGTTTTTGAACCTAATCTATCAAGTAACTTTTTAACGGAATCTTTTGGTTTGGCTGAGGTTTCAACACCGTCTGTAGAAAGAGTAAAAGAAGTAACAATTAAGTCATTACCTGCTACTACTAAAGAAAACAGAAAAACAATTCCGTTGTACTTAAAAAGAACTGCAGCAGCTGCTGTTTTTGTAGGAATTGCTTATGTGGGTTGGAATGGTGTTCAAAACCAACAACAACAAGTATTAGCAAATCAAGAAGAAGCTGTTGAGAAGAAGATTCAATCAGCAACTTTTGTCATTGAGAATCCGTTACCAACCATTAACTTAAATGTTAGTAAAGAAGATAGAAATTTTCATATCATAGCTGGTGCTTTTCAAGAAGAGCATAATGCTGAAAACAAATTGGCAGAGTTAGAAGAAAAAGGGTATGATGCTTCTATTGTTGGAAAGAACGGATTAGGCTTAACTCAAGTAGCTTTTGCAAGCTATGCAACCAAAGAAGAAGCTAGAAAAGCCTTAGAAATTATCAAAAAATCTGTTAGCGAAGAGGCTTGGTTATTGGCTAAATAAACTGCATTTATTTTAGGTAGATTTTTTTGTTGCTGTATCTTTGCAGCAAAATTTAATTGATGAGAGCAAAATCACCAAAAGAATCGTTAACTGTACTTACCGATTTAGTTTTACCAGGAGAAACAAATTATTTAGATAACCTTTTTGGAGGAGAATTATTAGCTCGTATGGATAGAGCTTGTAGTATTGCTGCGCGCCGTCATTCGAGAAGAATTGTAGTAACAGCCTCTGTAAATCACGTAGCGTTTACCAAATCGGTACCTGTAGGAAGTGTGGTAACTTTAGAAGCAAAGGTTTCACGTGCTTTTAAATCATCAATGGAAATTTATGTAGATGTTTGGATTGAAGATCGTCAATCGGGTGAAAAAACGAAGGTAAATGAAGGAATTTACACCTTTGTTGCTGTTGATGAAACAGGAAAACCAGTACCAATTCCTCAAATTGAACCAGAAACCGAGTTAGAGAAACAACGTTACGAGGCAGCCTTGCGTAGAAAACAGTTAAGTTTAGTTTTGGCAGGTAAAATGGACCCTAAAGAAGCCATAGAGTTGAAATCTATCTTTATGGATTAAAACTAGCTTATATATCGTCTACATTGCCACTTTCAGATAAGAAAATGGCAATGTTTTTTGTTTTATCAAACTGCGAAAAGATAATAATCATAATTACTGTGATAGGTACAGAAAGAATCATTCCAGTAATCCCCCAAATTTCTCCCCAAACAGCTAAGGAAAGTATGGTAACTAACGGACTTAAGTTTAGTGATTTTCCAAAAACTTTAGGTTCTACAATATTACCAACGACAACCTGGATGCTACCCACAGCAAATAACACAATTAAAAACGGAGGAAATTCTCCAAATTGTACCAAACAAAAAATGGCAGGGAAAGCAGTAGCTACCAATGAACCAATAGTAGGAATATAATTCAATAAAAAAATAAGAAAAGCCCAAAATGGAGCCCCGTCTACTCCTACTAACAACAAGACAAAATAACTAAGTACACCTGTTAGTAAACTTACATAGGTTTTTAACCGCAAATAATTTGAAATAGAGACTTCAATTTTTTTTAAGATGACTTGAAAGCTTTTAGGATTGTTTTGAGAACTCAAGAATACCTTTTGTAACTTCTTTTTAAAATTACTTTCCTCTAAGAAGATAAATAAGGCATAAATAATAATCATAAAGGTATTGCCTAGCAAACTGCTAATTCCGTTCGCGATATCGCCTAAAACCGAGCCATAATCAAAATCTCCGACTACTGATTGTACCGACTTGATAATGTCGATATGAAAATAGGCATCTAAACGTTTTATAATAGCATCAACATTGGGTTGATATTTAGAGTACGACGTAGTTAAATTTGAGATACTGTTGGTAATGATTTCCGAAATAAATCCAAAACCTAAAATAATAAGTGTAAAAACAAATACATTGCTTAGCCAAAAAGGAATGAAACGTTTGGCAAAAGGTATTTTATAAATGGTTTTGCGAATTTCTCGTGTTAAAAACCAAAAGATAAGCGCAAAAACAAACGGAATTAAAATTCCTTTTCCAATAACCAATGTTGCAATAATAGCTACAGTTACAATAATAAAGTTTGATGCGTTTTTCACACGTGTAAATTTTAGTAATTAGGCGATTACAATTTAATTATAAAATTGAGAACGAGTATAACTTGTTTTACGCTCTCATTAAAAAGGTTAAATATTCTCCTTTTGCAAAGAGGACTTAAAACCAATTAATGGTTACTTCATAGTATTATGAGCGAATCCACTGGGCAGGATTTAACCGGTTACGATCTTTATACAGCATAAAGCTAAGCTGTGTTTTACCCGTTACTTTGTTGGTAAATACTTTTCCTAACTTCTCACCAGTTTTCACTACATCTCCTTTTTTAACATACACTTCTTTTAACTTATTGTAAGCAGAAATATAGTTTCCGTGTTGTACTAAAACAGATTTTCTTCCGTCAGAGTGTAGCTGAATAACCAATACTTTACCGTTAAAAATGCTCTTTACATCAGTGTTTGCTTTGGTAGCAATGTATAATCCGTGACTGTTGATGCTAATTCCAGGAAATGTTGGGTGAGGCTGAACGCCATATTTTCGTGTAATTACTCCTTTAACTGGCCAAGGTAAATTACCTCTATTTTGCTCAAAGTTAGCAAGCAAGGCTTTTTCTTCGGCATTTAAAATAAAACCAGAACTTTTGGTTGTACCTTGGGTAGTTTTTTTACCCTTGTTAGCTTTGGCAATTGCCTCCCTAATTAACTTATCAATTCTAGCAGCAATTCTTTTTTCCTCTCGTTGTTTTTTTTGTAAATCACTTTTGTATTTCTTCTCTTCTTTTTTAATTTTTGAAATAAGTTGCTCTTGGTTTTTCTTATCGTCTTCAATTTCTTTTTTCTGACTTTTCTCATCAGAAAGTAAGGCCTCTTTTGATTTTTTTTGAGCCGTTAACGAGTCGTTTAACTGTTCTACTTCTTTTGCTTTTACGATAATCTCTTCTCCTTGCTTTTTTCTAAAATCTTTGTACTGTTGCATGTACTTTAAACGTTTATAGGCTTGGTAAAAGCTTTCTGAAGACAATAAAAACATGGTTTTGCTCTGTTGTGATTTACTCTTGTATGATTTAACAACCATGTCTCGATAGTCGTTTTTCAATTTCTCTAGTTCGTCATTGTATTTTTTTAATTGCTGCTCGTTCGATTTGATTTCTTTTGAAAGTAATTTGGTTTCTAATTCAATAGTTTCAATTAAGCGTTCTCTTACGCTTATTTTCTGATTCAAATCTTTTAAATCGTCTAAAGCATTGCTCTTTTTTTTCGTTGTTTTAAACAAAAGATTGTTAACCTGCTCTATTTCATTTTTAAGTTTTTTTCGCCTATTTTCAAGCTCTTTCCTACTTTGAGCAAAAGAAGAAATTCCTACAAAAAACAGGCATATAAAAGAGATGTAAAAAACAGGGTATTTCATAATTATAATTGAATTTCTTTATATCCGTTAGGAATGTTAAAACTTACATTTAACTTCGTGTCATATTCTACCGAGCGAGTCGTAATATCAATAATAGTAAACTTATTTTTTTCTTTAGCTCTTATGTTAATTTTTTCAGGAAAAAAAGTAGTATTTTTCTTATAATATTTTGGATAAGTAATATCTAAACGTTGATCTTTTAACGAATTTACAACTAATTGCTTGTTTAGTTTAAAGTGCTTTGGATTTACATAAAAAAACAAGTCGAATAAAGTAGGTTGTTTTTTAGGAGATAATTGATATGATTTTTCTTGAATTTGAATTTCTTGACGTTCAGATTTCACATCCATCAACGCCTCTCCTAGCAACATACTTTGTAATTGTTGAAAGTTAATATCGGTTCCTAGTAGTTTTTTTAGCATTTCAAAATCTCCATCGAAGTAACTCTTTTCATACGGAGAGTAAAATTGAACTTTTGTAGGGGTGATTTTAGCTTTGAAAATAGAGATGATTTTGGTTCCTTTTAACCAAATAACTTCATCTTTTTTAATTTTCATTCGTACAGAGAAGCCTAAACTTTCTTTATTGTTTTTGTAATTAACTTTTAAACGAGCATCTACTGTTTTTTTGTCAAAATTTGTAGCAATATGTTTTTTGGCTACTTTACGTGCCGACATTTCCTTAATAGTGATATCGCCCGTAACGTTTTTGGTAGATTTACAAGAGGTTAAACCTAAAAATAATATAAGTAATAAAGTGGTGTATTTCATAAATTTAGTACTAACGAAATTTATTTTAAAATTTTTTCAGCTCTGTTTTTGTAAGAATTGGCTTTTTTAACATTATTCAATCCTTGATAAGCTTTAGACATCTCTAAGTAAAACTTAGCTTCTATTTCGTTGTTATCAATAACAAAATCAATGCCGTTTTGTAAGGTTTCTAATGCTTTTTTATATTCTTTATTGTTGTTAAACGCTTTCCCGTTCATTAAGTATACAAAAGGCTGTGCAGGAAAAAGAGTCAATCCTAGCTCACTGTATTTTAACAAGTCAGTGTCGTTATTTGTAGCTAACTTATCGAGTAATATTTTTAAGTTGTTGTACGATTTTTCTTTTTCAAAAAGCGATTTAGCATCAAGATTTTCCGTAAGTTTTTTGGGAGGTGTTTCGGTTGTTTTTCGAGTATTTATTTTTTTTTCAATAGAGCGAAGTCTGGCCGTTAATAATTTGGCATCTTTTAACTCAGCCAACACTTTTTTAGCAGAGTTAACATCGTTGTTTTGGAGGTGCAAAAAAACAAGTAACTGTTTTTTCTTTGGGTATGTTGCAGCTATTTTTTGTTGCGCAATAATAGCATCCTCAAAATTAGCTAACTTTCTTAAAATAAAAACTTTGTGTTCAAGCATCCAAACATTAGCAGGTTCTATTTCTAAAGCGAAATCAATGTATGTTAAAGCTTCTGGGTTTCTGCCTAATTTTTCGTAATTTTTAGAGAGCTCAAATAAAACAGCCTTATTGTTTGGAAGTATTCTGTTACACTTTTCCAAACTTTCTATTGCCTTTTGATAGTTAAAAGTGGCTTTGTCTGAAAGAGCGCTAAAAAAATATTGTTGAAACTCAATATTGTTTTTTTCAGCAATATCAACAGATGCTGGAATGCTGTCTTGAGCGTTTAGAAAGAAAGAAAAGAAAAGAAAGAAAAAAGACAATATTGCTTTAGAAAAAAACTTTTTTTCTCTTTTCTCGCTTCTCTTCTCTATTGAGTTTTTATGTAAGTTCTGTATAATCACCTATACTTACCGATGTATAATTAGCATTGTATTTTGCATGGTTACCAATCATTGCATTCTCTAAATTGGCATTGGAAATACGAACATTGGTTTGAATTAATGAATTGGTAATGGTTGAATTTTCAACAATACTGTTTTCACCAATTGAAACAAAGGGCCCTATTTTAGTGTTTTTCAACACTACATTTTTTCCAATATAACAAGGCTGAATAATTTCAGCGTTCTCTAATACAACGTCTTCAGATACTAAATTGTTGCCATTTGCTTGTTCAAAACCTAAAACTTGCTTATTAGTATCTACTGTTGGATCCTTCTTACCACAATCCATCCAAGTATTTACTTTTCCAGGAATAAACTTAGCTCCTTTTACTTTTAAAGCCTCCAAAGCTTCTGTTAACTGATATTCGCCAGAAGGTCTAATATCATTATCGATTAAATAACTTATTTCTTCTAGTAATTTATCTGCATCTTTAAAATAATAAATACCAATAATAGCTAAATCAGAAACAAATTCTTTAGGTTTTTCAACAAAATCTGTAATAAAACCATCTTTTAATTTTACCACACCAAAAGCGCTTGGGTCTTCTACTTGCTTCACCCAAATAGCCCCATCAGCACTAGCATCTAAAGTAAAATCAGCTTTGAATAAGGTGTCAGCAAAAGCAACCACACAAGACCCTCCTAATGATGCTTTAGCACAGTAAATGGCATGTGCAGTCCCTAAAGCTTCTTCTTGAACATAAACAGAACCTTTAGCGCCTAAATTTTCTGCTATTGTTATTAATTTGTCTTTTGTATCTGTAGGAAATCCCTTAGCTGCAGGGCCAATTATAAAAGCAATTTCTTCGATAGGTTGATCTACAACAGCAGTGATATCTTCCACTAATCGTTGTACAATAGATTTGCCAGCAATAACTGTTAATGGCTTAGGAGTTGTTAATGTATGAGGTCTTAATCGAGAACCTATTCCAGCCATTGGTACTATAATCTTCATAATCTTTCTTTTCGTTTTTAACGGTGCAATATACCATTAATAACGCAGTGAAAAAAGTTATAGTCCTTTTGGAATAGCTTCTATTAATGTTTGGGTGTATTTTGTCTTTGGATGTTGGTAAATTTCGTCAGCATCAGCTATTTCTTCAATCTTACCTTTGTTCATAACAATTAATTGATCTGCCATGTATTTTACGACAGATAAATCATGTGAAATAAAAATATAAGTGAAGTTGAATTCTGTTTTTAACTGATTTAATAAGTTCAATACTTGTGCTTGTACTGATACATCGAGCGCAGAAACGGATTCGTCACAAATAATTAGTTTTGGTTGCAAAGCTATAGCACGAGCAATTCCTATACGTTGACGTTGGCCACCAGAAAACTCATGCGGGTAACGATTGAAATGGGTTGCCTCTAAACCTACTTTTTCTAACAAGTTGCACACATACTCTTTTCGTTCTTTATTGGAGGTTAAAATAGTATGAACTTTCATAGGTTCTAAAATAGCATTGCCAACAGTAATTCTTGGATTCAATGAAGAAAACGGATCTTGAAATATAATTTGAATTTCTTTTCGAAGTTTCTTAAAACCTTTTCTCGAAAGTCTGGTAATATCTGTTCCGTTATAAAATATGTTTCCAGAAGTAGCTTTTTCCAGTTGCAAAATAGTTCTACTTAAAGTGGTTTTTCCACAACCGCTCTCTCCTACGAGTCCTAAAGTTTCCCCTTCGTAAATTTTAAAAGAAACATCATTTACTGCTTTAACAACAGTTGGTTTTGAAAACCATGAAGCATGGCGAATAAAATCTTTGTGCAGATTTACTATTTCTAATAAGGGAGGGCGATTGTATATTTTTTGATGAAAAGCTGTGCGTTCTTCATCTGTATAAACTGTAGAATTTATAGTTTCATTGATAAAATCGTTAACCGTAGGTAAGGTTTTTAATCGTTTTTTTGTATTTGGTTTCGAGCTGATTAAAGCTTTTGTATAACTTTCTTTTGGGTGTAAAAATACACGGTTAGCACTCCCCTTTTCTACTGTTTTTCCCTTATGCATTACCACAACAGAATCTGCAATTTCAGAAACCAATGCTAAATCGTGTGAAATAAAAATAATGCCCATTTCAAACTCTTGCTGGAGTTCTTTTAATAGTAAAATTATTTCTTTTTGTACTGTTACATCCAATGCTGTGGTAGGTTCATCAGCAATTAAAAGTTGAGGTTTACAAGCAATTGCCATAGCAATCATTACACGCTGTTTTTGTCCACCACTTATTTGATGAGGATACGAATTGTACATAACCTCAGGTCTTGGAAGTTTTACTTTTGAAAATAAAGAGAGAACTTCTTCTTTAATTTCATGATTGGATAGCTGGGTATGCTGTTGTAACATTTCAGCAACTTGAAAACCACAAGTCAAGGTCGGGTTTAAAGAACTCATAGGTTCTTGAAAAATCATGGCAATGTGGTTACCTCGTATTTTTTGAAAATCTTGTTCATCAAAATCTAACAAAGATTGTTGGTTAAAAAGTAGCTTACCTTTTACCGTTGCAGTCTTAGGAAGCAACCCTAAAATGGCTAAAGAACTTATTGATTTTCCACTACCACTTTCTCCTACAATTCCTAATGTTTTGTTTTTTTCAACACTAAAAGAAACCTGTTGAACTACAGGATGAGAGTTTTTAAAGGAAATTTCTAAGTTTTTAACGTCAAGCATCAATCATAAATTTTAATAAAAGTACAATTAATATTGGCATTTTACTCTTAAAAAAGTAAAGTAGCGTATAACTGATTGTTAGTAAGTGTTTTAATGAGGGTTTGAGTAGGGTAAAAAGAAGCAAAAAATGAGGTTTAAGCAAGTGTTTTTTTATCATATAAAAAGATGTGTAATTGTTAAAAATACATCGTTTTTAAAATTTTATTACGAATTTCTTAATAAAAACATATATTTGCTCCCGCTTTTAAAGAAAAGAAAGCAAAAAACTAAAGAAAAATTTAATTAAAAACCCTTCAAAATGAAACAAAAAATTACCCTAGCACTTATGTGCTTGTTTATGGTAGTTGGTGCCTTTTCTCAACAAAATCAGACGCAAGTAAAAAGAACTTGTGGAGTGATGGAAGATTTAGCATATAGAAAATCTAAAGATCCTAATCTTCAAAACCGTATGGATCAAATCGAAAAATTTACTCTGAGTAAAATTCAAGATTTGGAAAATCGCCAAGGAAAAATAGCGGGTGATATTATTACCATACCGGTCGTAGTACACGTTTTATACACAAATTCGACTAACAACATTAGTAATGCTCAAATTCTTTCACAAATTGAGGTATTAAACAAGGATTTTCGTAGACAAAATACAGATAGAACAAACAAATGGGCACAAGCAGCAGATACTCAAATAGAGTTTGCTATGGCTACAATTGATCCAAGTGGCAACCCAACTACAGCAATTACTAGAAAACAGGTAAACAGTTCAGATTGGGGAACAAAGTACAAAGCATACAACGCAATGAAAAGCTCTGCATCAGGAGGAGTTGATCCATGGAATACTGCTGAATACTTGAATATGTGGATTGTTCCAAAAATGACCAATACAAGTCCAGTAGGAGATAGAACTATTTTAGGGTTCGCACAGTTTCCAGGAGGAGACGCTTCTACCGATGGCTTAGTAATGATTCATGATGCTTTTGGTTCTACAGGAACACTTAATCCTTCATTCAACCTTGGTAGAACAACAACTCATGAAATAGGACACTTTTTTAATTTACGTCACATTTGGGGTGACGGTGGCTGTGGTGTTGATGATTTTGTAGCAGATACTCCAGAATCAGATGCAGCGAATTATGGTTGTAAAACAGGACATGTTTCTTGTGGTACAGAAGATATGGTTCAAAACTATATGGATTACTCAGATGATGCATGTATGAACTTATTTACTTTAGGACAAAAAAACAGAATGCGTGCCGTTTTAGAAGCAGGAGGAGCAAGACGTTCATTAGCCTTGTCTGATAAGGCAGATACACCAGCAGTTTGCAATGCGACAGTACCAACAGGTGTAACTACATCTTCAATCACTGCTACTGGAGCAACAGTTTCTTGGACTACGATTTCAGGAGCAACATACGATGTAAGATATAAAGCAACAACGAGTTCTTCATGGACAACAGTTGCTGCTACTTCAAATTCTGTAACATTAAGCGGATTATCAGCATCTACTCAATATGAAGTACAAGTACGCAGTAAGTGTTCTTCAACAAACTCAAACTATAGTGCTTCTGTAAACTTTACAACACCATCAGTAACCATTTCATATTGTACTTCAAGCGGAAATACTAGCTATGAAACAGGAATAACAAAAGTGGTTTTTGGTACTATAAATAATACAGATGGTACTGCAAAAGATAAGGGATATGAAAACTTTACAAATTTAAGTACGACAGTTTCTCCATCTTCATCAACAAATCTTACAGTATCCGTAAATACGGACGGAAATTATAGAATTGATGTTTTTGCTTGGATTGACTGGAACCAAGATGGAGACTTTACTGATAGTGGAGAAGCATACGATTTAGGTAATATTAGTAATGTTTCTAATGGAGCTTTACCTGCAAAAGCGATCGTTGTTCCTGCAAATGCGAAATTAGGAAGTACAAGAATGAGAATTTCAGGAAAATACAATTCAGATCCTACCTCTTGTGCAACAAGCTTTGATGGGGAGGTAGAAGATTACACAGTAGTCGTTGGTACTGCACAAGCAGATACTCAAGCACCAACAGCACCAGCAAATTTAACCGCAGCTAGTGTAACACAAACTTCGTTAACTTTAAATTGGTCAGCATCAACAGACAATGTTGGAGTTACAGGGTATGACGTATATCAAGGAGCTTCTAAAATAGGTTCAGTAACAGGAACAACCACAAATGTAACAGGATTAACAGCAGGAACAGGATATACGTTTTCAGTAAAAGCTAAAGATGCAGCAGGAAATGTTTCTGCATCAAGTACAGTAAATGTTACCACACTATCTAATTCGGTATCGTATTGTACTTCTAAAGGAAATGATTCGTCTTATGAATGGATTGATAATGTTGAATTAGGAGGAATGAAGAATGCAACTGGAGATAATGGAGGGTATGCTAATTTTACTTCAAAAACAGTTACTCTAGCAAGAGGAAGTTCAAACCAAATGATTGTTAGCGCAGGCTTTAAAAGTACAGCGTATACAGAATATTGGGCTGTATGGATTGATTTTAACCAAAATGGAACATTTGAAAGTAGTGAAAAAGTAGTTTCAGGATCTTCATCAAGTGCAAACAATTTAACATCAACAGTAGCTGTACCTTCAGGAGCTACACTAGGAGCAACAAGAATGCGTGTTTCAATGAAATTTGATGCAGCTCAAACAACTTGTGAAACATTTAGTTATGGTGAAGTAGAAGATTATACAGTAAACATTGTTTCGAGTGCAAGACAAGATGCCATAGTAAGTGCAGAAAGATTGGGAGATGAAGCAACTCAAAGCGTAACGGTATATCCAAACCCTACGATTGATTTTGTAAATGTTAAACTAAACTCTTTCGTAGAAAAGACTACATTTAGAATTGTAGATATTAGGGGAAGAGTAGTTAAATCAGGAACTTTAGATGCTACAAACATTAATGTTTCAAAATTAAAAACAGGAGTATATATCCTTGAAGTTAATGATGGCCAAAAGCTATTAAAAACTAAACTTTTGAAGAAATAAACTTAAAAAGTAAAGTATAGAAAAATAAAAGCCTTAGAGACTCCTCTAAGGCTTTTTGCTGGTTATTAGCATGTTATAGTGAATTTATTTTTTGTTTTTATAGGTTTTTAGTAAAAAAAATATATATTTGCTAATGTTTTAACAAAAAATTAAGAACAACTTTTTTTAGTAAAAAACGAGTTCTTAATAAACTTAAAAAACCCTTCAAAAATGAAAAACAAAATTACCCTAGCACTTCTGTGCTTATTTTTTGTTGGTGCTTCGTATGCCCAAGAAAAAAGAAACTGTCACTCCATGGAAAATTTAGAGTACAGGCAATCCCTCAATCCTTCTTTAAAAAGTAAAATGCAAGAAATTGAGTCTTTTACTCAAAAAAGAATTGCAGAAAAGAAGAACTACCAAGGAAAAATAGTAGGAAGTATTATTCAAATTCCAGTAGTTGTACACGTTATTTACAGTAATTCTCAAGAAAACATCAGTGTGGCACAAATTCAGTCGCAAATAGATGTTTTAAATGAAGATTACAGAAGAACGAACTCAGACAAAACAAATAAATGGTCTCAAGCAGCTGATACAGAAATAGAATTTTATTTAGCTCAAGTAGATCCAAATGGTAATCCAACAACAGGTATTACAAGAAAATCGTCATCTAAAACTTCATGGGGAACGAGTGATGCGATGAAAAAATCATCACAAGGAGGAGTAGATCCATGGGATACCTCTGAGTACCTTAACATGTGGGTCTGTAATATTGGTGGTGGAATCTTAGGTTATGCACAATTCCCAGGAGGTAGTGCTGCTACTGATGGAGTAGTGATGGGACCTCAATATTTTGGTAGTTCAGATAAAGGATCAGGTTTCTACTTATCATCTCCATTCGATAAAGGAAGAACAACTACTCACGAAGTAGGTCACTTTTTAAACCTTAGACATATCTGGGGTGATGGTGGTTGTGGTGTTGACGATTTTGTTTCTGATACTCCAGAATCTGATGCTGCAAACTACGGATGTGCTTCAAGTCATTCTTCTTGTGGTTCGGCAGATATGGTTGAAAACTACATGGATTACTCTGATGATACTTGTATGAACCTATTTACTTTAGGTCAAAAAAATAGAATGCGTGCGGTTTTAGAATCAGGAGGAGTACGTAGAAGTTTAGCCTTGTCTGATAAAACAGGAGGTTCTACTTCATGTACAGCAACAGTGCCAACAGGAGTTGCTGTTTCTAGTATTACTTCTTCAGGTGCATCAGTATCTTGGACAGCAGTTTCTGGAGCTACATACGATGTAAGATACCGTCAAACAGGAACTTCGTCATGGACAACCAATGCAGTTTCTGGAACTTCAACATCTTTAAGCGGATTATCAGCTTTAACTCAATACGAAGTACAAGTACGTAGCAAATGTTCAGATGGATCAAATTCAGCATACAGTGCCTCTTCAACTTTTACCACTCCTGAAGTAACAATTTCTTATTGTTCTTCAAAAGGAAACAGTGTTTCTGATGAATATATTGGAAGAGTACAATTAGGAACTATTGATAATAGCACAGGAGGAGGAGGAAATGGGTATTCAGACCATACAGGAATTACAACAAATTTAGCAAAAGGAACTTCTCATACGATTACGATAACTCCAACTTGGACAGGAACTGTATACAATGAAGGATACGGTGTTTGGATCGATTACAATCAAGATGGAGACTTTTCAGATTCAGGAGAGACTGTTTGGACGAAGGCAGCTTCTAAAGATACACCTGTTAGTACCTCTTTTACAGTACCAGCTTCTGCAACAGAAGGAGCAACAAGAATGCGTATCGTATTAAAATACAATGCAACACCAACAGCGTGTGAGGCTTCATTTTCTTATGGTGAAGTAGAAGATTATACAGTAGTAATCGGTGCAGGAACACCCGATACAACAGCACCCACTACACCAACAAGTTTAGCAGCATCTAGTGTAACACAAACAACATTAACGTTAAATTGGTCAGCATCAACAGATAATGTTGGAGTAACTGGTTATGATGTTTATCAAGGAACTACCAATATTGGTTCTGTAACAGGAACTACAATGAATGTAACAGGATTAACAGCTGCTACTACGTATACTTTCTCAGTGAGAGCAAAAGATGCTGCAGGAAATGTTTCCGCTTCTAGTAGTGCTATAAATGTAACTACTTTATCAAATTCAGTATCGTATTGTGCTTCTAAAGGAAACAACTCTTCATATGAGTGGATTGATAATGTTGAATTAGGAGGAATGACTAATGCAACTGGAAATAATGGAGGATATGCTGATTTTACTTCAAAAACAGCCACCTTGGCCTTAGGAAGCTCAAACCAAATGACTATTAGTGCAGGATTTAGCAGTTCTTCATACACAGAATATTGGGCTGTTTGGATTGACTTTAATCAAAACGGAACATTCGAAAGTAGTGAAAAGGTTGTAACAGGATCCTCGTCAAGTGCTAATAACTTAACAGCTACAGTAGATGTTCCTGCAGGAGCCACTTTAGGAGCCACAAGAATGCGTGTTTCTATGAAATATAACGCTGCTCAAACAGCTTGTGAAACATTTACCTATGGAGAAGTAGAAGATTATACAGTAAATATTGTTTCTAGTACAAGACAAGAATCTTCAGCTAGTGTAAATGGAGAAAGATTGGGTAATGAAAGCACATTAGACTTAATGGCGTATCCTAACCCAGCAGTAGACTTTATTCAAGTAAAATTAGCGACGAGAGCTGATCATATGACTTATAAAATTGTAAATACTATTGGTAGAGTAATGAAAGCAGGACGCTTAAACTCTTCAAACATCGATGTTTCAAAATTAAACACAGGGATGTATATTTTAGAAGTGAATGATGGTCAAAAATTACTAACAACTAAAGTATTTAAAAAATAAATCTTACCAAAAGCCTGAGTTATTTCTCAGGCTTTTTAATTAAAATCAATTAACTAAACCCTTCAAAAATGAAACACAATTATTATGTAAGAGCTGTGTTTTTATCTGCTTTTCTATTTGCAGGAGTTTATACTATAAACGCCCAAGAAAACAGAGAGTTAAAACACATTAAGTTCGACAAGTCTTCAAAAGTGTCTTTACAAAAAGCACCAGATTTAATTAAGCAAAAGTTAAAACTATTTAAAAATGATGGCTTGCAAAAAATTAAGTCAAACAGAGATGATTTAGGTTTTACACACGAAAAATTTCAACAAAAATTTAAAGGAATAAAAGTAGAATTTGCCACGTATACAGCACATGCAAAGAACGGTGCTTTAATGAGTATGAATGGTGAGTTTTATGATGTTGGAAAAGTACAAGTAATTCCAAAACTTTCAAAAGCGCAAGCGTTTAGAAAAGCGCTATCACACACAGGAGCAGAAAAGTATTTATGGGAGTTTCCTGAGGCAGCCAAAGAAATGGATAATTATAAAAAGCCAGAAGGAGAGTTGTTAATTCTTCCTAGAGAAATTATAGGAAAAAAAGAAGCCAGACTCGCTTATAAATTCGACATTTTCGCTACAAAGCCATTAAGTAGAGGATATTTATATATAGATGCTCATACAGGAGAAGCATTGTTTTACAATGCTATTATTAAGCACTTAGATGAATTTGGTCATGTAGGTGAGCTTACCGAGCACGCAAAAAAAAGTAAAAAAAATGTAGAAGCAATAACAGCTGCATTTGTGTCTGGTACTGCGCAAACTCGTTATAGCGGAACACGAACTATAGAAACATCACTAAGTGGAGGAAACTATATTTTAAGTGATTCTGGAAGAAAAATATATACCAGAGATGCAAAAAACCAAGCGCCAGGCTCTACCTACCCATATGTTACAAATTACGATCAGTTTACTGATAATGATAATAATTGGACCACAGCAGAACATAGTGCGAACAAAGATGATGCAGCATTAGATGCTCATTGGGGAGCCATGATGACCTACGAGTATTTTTTACAGAAGCATAACAGAAATAGTTATGACAACAGTGGAGCTCAAATTAGAAGCTATGTACATGTGGATACTAATTATGATAATGCTTTTTGGAACGGTTCGGTAATGTCTTATGGAGACGGTTCATCGAATGGAACGGAAGGAAATGGTAGTTTTGATGCTTTAACTTCTATTGATGTTGCCGCTCATGAAATAGGACATGCAGTATGTACGTATACAGCAAATTTAGCATACCAAAGAGAATCAGGAGCTTTAAATGAAGGTTTCTCAGATATTTGGGGAGCAGCTGTTGAACATTTTGCAAAAGGAAATGGAAACGATTTAAACCCAGACCTTTCAGTTTGGTTAATTGGAGATGAAATTGATAGACGTAGTGGTTCTGCTGCTTTACGTTCTATGAACGATCCAAAATCACAAGGGCAACCAGATACCTACGGAGGAACTTATTGGAAGAACCCAAATTGTGGTACTCCAACAAGATTTAATGATTACTGTGGAGTTCATACAAACTCAGGAGTTTTAAACAAATGGTTTTACTTACTATCAGTTGGTGGGTCTGGAACAAACGATGCAAGTGATACCTATAATGTAACAGGAATAGGAATCGCAAAAGCAGCTAAAATTGCCTATCGTACCGAAGCTAATTATTTATCAGCTAGTTCTACTTTTGCCGATGCAAGAACAGGAGCTATACAAGCAGCTACCGACTTATACGGAGCAAATTCTCAAGAAGTAATTTCTACAACCAATGCGTTTTATGCAGTCAATGTAGGAGAAGAATTTGTACAAACATGTGCTTTAGCAGCCCCAACAAATTTAAGTTCTTCAAATATTGGTGATAACGGATTTACGGTAACTTGGACAGCAGTTTCAGGAGCCGCTTCCTACGATGTAACCATTGGAGGAACGACAACAAATGTAGCAGGAACATCATTTAACGCTACAGGATTGTTAAGCGGAACAGAATATACAGTATCAGTAGCAGCCAAATGTACAGCAGGTGGAACAGGAACATCAGCAACAATGAATGTAACAACCACAGGTACACCACCACTTAACTATTGTGCTTCGCAAGGAAATAGCGTTGCTGATGAATATATAGAAAGAGTTCAGTTAGGAAGTATAGATAATACTTCAGATGGAGGTGGAGGATATTCTGATTTCACTACAATCTCAACCGATTTATCTATTGGTGATTCTAATACAATAACTATTACGCCTAAATGGACAGGTACTGTTTACAGTGAAGGTTATGGAGTATGGATTGATTATAACCAAGATGGAGATTTTTCTGATTCTGGAGAAACTGTTTGGACAAAAGCAGCATCGAAAGATACTCCTGTAAGTACTTCATTTACAGTGCCAGCTTCAGCTACTTTAGGAGCTACAAGAATGAGAGTTGTATTAAAATATAATGCTACACCAACAGCCTGTGAAGCAACATTTTCTTATGGTGAAGTAGAAGATTATACAGTTACTATTACAAATGCTACACCTGATACAGAAGCTCCTACAGTACCTTCTTCAGTAGCTGCATCTAATGTTGAAGAAACAACAGCAACATTAAGTTGGACTGCGTCTACAGATAATGTTGGAGTAGCTAGCTATGAAGTATTTAACGGAACTACAAGTGCAGGAACTGTTAGTGGTACATCTATGAACTTAACAGGATTAACTGCAAATACTACATATAACTTTACAGTAAAAGCAAAAGATGCGGCAGGAAACGTTTCAGCATCAAGTAACACAGCCACTTTTACAACAAAAGAAGTGTCTGCAGTAGAGTATTGTACTTCTCAAGGAAACAATTCTTCTTACGAATGGATTGACAGAGTTTCTATGGGAGGAGTTGACAACAATACAGGAAACGATGGTGGTTATAAAGATTATACCAACCTAACTATGAATGTGGCTCCAGGATCTAACCGACTGTATGTAAGTGCTGGTTTTAGTAGTTCTTCTTATACAGAGTATTGGAAAGCGTGGATTGACTACGATAAAGATGGTGTTTTTGAAGATACAGAAGTTGTGTTAAGTGGATCTTCTTCAAGTGCTGGAGAACTTTATGAAGATTTTACAATTCCATCAAACGTTTCAGGAACAACAAGACTTAGAGTTTCTATGAAGTTTAACAGCGCTCAAACAGCTTGTGAAACATTTACTTATGGAGAGGTAGAAGATTACACTGTTAATATTTCTTCAGGTTCTTTAGTACCTGCCATAACTGGTTTTTCAGCCGATATTGGTGGAGAAGTAATAGGAAATGAAGAAAGTTTAGACGTATTAGCATATCCTAATCCAGCAGTAGATTTTGTACAAGTAAAACTAGCTTCAAAAGCAGCTAAAATTAGTTACAAAGTGATAAACACTGTTGGTAAAGTAGTAAAAGAAGGTCGTTTAAAATCTTCTAATCTAGACATTTCAAAACTAAATACAGGAATGTACATTTTAGAGGTAAATGACGGACAAAAACTACTTACAACAAAACTGTTTAAAAAGTAAGTTTTTTAAAAACATTAAAGAAAAACAAAAGTCTGAGTTCTTACTCAGGCTTTTGCTTGTTTTAAATTGTAAACACCATTGAGAATACATCTTTGACTTAGCTAGGGGTGGCTGAACTATTAAAATTGGTTTAAAAAGGGTTAAAATGAGTCTATTCAAAAAGGTAAGAGACGAAGAAAAGGTAGCATGACAAAAGAGCTAGGAAATAAAAACTTAATTATTTAATTAAATTAATTCAAATGAACAAAAAGTTTAAATTTCTGATTGGAGGGCTGTCTGTTGCAGCAGTTTCAATTATTGGTTCAGATTATCTTAAAAAGCAAGATGTTGCTGATAAACTGGCCGAACAACGTAAAGTACACAGTACTTTTTTAAAGGAAAGTCCTTTAAATGAATCGTTAAAATGGGGGAAAAAAGAAAGAAAACTTAAAGGATTACCACCGAACAGGTATTTTGATCAAATGCAATTACTTACCATGAATCCAGCTACAGGAAAAATGGAAGATGGAAGTTTAGCAGGGTTGAGAGAAGAGCTGTTGAAAAAAAGAGCACAACAGAAAAATCCTGGAGACAATGGAAATTCATGGACTGAAAGAGGACCTAATAATGTAGGAGGCCGTACAAGAGTTGTTTTATTTGATCCAAATGACGCTACAAACAATATCGTATACGCTGGTGGAGTAAGTGGAGGATTATGGAAAAACACAGATATTAGCAATGCGAACTCGCAGTGGACAAGAATACAAAATGTACCAGGAAACTTATCGGTAACTTCTATTACAGTAGATCCAAGAAACTCAAATAGATGGTATGTAGGCACAGGGGAACAATATACAGCAGGAGACGTAGTAGGAAATGGTGTTTATGTAACTACCGATGGTGGTACAACATGGAACGCAGTTAATATACCAGCGGCAGGAGATGCAATTATTAATTACAATGCAAGCAATGTTTTCTTATCTGGAATTCATTATGTAAATGATGTACTAGCATGGGATAATGGAACCACAACAGAATTATTCGTTGCAGTTGGAGCCCATGTGTACGGAGATTCTTCTAGCCCTAGAAACTGGTTAGGATTGCAGTCTGCAGGATTGTACCGTTCTACAGATAACGGAAATACTTGGAACAGAATAGAAGCTGCCAATATGAAGTATACTTTTGGAGGAAAAGATTATTATTATATAGCGAATGATTTAGAAGTAAGTGCTAACAATACTTTATGGATGGGAACGATTGCTTCTGCTCTAGGAGAAGGTGGAGGTAGAGTATTTAGCTCTACAAATGGAGGTACTTGGACAGAGGCAGCAGCTTCACCTTTAACAGAATCTAATAGAGTTGAAATAGAACCTTCTGCTACCGATGCAAATAAGATTTACGCATTAACACAAGGAACAACAAGTGCTGCTCCTGTTCATATTTATAAAACAACCAATGCTTTTTCAACAGCAAGTGCAACATCATTGCCAAATGATGCAGATACAAATATTTCGGCAAACGATTTTTGTCGAGGACAAGCGTTTTATGACTTAGTAATTGAAGCAGATCCAACAAATGATAATATTGTATATGTTGGAGGTATCGACTTATTTAAAACCACAAACGGAGGATCTTCTTGGTCTCAATTATCACACTGGTATGGAGGTTTTGGTCATCAAAATGTTCACGCAGATCAACACTCAATAGCATTTGGAAACAACAACTCATCAAGAATGCTATTTGGAAATGATGGAGGAATCTATTATTCAGGAAATGCAGGAAGTACAATTAGTGTACGAAACAAAGGGTATAACGTAACCCAGTTTGTAAAGGCAGGAATTGGTCCTGACGGAGCAGGTGATGTTGATGGAATTTTTAGTGCGGGTGCTCAAGATAACGGTACTCAAGCCTTTAGAAATGCAGCAGCAGGAGTTAATAGCTCAACAGAATTAAGTGATGGTGATGGATTTTACACTTTCGTTGATAAAGATGGAGACTATATGATTGCTACCTACGTAAATAACGTAATATATAGGTTTAGCTTACCTTGGAATGGTTTGGGAAGGCAACAAGGAGGAGCTACAACATTATCAAGTGACCAAAATACAGGCGATTTCGTAAACCCTATGGGTTATGATAATGATGCAAATCGTTTATTATCTAATGCATCTACAAGCTCAGCTAATTCGATTTTGAGTATTAATGTAGCATCAAATTCAAAAGGAAACATAACAAATGCATTATTAGATGCTAGCCCAACAGCTTTTCAAGCATCTCCTTTTACAAATAATGTATGGTTTGTAGGGTTAGCGAACGGTAAACTATTAAAGTTAACAAACGTTACAAATTCTAACGCGACATGGTCAAATATCAATACTCCTTTTGTTGGTTCAGTATCTTCAGTAAGGTTTGGAGCTACAGAAAATGATATTTTTGTAACGATACATAACTATGGAGTAACGAGTGTTTGGGCTACTTCTGATGGAGGAACAAATTGGGTAAGCAAAGAAGGAAACTTACCAAATATTCCAGTAAGAGATATTTTACAAAATCCGTTAGATAGAACAGAAGCTATTTTAGCAACACAATTAGGAGTTTGGTCAACATCCAACTTTAATGATGCAAATCCTAATTGGAATCAAGCGTATAACGGAATGAGCGATGTGAGTGTTACTTCATTAGATTATTGGAATGTAAGTGGAGACCATGTTACTAACAAAGTTATCGCTTCTACTTATGGTAGAGGGGTATTTACAGGTTCGTTTACAAGCAATGCTGCTGCCGATACAGAAGCACCTTCTGCTCCAACTAATTTAACTGCGAGTTCTATAACAGCAACAAGTTTAACGTTAAATTGGACCGCATCAACAGATAACGTAGGTGTTACAGGGTATGATGTATACCAAGGAGCAACTAAAATAGGAAGCTCAACAACAACTTCATATAATGTAACCGGTTTAACAGCAAGTACAGCATATACATTTACTGTAAAAGCTAAAGATGCTGCAGGAAATATTTCAGCAGTGAGCAATACAGCAAATGCTACTACTACAGCAGCAACAATTACGTATTGTACCTCTAAAGGAAATAGCGTTTCAGATGAGTATATTGGAAGAGTTCAGTTAGGAAGTATTGATAATTCTTCAGGAGGAGGAAATGGATACTCTGACCACACTGGAATTTCTACCGATTTAGAAAAAGGAAAATCAAACACCATTACGATTACACCAACCTGGACAGGAACAAAATATGACGAAGGGTATGGAGTTTGGATTGATTACAACCAAGATGGAGATTTTTCTGATGCTGGAGAAACGGTTTGGACAAAAGCTAAATCGAAAGATACTCCTGTAAGTACATCGTTTACAGTGCCTAGTTCAGCGGTGGATGGAGCTACAAGAATGAGAATCGTTATGAAGTATAATGCAACACCAACAGCTTGTGAGGCATCATTCTCTTATGGTGAAGTAGAAGATTACACAGTGAATATTACAGCTGCTGTTGCCGATACACAAGCACCAACAGCACCTAGTAGTTTGGCTACATCAAACGTTGCACAAACTACATTAACTTTATCTTGGACAGCATCAACAGACAATGTAGGTGTTACAGGATACGATGTATATCAAGGAGCAACTAAGTTAACAACTGTTACAACAACATCTTACAACGTAACAGGGTTAACCGCTAATACAGCGTATACATTCTCAGTAAAAGCAGCAGATGCAGCAGGAAATATCTCTTCAGCAAGCAATACAGTAAATGTTACTACATTAGACAATGTTGTTACTTATTGTACTTCAAAAGGAAATAGAGTTTCCTATGAGTGGATAGATTATGTTTCTTTTGGAGGAATGACCAATACCACTGCTGCAAATGGAGGATATGGTGATTTTACAAACAAAATAGCAACAGTTACTCAAGGAACAACGAATCAAATTATTGTAAGTGCAGGATTTAGTGGTTCTTCATATACTGAGTATTTCACCGTTTGGATTGATTATAACCGTAATGGAACTTTTGAAAGTAGTGAACAAACTTCTTTAGGTTCGTCTAGTACAGCAGCAAATAGATCAGCAAATATCTCTATTCCAGCAAGTGCGTTATTAGGACAAACAAGAATGCGTGTATCTATGAAATACAACGGAGCATCAACAGCTTGTGAAACTTTTGCTGATGGAGAAGTAGAAGATTATACAGTGAATATTGTTAACTCATCATCTCCAGTAGCAATTTCAGGTACAAGTGATGCGTTTGCTGAGCCATTAGACAAAGAAGCAAAATTGAGTTTAATAGCATATCCAAACCCAGCTGTAAGTAATGTTACTGTGAGATTTGGAAGCAACGAAAATGTAAGTTATAAAATAACAAATACCATTGGTAGAGTTGTGTTAAGAGGAAAAACAGTTAATGGTACTGTAAATGTTTCTAATTTAAAAACAGGAATTTATTTATTAGAGGCGAACGATGGTAAAAAATCAGAAACCATTAAATTAATGAAGAAATAATAGCTTTTCTTTTAATTATAATAAAACCCGAGCAATTGCTCGGGTTTTTTGTTTCTTTGCATAAAATTTTAGAGAATGAATTACCTATCAGTAGAAAACATAGCAAAATCGTATGGCGAAAAGGTCTTATTTGAAGCTATTTCTTTTGGAATTAATAAAGATCAAAAAATAGCCTTTGTTGCTAAAAATGGTAGTGGAAAAACCTCTATTTTAAACATTATTGCTGGAAAGGACACACCAGATGAAGGACAAGTTATCAGCAGAAAAGGAATTAATATTGCGTATTTGGCACAAGATGATGACTTGAACCCTGAATTAACTATTGAAGAAACTATTTTTTCAACAGAAAGCACCATTCTTCCAATTATTCAGCAGTACGAAAAAGCATTACAAAATCCTGATGATACAGAAGCGTATCAAAAGGCATTTGAACTAATGGAACAGCATAATGCCTGGGATTTTGAAACACAGTACAAGCAAATACTTTCTAAGTTAAAGCTTGATGATTTGTCACAAAAAGTAGGAAAGCTTTCTGGAGGGCAAAAAAAGCGACTGTCGTTAGCAATCATTCTAATTAATAAACCTGATTTATTAATACTTGATGAGCCAACTAACCATTTAGATTTGGAAATGATTGAGTGGTTAGAAGCCTTTTTTGCGAAAGAAAAAATTACCTTGTTTATGGTTACACACGACCGTTATTTTTTAGAGCGTGTGTGTAATGAGATTATTGAATTAGACAACGGAAAGCTATATAAATACAAAGGAAACTATTCGTACTATCTTCAAAATAAAGAAGAGCGATTAGCTTTAGAAGCAACGAACTTAAGCAAAGCAAAAAGCTTGTTTAAAAAAGAGCTGGATTGGATGCGTCGCCAACCAAAAGCGCGTACGACCAAATCTAAATCACGTATAGATGACTTTTTCCAAATTAAAGAGAAAGCACATCAACGAAGAAAAGAGCATGAAGTTCAGTTAGAAATTAACATGGAGCGTTTAGGAAGCAAAATTGTAGAGCTTCATAAACTAAAAAAGAACTTTGGAGATAAAGTTATTTTAGATGGATTTGATTACGTTTTTAAACGAGGAGAACGTATAGGAATTATTGGAAAAAACGGAACAGGAAAATCCTCTTTCTTAAATATATTAACAGGTAAAATTCCTGTAGATGGCGGTAAGGTAATTGTAGGTGAAACGGTAAAATTTGGCTACTACACTCAAAAAGGAATCCAAATAAAAGAAGGTCAAAAAGTAATAGAAGTTATTAAAGAGTTTGGAGAAGAAATTCCGTTAACGAAAGGAAGAAGAATTTCTGCAGCTCAATTATTAGAACGTTTTTTATTCGACCGAAAAAAACAACACGATTTTGTTGAAAAGTTAAGCGGAGGAGAGCAAAAGCGGTTGTATTTGTGTGCGGTGTTAATTCAAAACCCTAACTTTTTAATTCTTGATGAGCCTACCAACGACTTGGATGTAGTAACGTTAAATGTGTTAGAGAGCTTTTTACTCGATTATCCAGGAAACCTAATGGTGGTATCGCACGACCGTTATTTTATGGATAAGATAGTTGATGGCTTATTTGTTTTTAAAGGAAATGGAGAAGTAGAGAATTTTCCTGGAAATTACTCTGATTACAGAGCATATGAAAGCTCTTTACCACCAGAACCTAAGGAAGAGAAAAAAGTAGCTGAAAAGCAAGAAAAAACACCTCAAAAAGGAAAGTTGAGTTATAACGAAAAACGAGAGTTTGGTCAACTAGAGGTTGATATTGAAAGGCTACAAAAGAAGAAAGTAAAATTAGAAGCGCAATTCACCAAGGGAGAAATAGCGATGGATGATATCAATGAAAAATCACTCGAATTACAAGAAGTTATAGATAGTTTAGAAGAAAAAGAAGAACGTTGGTTTGAGCTTTCGATGAAGTTGGAAGGAGAATAGGTGTGATATTACACCCTTATAATGTCAACTTCATCAATTAAAGGTTTATTTAAAAAACGAAGCAGGAGTTGTGCAACCGCTACAGTATCGCGTTCGCAATATTCAACAATACGTGATAGGTTTTTTTCTTGGTAATACACATTAGCAACCTCACTTCCATCAATATCTTGTTTGGGAGAGGGAATTCCTAAAATAGCAGTCAGTAATTTTAAAGAAGTGTAGTGTTTATAGTCGCCAAACTTCCATAAATCCATTGTATCTAAATGTGGTATCTCCCAAGGTTTTTTACCAAATAAATTGAGTTTGTTTGGTAAATCTACTCGATTAATAATCATTCGTCGTGCGATGTATGGAAAATCAAATTCTTTTCCATTATGTGCACATAATAGGTGGTTTGGATGGTTAAAATGTGTATCGAGCAAATTTTTAAAATCAAGCAAAAGTTTGTGCTCATTATCGCCATAAAAAGAAGTAACTCGTAGTTGGTTTTCACCTTTACGTTCTACAAAATACCCTACTGAAATACAGATGATTTTCCCAAACTCAGCCCAAATTCCTGCTCGATGATAAAACTCTTCAGGAGTAAATTCATCTTTACGTTGGTATTGTGTTTTTAAAGCATACAACTCTTGCATTTCAGGAGATAAATCAGCAAACAATTCTACTTCAGGAACGGTTTCAATATCTAAAAACAAGATGTTTTGTAAATGGAGTTTATTCAGCATTTTTTTCTTTGATTAAAACATAAACATCGGCACTAGATAAATATTTTTTGGTTGCATTATCATCTATTTTCGATAAACCAATACTATGGAAAATAAATTTTACGCTTAGCGTTTTAAAGTCATGTTCAATGGTCATTAAATCAGGTGATATAGTATAGTTTTTTTCTTGAGCCTTAAGTTTTTTAATCATTTCAGAACAATCAATTTCACCAATAGAAGTATCACCTTTTAAAACGTTAATAGTATTTATTTTTTCACTCAAATAAAAACGATATCCCTGAATTATATTCTTCTTATTGTAGTTGTTAAGAAATAGTCTTTTTAAAAAATCGTATTTCTTAGTGTTGATAGTTAAATTAAATTCATCAACGCTGTAATAATCGTTTCCATATGTTTTATGAGGAGAGTTTGTTACCTTTATCTCTAAACTATCCATTAACCTGTTTTGCAGTTGCCAACGACCATCAGTTTTAAACATTGTTTTTGGATTATAGCCTAAAATAGGTTCTACTTTATGTAGTTCTTGCTTATTGTTCAGGTACCTCACGATGGAACGAAGTTGATTTTTCTTTTCAAACGTGGTAGAAAAGTTATCTTTTTTAATAGCAGTATATACCTTTTTAAATTGAAGAAGCTGACTCTTTGTTGATATCGAAAAAACGCCCCAAAAACCAAAAGAAACGAGAAAAGCAATACCAGCCAAACTAAAAGGAAAGACCTTCATTTTTTTACCTTTACTAAAAAGTATGTAGAGGCACATGGCCAAAATCCAACAAGCTAAAACAAGTACGAAATAACGGTTTTCGGTGACACCATATTCATTAATACGTCTAAAAATAGCAATAAAAAGTAAAGCAATTAGTGGTAGTAATAAGTAATAAAACCACGGGTAAAACCTGCTAATTGTACGAGAATTTATGGTTTTTTGAATGGGGTTGATAAGTATTTGAACAATAAACCCTAAAAAAGAAAGGGCAATAACTAAATAAGAAACCCATCCCTTAGGTAAGTTCCAGTTGATTATTATTTTTAACCCATACGCGTATAAAATGATGAGGTATAAAATTACTAGCGGAATTAAGATGTACTTAACCAATACCTCCAGAGCTTTGGTATAGTTAATAGCGAGTTGGTTATGAACTTCTTTAGGAAAATCAGAAAGGTAAATCCAGGTGTTTACAATTCCTATGCAAAACACAAAAACCTGAAAAAAACGTTCTCCTTTAAAATCAATAGCAAACAAATGTTTAATAGCCAGAAGTGCTAACACAATACCTAAATATAATATCAGGGAGAAAAAAAGACTTCTAACTAAAGCTATAAAAACAGATTTTAAGTAATTGAAATACGCAGATTTATTCCAGCTAAAAACAAAGGGAGCCACCATTACAAGTAAATGCCCAGTTAGAAAGTAAAGCACAAAACGGATGATAGAGTTTTGATGAATCTCTGAACCATCAATATCAACACTAAAATAAAATAAGAGTAGAAAGCCCAAAGTTAGTAAGAATACCCACGTTTTATCTTTTGTAAACTGTTCTTCAAAAAAACGAGTAGCAATCAACCAACTAATTCCCAAGGTAAAAATTAAAATAGTCTTGCCGTAAAAAGCACTATCAAAAGTATTCGTTTCAATTGTACATAAAGTAAAAAGGGTGCCTACAATTGCCCAACAAAGAGTTATAGGAAATCGTTTAAATGTATCTTTAGCATTGGAAGTAATTTCTCCAAGGGAAGAAATGATTTTCATAAGAAACAATTTGTATAAAGATACAAAAACAACCAAAAAAGAAAAACAAAAGAAATTTCTTAATTCCTTTTAAGCAAAAGTTTAGTAAATATTAAATGAACGTTAAGTTAAGCATGCATATAATGGGTTTATTTTTTTATGATTACTTTTGAGTAACACAATAAAAATGAATAATGAACACCAGCGACATTAAAATTTTACTAGTTGATGATGAACCAGATATTTTAGAAATTGTAGGTTACAATTTAAAATCAGAAGGATATCAGGTCTTTACTGCAAACAATGGTGCAGAAGCTGTTAAAACAGCAAAAAAAGTAACTCCACATTTAATCTTACTAGATATTATGATGCCTGAAATGGATGGTATCGAAGCATGCGAAAAAATTAGAAACATAAAGTCTTTGGAAGATGTTTTAATTTCTTTTTTAACTGCTAGAGGAGAAGACTATTCACAAGTAGCAGGTTTTGATGCTGGAGCAGACGATTATATAACCAAACCAGTAAAACCGAAAGTATTAATAAGCAAAGTTAAATCGTTATTACGTCGTTTAAAGACAGAAGAAAAGGCAGATACGACCACAAAAATTGGAGATATTGTAATTAATAGAGACGAGTATGTAGTTTTTAAAGGAGAAGAAAAAATTTCTTTACCAAGAAAAGAATTTGAATTATTTTCTTTACTAACTTCCAAACCGGGCAAGGTATTTAAAAGAGAAGTTATTTTAGATAGTGTTTGGGGCAATGAAGTAGTAGTAGGAGGTAGAACGATAGATGTACATATACGTAAACTTAGAGAAAAGATAGGAGATCACTATTTTAAAACGGTAAAAGGGGTTGGATACAAGTTTGTGCTAGATGAAACAGACAAATAATTTTCAAACTCAAAAATTAATAAGTAGATTGCTAGCTAGCAATCTATTTTTTTATCGTGAAATGAGCGCTACTAATTTCTAGTACAATTAATAGCGAATAACATCTGACATTTAAAATACAATAGAAACAAACAGATGAAAAAAATAAAAAAAACCTATAACTACGCACTTTGGTCAGCTTTATACTCAACACTATTATCTATAGTTATAGCAGTATTATCGTACTTGTTTTTACTAAACAGTTTAGGGCTTATAACCATTGTAATTTTTGGTATTGTAATGTTTATCATCTCTTTTTTTGTAATCCAATATAGAGCAGAGCACTTTATTTACCAACGAGTAAAAAAGATGTACGAAGACATTTCTATTTTAGACGAGAACGACTTAAAGAGAAATAAAGTAACGACAGATATGGAAGCACTTACCAAAAGTGTGCAAGAGTATGTTGAAGGAAAGAGTGAGGAAATAGCAAACTTAACACAACGAGATTCATTTCGCCGAGACTTCTTAGGAAATGTGGCTCATGAGCTTAAAACACCGCTTTTTACAGTACAAGGATATATTTTAACGCTTATCGAAGGAGCTGCAGATGATAAGGAAATTCTTGAAAAATACTTAGAAAGAGCGAACAAAGGTGTAGAACGATTAACGTCAATTGTGAAAGACTTAGACATGATTGCTAAGTTAGAAACTGAGGGAATGAAAATGAACATTCAAACTTTTAACATTATTGAACTTATTCAAAATGTGTTTGACTTGTTTGAAATGAAAGCAAAAAAGAGAAATATTACGTTGCGTTTTGATCGTGTGTATGACTTTCCTCATTTGGTAAAAGGCGATGTTGAACGAATAGAACAAGTACTAATTAACCTTGTTGTAAATTCTATTAAATATGGTAGAGTGGGAGGAATTACTACCGTGAGTGTTGAGCCGTATAACCAGCATAAGTTTATTATTAAAATAAATGATAACGGTGAGGGAATAAAACAAGAACACCTTTCACGCTTATTCGAGCGTTTTTATCGTGTAGATCAAAGCAGGTCTCGTGAACAAGGAGGGTCTGGATTAGGACTTTCTATTGTGAAACATATTATAGAAGCACACAACGAAACCATTCTTTTAAAAAGCGTACATGGAGAAGGTTCTGAATTTTCTTTTACCCTTGAAAAAGCAATGAAATAAAAAAGGAGTTGATTATCAACTCCTTTTTTATCCTTAATTTATTCTAGTTTTTTAATAACCTTACACGGATTCCCAAACGCTAATACATTATCGGGAATATCTTTTGTAACAATACTACCAGCACCAATAGTTACATTATTTCCTATAGTAACACCAGGTAAAATAACGGAGTTCCCGCCTATCCAAACATTATCACCAATAAAGACAGGTTTAGTAGCTGTTAAGTATCGAGTATTAGGTGCTTTAATTATTCTTTCAGAAGCTTTTAAAGGATGAATTGCTGTATATATTTGAACATAAGGAGCAATTAATCCGTTTTTACCAATCGTAATCTTATTAGTATCTAAAAAGATACAATTTGTATTTACAAAGGTATTTTCACCGATTGAAATATTTTCGCCATAATCACAAAAAAAAGGAGTTTCAATCCACACACCATTTCCTTTAAACTGAAGGAGATCATTTAAAATTGATGCTTTTTCTTGTGTTAATTCTGAATCAAGGTTATTATAAAGCTTCAATAATTTACGTGCTTTATGGTACATTTTTATTAATTCAACATCTCTTGAATCATAAAAATCACCCTTAAGCATTTTTTCTCTTTCAGTCACATTACCTATTTTGGTTGCTATTTTAAATCGAATCCAATATCTTTTCGAAAATTCATTTGATCAAAGGCTATTTTATCAATGTTTTTGTATGATTTTTCTAAGGCTGCTTCCATAGAATCTCCAAAAGAAGTAATTGCCATAACACGTCCGCCACTCGTAACTACTTTACCGTCTTTTAAAGTAGTTCCCGCATGAAAAACAATCGAATCTTTTACAGTATCAAAACCAGTAATTTCCTTCCCTTTTTCGTAAGCTTCAGGATACCCGCCAGAAACTAACATCACAGTCGTAGCTGTTTGCGGAGTAACTTCATACGATTTTTCTCCTAAAGTTTGCGTTGCAACTCCTTCAAATAAATCGACTAAATCTGATTGTATACGAGGTAATACTACTTCCGTTTCCGGATCTCCCATACGAACGTTGTATTCAACTACTGATGGATTTCCGTTATCGTTCATCAATCCGATAAAAATAAATCCTCTGTAATCAATTCCGTCTTTTTGCAAACCGTCAATTGTTGGTTTAACGATCAATTCTTCCACTTTCGTTAAAAAATCATCCGTAGCAAAAGGAACAGGAGAAATAGCGCCCATACCGCCTGTATTTAGTCCTGTGTCTCCTTCTCCAATACGTTTGTAGTCTTTAGCAGAAGGCAATATTTTATAATTTTTTCCGTCAGTTAACACGAAAACCGATAATTCTATTCCTTTTAAAAACTCTTCAATAACTACTGTTGATGAAGCGCTTCCAAATTTTTGATTGGAAAGCATCTCTTCTAATTCGGCTTTGGCTTCTTCTAAATCGTTTAAGATTAACACTCCTTTTCCAGCAGCCAATCCGTCTGCTTTTAATACATACGGAGCATCTAATGTTTCTAAGAAACTTTTTCCTTCAGCTAAGGTTTCTGTAGTAAAAGATTGATAACGAGCAGTAGGAATGTTGTGTTTTTCCATAAACTGCTTCGAAAAATCTTTACTTCCTTCTAACAAAGCACCGTCTTTTTTAGGTCCAATTACAGGAATGTTTTTTAACTCTTCATCAGCTAAGAAAAAATCGTGAACTCCTTCTACTAAAGGAGCTTCTGGACCTACTACAACCATATTGATATTGTGTTGCAAAACGGTTTCTTTTACCTGTGTAAAATTAGTTGGATTGATAGCTAAATTCGTAGCAATTGCATCAGTTCCTGCGTTACCAGGAGCAACATAAAGGTTGTTGATTTTAGTACTTTCTGAAAGTTTTTTAGCAAAGGCGTGTTCTCTACCGCCCGATCCTAAAATTAGAATATTCATCGTTGTGTGTTGTTGTATTGTGAGTGCAAATATAAAATAAGAAAAAAGGCTATGAGCAAAACCAGTCTTTAAAATTGCATAAAAAAGCTAAAAAGGCATCATTTCAAGCGAAATGATGCCTTTTTATAGTATAATTAGGTTTTTGGTAGTCGTCCTGTGACTAAAATAGTTGTTCTAGTATCTTTTGCGTAATGGCATAAGTAGGTGTTACTCCGCTCATTCCAAGACCTCCAGAAGCAAGGGTAGCACCTGTTTCTAGCGGATTATCAGAAGCGTAATACGCATAACGTACTTTCACATTTTCAGAAATATTTCCTCTAATTCTTGAGGCAGATTGAATCGCTTTTTGATAATGCGCTCCTTCCATTTCTAGTCCTATTACATTCCAAGTAGAATCGTGGAAGAATCGCAATAAATCTTTATTTTGTAAGGATGTTCCTAACACAGTGATCATAGCACCATCAAACACCTGAACTCCAAATCCCTCTAAATCTTCTTTTGATAATTCGTTTTTAAATGGATAGTTATCAGCAGTTCCTTCAAAAATATGTGAAGAAGGAATCATAATATCTCCTTTACCACCTTCTAAAATACCAGCTTTTCCCATGATAGAAACAGATTGAACATCTAAATGAATTTTCTCTCCATTTGTTTTATAAGGCTTTAACAATTCATCCATCGTTTCAAAAGCCTGTTCACCAAAGGCATAATCCATCACAATAATTACAGGATCTTTTCCAACAGCATTAACTTTGTTAAAAGAGTTTGTTTCAAAATCAATTTTTTGGGTATCAATTACCTGAACATTGATGTTGGTACCTGATGTATCTTTAATATAGATCAATCCGTTTTCGGAAGCATAATTTTTAACGGCAGATTGCAAAGCACTACTGTTGGCATTACTTAATACTTCAAAAAGCTGGAAACCTTTATACTTTTTAGCTTCTTTCGGAAGCGCATTTTGAGCATAAATGCTATTCATTACACTGTGCATATTTGCACTAATTATATGAATAGGACGCTCTATTAATTCGTTGTCTAACAATACTTTTTTAATATTGTTAGCCCATATTTCACCATAATAATGATGTCCAATTTCTTCAATTAAAACAGAACTGAATTTAATAGAACGTTTTTGGTCGTATAAAGCTTCATTAATAGCGAGTTTACCTAACCAATAAATTAGGTGAAAAAATCTATTCGGGTTTTCTTCTGTGGCAAAGGTGTTGTAAGCGTCGTATACCTCATCATAAGTTCTCCCTAAAATATTACCAAGGTGTACAACAATTACATCTTTTTGTTCATCAGTAAGAGCTTTATTGTGTATAACAATATCTTCTAATTGTAACCATTCACGAATAAAGCTTTCTCCATTATTAATAACTACACGGTCTTTAATTTTGTGAGACTCGATGAATAAAAAAGTTAAGTGAGTAAGAATATCATAAATTTCTGAGCGCCCTCTAGTAATTTCAATATTCATTTGATTTTTATCAATACGATAGCAGTTTCTCCTTCTCTTAGGAGGAACAATAGCCTTGAATTTTGAGTTACGATACCCCTCGTCTGCAGTTAAATATATAAACTGACATTCTTCAATTCCTTCAGGTAAACGTTCAATAACGTATACGAGTCCGTTTAATTCAGTTTTGTTTTCTGCAATAGAACCATAAATTTCTGGACGTAAAGACAATAGTGATTTGCGCAAGGTTTCACCAGAAACTCCCATTGGTTTGTAAAAACCGCGACTAAATAAGTGTCGCATTGAAATGTATAAACGCTCAATAGCATTTGTAGATTCTTGGGCTCTTGTACGTTCTTTTAGGATAGGTTTCGACATATGTTTTTAAAGTACAAATATACAAATTATGTTAAAGAAGCTATTTTTTTAAAATACTGTTGTATTTTTTGGGGGTATTTAGTAAAGTAACAGCATTTTTTATCGTTATATCATTTTTAAATAAATGCTTATACATTCCTTCTTTGTAGGCATAACGCTCAACAATTTCATTTTCAATTTCTTTTGATATAAGATCTTCATTTACCAAAACTTTAGCAATTTTAGCGGCTTTTAATTGTTGGATAATTGCGTTGTATTCGGAAACGATTTTTTTGTTGTTTTCTACTGATTCATATGCTTCTCGGAAAAGTTTTTCTTCTTTAGACACAAAAGCAGTGTCTTTACGAAGTAAATAGTCTTTAAATTGATTAAAGTTTGTAGGCGAAAAAGTATAGTTTTCAACAGATAAATTAGGGTTTTGATAGGTGAAATCAGTCACAAAATTAAATAGTGCTCTTGATTTTAGTAACTCATCTGTTTGTGCTGTTTTTTTAGAAAAGTTACTTGTTATGTCAGGAGTTACACCTCCACCGTCATATACCTTTCGTCCATTTTGAGTTGTGAATTCAGTAGCATCAGAAAACTTAGGAACCTCACCTGTTTTTGGGTCTCTATTGGCATAATCTAATTCTTGAATACAGCGCCCGCTAGGAGTGTAATATTTAGAAATTGTGATTTTCATTTGTGTTCCGTAACTCAAATCAAAGGACCGTTGCACCAGTCCTTTTCCAAAAGAACGCTCACCCATAATTACTGCTCGATCATAATCTTGCAAAGCACCTGAAACAATTTCTGAAGCAGAAGCCGATCGACCGTTAATTAAAATGACAAGAGGAATTTCAGCATCTAAAGGTTCTCTATTTGTTTTATACGTTCTACTGTTTTTTGGAGTTTTTCCACGAGTATCTACGACTTTCAAGCCTTTTGGAATAAATAAATTGGTAATGTTGATAGCATCAAATAAAGAACCTCCAGGATTATATCGTAAGTCAAAGACTAACTTTTTCATTCCTCTTTTTTTAAGATCTCCCAATGCGTTTACAACACTTTCAGTAGCTTTTTGACTGATAAATCGCGTTAAAACGATATATCCTGTTTCGGCATCAATCATATCGTAAAAAGGAACAGGATCTAAAATAACTTTATCAAGTTTTACAGAAACACTTTTTGTTTGCCCGTTTCTTTCTATCTGTAAAGAAAGTTGTTTCCCAGGAACTCCTTTTAGCATTTGTGAAAATTGACTTCTCTCCAAAGTAGCTAATTCTTGTCCGTTTACCGTAGTAATAATATCACCTACTTTTAAGCCAGCTTTATCGGCAGAGAACCCTTTGTAAATTTCAGAAACCACAATTCCTTTTTTAGTGTAAAACGTAGAAATACCAATACCTCCATATTCACCTTCACGACGAATACGTGCATCTTCAACGTCTTGTTCGTTATAAAAATTGGTATAAGGATCTAAGTTTTTAAGGGTATTTTTGATCGCTTTGTCAGTTAAGTCTCCTGGGTTAATTTCATCAATATAATTAATGTTCAACTCTTTAAAAAGGTTGTTGTAGATTTCAATTTGTTTCGCAATCTCAAAAAAACGAGATTGAAAAGAAAAGAAAAGAGAGATGACAATGAGGGAACCAAAAAAAAGGAATTTTCTATTTTTCATCTTGAGTAACTTCTGTAATAAACTGTGTTAATAATTTCTTCATTTTATGCGCGATATCGGCATATTTCCATTCATCTCTTGCAAGATAAGAAATCATAAACACATACGGTTTATCTACAGTCTCATAAATAGTATGCTTTTCTTTGCGGTAGGTTTCACGAAGTAATCGTTTTATGCGATTTCGATCTACCGCTTTTTTAAAATTACGTTTAGGTACAGAAACGCCAACTTGTGCAGGAAATTTAGAGGTATGCTCGGTTTGTATATACACCATTCTTAGTGGAAAAACCTTTATCACTTTTCCCTCCTCATATAATCTTCCTATGAGCTTTTTGCTTTTTAAACGCTCCTCTTTTCCTAAAGTAAATCTCATTAGTACAAACATACGTAAACCTGCACGAATAACCATTTTTTTAAGTATTTTTGAAACAATTCTTTTAAGAAACCACAAAAAACAAATCGCGATTAATTTTACATTTCTCTTATACTATTGGTAAAATTAATTTTAAAATATATTTATGAAATCTGATTTATTTCAAGCACCAGATTATTATCAAGTAAATGATTTATTAACCGATGAGCATAAACTTGTGCGCGATACAGCTCGTGAATGGGTTAAGAAAAAGGTGTCTCCAATTATAGAAGAATACGCACAGCGCGCTGAATTTCCGAAGGAATTAATTAACGGATTGGCAGAAGTGGGAGCTTTCGGATCTTATATTCCTGAAAAGTATGGAGGTGCAGGGTTAGACCAAATTTCTTATGGGTTAATTATGCAAGAGTTAGAGCGAGGTGATAGTGGAATCCGATCTACTGCTTCGGTACAGTCTTCGTTAGTTATGGGACCTATTTATAACTACGGAACTGAGGAACAACGACGAAAATACTTGCCCAAATTAGCTTCTGGCGAATGGATGGGAAGTTTTGGGTTGACTGAACCAAACCATGGTAGTAATCCTGGAGGAATGGAAACCAAGTTTAAAGACATGGGAGACCATTATTTGTTGAATGGATCCAAGATGTGGATTTCAAATGCGCCCATTTGTGAAGTAGCAGTTGTATGGGCAAAAAATGAAGAAGGTCGTATTCATGGTTTGATAGTAGAACGTGGTATGGAAGGTTTTTCTACACCAGAAACCCATAACAAATGGTCGTTAAGAGCCTCCATTACTGGGGAGTTAATTTTCGACAATGTAAAAGTGCCAAAAGAAAATTTATTACCTAATAAATCTGGGTTAGGAGCACCTTTGTTGTGTCTTGATTCTGCACGTTATGGTATTGCTTGGGGGGCTATTGGCGCTGCGATGGATTGTTACGATACGGCATTGCGTTATGCGAAAGAACGTACACAATTTGGAAAACCAATAGGACAGTTTCAGTTACAACAAAAAAAGTTAGCTGAAATGATTACCGAGATTACCAAAGCACAGTTACTAACATGGCGTTTGGGAGTATTGAAAAATGAAGGTCGTGCAACATCTGCTCAAATATCTATGGCGAAGCGAAATAATGTAGACATGGCATTGAAAATAGCACGTGAAGCAAGACAAGTGTTAGGTGCCATGGGTATTTCTGGAGAGTACTCAATTATGAGACATGCAATGAATTTAGAAAGTGTCATAACCTACGAAGGAACACACGACGTTCATTTATTAATCACAGGATTGGATATCACAGGATTAAATGCATTTAAATAAACAAATAATAGCTATGAAAAATAAATACCTAATCATTTTATCATTTTTTTTGTCGGTAACTGTTTTTTCTCAAAAAAAAGAGTTTGTAGATGTAAATATAGATAAGTTAATAGGAGAAACTCAAATGTCTAATTCTTCTGGAGAAATAGAAGTAATATGGTGGATTCCTACAGAGTTTTGGCAAGTAGCCCTTTCAAGAGACAGAGCAATTGCGGACAACGAAAAAGAATTGATGATCAATACTCTTAAAGAATATGTTTTTGTTGTTTTTATAAAAGGTAAAGTAGGTGTTTTCGGAGGAGTAACCTATGTAAACAAGGAGTTAATCGAACAAAACGCCACTGTTTTTTACAACGGAAACAGATTGAAAAAATTAAAGAATGAAGAAATTCCGAGCGACTTACAAAATATGGTTGGTTTCATGAAGCCTATGATGAAAAATATGTTAGGACAAATGGGTGAAAACATGCAGTTTATTGTTTTTAAAAATAATGAAAATAGTGTGATTGACCCCTATAAAGAGGGTAACTTAACCTTTAATTTATTTAAATTTAAGCCAGAAATAGAATTGCCCTTAGGAAGTTTATTGATGGAGAAGAAGTGTGTTGAAGGGAATAAGTTATTTAATGGAAAATGGAACTATTGTCCTTATCACGGAAAAGGATTAGTAAAACAATAACTTTTTAATTGATTTTAATAAAGAAGAAGCACTCAAACGTTAAACCACTAACACATTATTAAAGAGTGCTTCTTCAATCAACTATTAAAACTAAATTTACCTACTCTTCTTTTTTGCCACCATTAACAAGAATTAAAAGAGTAGTTACTAAACCTATACAAACCAAACCGAAAATAATCATCATAATGGTTCCGTTTGTCCAAGATACCATTGGGATGTTCATTAATTGTACCATTTCTTCTTATACTTTATTGTCTCAAAAATACAAGCATAGTTTAAGAAAAAACATGATTTTTATCAGGATTTTTAAAAAGATGAAGAGATTTCTTAAAATAGATTAAGAAGATGTTTTCTCTTTTAATAAGGTGTCCGATCCATCAATACTAGTTTGGTTTCTCTCATTCCAATATTGCTTAATTCCCTCTTCTCCTTTTTCGGTAGCCCAATCATTTAATTGATTTCGTTCTCCTTGATATTCATAAAAAGGAATCGACATGCCACAAGAGGTTTGCACGCTTTGAACAGAAACAATAAATAGTTGACGAGTACCGGGAAGATTAGGAAATAAGTTGATATAATCCTCCCATTTATCATGAGCAGGCAGAATTTCTTCTGCCTTTCCATATAGTCTGAGTATGTTTGGAGCTCCTTCAAAAGCGCAAAACATAATAGTTATTCGGTTGTCGGCTAACAAATGAGCAGAAGTTTCGTTACCGCTTCCGGTAACACTTAACCAAGCTACTGTATTTTCGTTAAGTACTCTAAAGGTGTCCATTCCTTTTGGAGAAAGATTAATTCGTCCTTCTTTAGCAGTAGTAGCAACAAAAAAGAGTTTTTGAGCTTTGATAAACTGTTGAACTCTAGTCGTTATTTTGTCGTAAAACTTTGCCATGATTTTTATTTTTTAGTCAATCCAATCTTTAGTACGTTCAACAGCTTTTTGCCAAGTACGGTATAATTTTTCTCTTTTTTCTTTAGAGAAAGAAGGGGTAAATATTTTGTCTATTTTTCTTTTGTTAATTATGTCGTTTTGTTGCCAAAAACCAACACAGAAACCAGCTAAATATGCTGCTCCCATTACGGTGGTTTCAATCTCTTCAGGACGTTCTACAGCTACATTTAAGATGTCTGCCTGAAATTGCATCAGTAAATTATTGGCACAGGCACCACCATCTACTTTTAAAGAAGAAAGTTGAAGCATGCTGTCTTTTTGCATGACATCTAAAATATCTTTGGTTTGATAAGCTAACGATTGTAAGGTGGCTTTAATTAAGTGATTTTTTCCGGTATCACGAGTCAAACCAAAAACGGCACCTCTAGCGTACATGTCCCAATACGGAGCACCCAAGCCAGCAAAGGCAGGAACTACATAAACAGGGTTTTCTTCGGTAACTTTTTCAGCAAAAAGTTCACTTTCTTCTGCATTATTAATAATTTGTAATCCATCCCGTAACCATTGAATTGCCGAACCAGCAACAAAAACACTTCCTTCGAGAGCATAATACACCTTGTTGTTAATTCCCCAAGCAATCGTAGAAATCAACCCGTTTTCAGAATATTCTAAGTTTTCCCCTGTGTTCATCAACATAAAGCATCCCGTTCCGTAGGTGTTTTTTGCTTCTCCTTTCTTAAAACATGCTTGTCCAAATAAAGCAGATTGTTGATCCCCTGCTATTCCAGCGATTGGAATTTGAACTCCGTCTACTTCGTAGTTTCCAAAATGAAAAGATGAAGGTTTTACTTCAGGTAACATTGAAATTGGAATGTTTAGTTCTTTTACTAAGGTTTCATCCCAACACAAGTTTTTTATATCATATAGCATGGTACGTGAGGCATTGCTATAGTCGGTAGCATGGACTTTTCCATTGGTTAAGTTCCATAAGAGCCAAGAATCAATAGTTCCAAATAACAAATTTCCTTTTTCAGCTTCTTCTTGAGCTCCTTTTATATGGTTTAATATCCAATGAATTTTAGTTGCAGAAAAATAACTGTCAATTACCAGTCCAGTAGTTTTACGCACGTAGTTTTCGAGTCCAGTTTCTTTGAGTAACTCGCAAGTATCAGCAGTTCGTTTGTCTTGCCAAACAATAGCATTGTATATTGGCTCACCTGTATTTTTATTCCAAACAACAGTTGTTTCACGCTGATTAGTGATACCTATTCCTGCTATTTCTGAAGGTGATATTTTAGCCTGCTCAAGAGCCTGTTGTAAGGTTTTTAACTGAGTTTGTAAAATTTCATTAGCGTTGTGTTCCACCCAACCAGGTTGAGGGAATATTTGTTGAAACTCTTGTTGAGTTTTGGCAATAATCTTTTCTTCTTTATTAAGAATAACTGTACGACAGCTAGTGGTTCCTTGGTCTAAAGCAATAATATATTTTTGAGTCATTTAGGCATAAAACGATTGAACGCCTAATTTACAACTTTAGTTAAGCGTACTAAAAAAAACCTTCTAGAATTTCTAGAAGGTTTACACGTTTAAGTTTGGTTAATTAACTTTTAGTGTCTCAGAGCATATCCAGCACCTTTACCGAATTCGGCTAAAACTGAAAGTAAAGTGTTTAAACCTTTGCTCGTCTTGCGTAGTAGTAATTTTCCCATTTTTAAAATAATTTAATTCCCCTTAAATTAATTGTCATTAAAGAATGAACATGTCAAAGATATGCTGATAATCAGATATATAAAACGGGATTTCCGAAGTTAAAAGTGCAATTTTCCGAAAGAGCATAAAAAAAACCTTCTAGAAACTCTAGAAGGTTTATTATTCCCCTTAAATGTCTTTTTTCAATTAATCTTGAAAAGAAGATGTTACAAATGTAAGGAGAGATTAAAGGTTTAAAAAGGGTATTTCCGCAAAAAAAAGTGTGGTTTTCCGCAAGAGGTTAAAAAGGAGTTGTTTTCAAACAAAAAAGCCTTTAGATATCTAAAGGCTTTTTTATATGTTCTCTCTTTCAAGATTCTTCCCAACAATGGTTTTGAATTCCATTGCGAAAGTATTCTTTGTTTCTAATGTGTAAAAAGGGATAACCGTAAAAATAAATGCGTATTTCCGCAAAACGAATTAATCTATAATACCTAATTCTTTTGCTTTTAACACAAGGTCTGTATTGTTATTAGCTTGTAGATCTGTTCTCAGCTTAGATAATTTGCTTTCTATAGATCGTACTTTTATTAATGATCCATCACTTTTTTTAATCAAACCTTCTAAGTTAGAAATCTTAGCATGTTTAGGAAGCTCTTTTAAAATTTGGATGGCAATATCATCCATTTGTATTTCTACTAAAGCTCTTTTTAAAAGTTTTTGATGAATTTCATGGGTGTAATACACCTCACCTTTTAACATTTTTTGAATAGCAAAGGTTAATTCGTCAGTACTACACTTTCCTTTTAAAATGTAAGCAAAAGGGTTTAAGTTGTGTATTACATTAAAAATTCTGTTTGTTTCAGAGTGCCCTGTAATTACACCTACTTTAATAGGTATTTCTTCTTTAAGGATAGACTTTATAAAAGCTTCTCCGCCATCTAAAACAACATTTTTGTTTTGATTGTCAAAACTCAAATCGGTAAAAACAATATGAAATGGATTTTCGCTTAAACTTGATTTTATTTTAGAAAAAGCTTCGTCACATGAATTTGCCGTTTCAATCTCTAAACCATCTATATCTTTCAAATACGAAAGAATTCCTTCAAGAATTAACTGATGGTCATCAACTAAAAGTATTTTTGTTTGTCCAGCCATTTAGGGGTATTTGAATATCGGTTTGGGTTCCTTTACCTACTTCACTATTAATGGTTAACGTTCCGTTTAACTCTTCAATGCGTTCTTGTAGGTTTTGTAAACCAATTCCTTTTTTACTAATGTTGGTATCGAAACCAATACCATCATCAATAATATCCAAATGTACGTATTTTTTATGTACAGAAAAATTGATAATTATCTTACTTGCCTTTGCGTATTTTTTACAGTTTTGTATGCTTTCACGGGCGCTTAGGTACAGCAAACGCTTTATGGAATTATCAACAGTAGCCCAATTATAGTTTTGCAACCCGTTTACCTTTATTTTAAAATCAGGTTCAAAATAATCACTCACTAAATTGATAATTTGATTTTTAAAGGAAACCTTATCAAAACTAACACTACTTAGTTGATGTGATAAATTGCGTACATTTTCTTTAACGGCATCTAGTTTTTGAGCTTCCTCCAATAAATTAGACTTTTCTAACTTACGATGTAGCAAACGTAAGTCTCCCGCTACTTCATCGTGTAAAGATTTAGCAATTTGTTGGCGTTCATGTTCTCTTACTTGTACCTGTTGTAGTTGTGCTTGATACAATAATTTTCTTCTACGTTGAAAATAAAACATAACACTAAAACCAAATAGTAAAAGACCAATTGCTGCAGCTAGCCACCCTATCGTTTTTTGTTGTTTATGGTAAAGTATTTCTGCTTGCTTTTGCTGGTTTTCGGTTTTTAAAATAACATTTTCTTTTTCCTTTTTATCGGTTTCGTATCTAATTTTAGCAAATTGATTTTTTAACCTACGTTCGTTTTGAAATAAACTATCACTAAGAGTTATATACTCGTTTAAATACAGTTTTGATTGATCGCCACCAGTTAAGTCTGAAAGGTTTTTTAAGGCTTCTAACCAACGTTTATTATTATGGGTTTGTTTGGCATATTGTAAAGCTTCGTTAGAATGATATAACGCTTTTTTAGTATGATCTTGATCTTTGTAATAATTAGATAAGTTAATATGAGTTGTACTCATACCACTATAATTATTGAGCTTTTTTCTAATAGATAAAACCTCATTATATTGTTGTAAAATATTCTCTTTTTTGTTTAAAGCATAGTTACTAAAGGCCAAATTTTCTAATAATAGTGCGTATTGAGTTATGTATTTATTTTTTATAGAATCAAAAGCTAAGCCTTTTTTAAAGAATCGAATAGCTTTTTCATGTTGTTTTTGCTTTTGATATAGTAACCCAATATTATTTATTATGTAGATGTGACCAGTATCATTTTTGTTTAACTTGTTGTAAGATAGAGCAATATTGTAATATTTTAAGGCTTCCTTTGGTTGATTTAATTCTTCAGATATTAGACCTAATCCATTGTAAACTCTTTCTGTATAAGTGTTTGAATTTATTGGTTCTAAGTATTGTAAAGCATTAACAAAACTAATTTCACTACCTAAATAATCCTTAGCATCTCGTTGTAGGTAAGCAATACTTAATAGACGTCTCCCAACCGCCAAAGAGTCTTTTATTTTTTTAGAAATATCTTTTGAACGATGGTAATAATAAAAAGCACTATCATTAGTAAATGTAAGTTTATTTTGCAGAGCATTAAAATGAAAATACTTGGCCAATAAAATAGAATCTTTTGTTTTTAGATATAACGAATCAACTTGTGCTGTGATTGTTTTTAATAACGGAAGTTTATTACTAAAATAAGCTTGTCTTCCTTTTTCTATTAATGTATCTCTTATGGAGAAATAATCTTTGTTTTCTTGAGCCAAAAGAAAAGAAGAGTAGAGTAGGAGAATACAAAAGAAACTTTTCATAGTTGTAAAAATAAAACCATTACTTTTCAAAAGTAATGGTTTTATTTTTAAATCGTATACTGAGAAAATATGTTTGCTAAGTAGTTTAATACTTAATCTCCTCCTTGACCACCTCCATCACCTCCGCCAGTTGTTGGTCTATCTGTTCCACCAGTATCGGTAGTTGTTGTTTCATTATCTCCATCAGGGCTTAAACTCATTAGGGTTTCTTTTAAGTACTTGTTTTCCATGTTAAATAGGGTTTTTAATTACAAAATAATACTTGGGGATGGGGGTAATCAAGTGTCTAATGTAATAGGTTTTTAGGAGAAAGGCAAAAATTTAACATTCTGCTTTTAAAAGTAGAATAAATAGTATTACTGTAAAAAAGAAGTTATAAACTCTAAATAAGCAAATTACTTCGTTTTTATTTCAACTTCACTCAAAAAAACACTTAGTCAGGTAATATTATTTTTTCATTTTAGTAAACAAATCCCATAACACCACACCGCAACTTACCGAAATATTTAACGAGTGTTTGGTGCCTAATTGCGGGATTTCAATACAGGTGTCGGAAGCAGAAACAACGGCTTGCTGTACGCCTTTTACTTCGTTACCAAATACTACTGCATATTTTTGGGTAGTTTCAGGAGTAAAAGTATCTAACATGGTACTATTTTCTGCTTGCTCAATACTCAATACTTTTACACTTTCCGCTTGTAGTTTTTCAACTAAATCCACCGTGTTTTCAACATATTCCCATTCTACCGATTCAGTGGCACCTAAAGCGGTTTTATGAATTTCTTTATTAGGAGGCGTAGCAGTGATACCACACAAGTAAATTTTTTCAATTAAAAAAGCATCTGAAGTTCTAAAAACAGACCCTACATTATTCAAACTACGAATATTATCCAATACGACGATGATTGGGGTTTTATTGGTTTGTTTAAACTCTTCAACGGTTTTTCTGCCGAGTTCGCTGTTTTTTAATTTTCTCATTTTTCTTGGGTAACTTTTTGAGGTCATTAGCTAAAAGCTAATGACTAAAAGCTAATGACTAAAGACTTTTTTCTATCTTCGCAAAACTAACCCAAAAAATCCACAAACTTGGCAAAAACAAAGGCAAAAAAGGTAACTCCATTAATGCAACAGTATAACGGAATCAAGGCAAAATATCCGGATGCGATGTTGTTATTTAGAGTAGGCGATTTTTATGAAACCTTTGGAGAAGATGCGGTAAAAGCGTCCAAAGTTTTAGGTATTATTTTAACCAAAAGAGGAAGTGGTAGCGAGAGTGAAACCGCGTTAGCTGGTTTTCCGCACCATTCTTTAAATACGTATTTGCCTAAGTTAGTAAAATCTGGATTACGTGTTGCGATTTGCGATCAGTTAGAAGATCCAAAAATGACTAAAAAGATTGTAAAACGGGGAGTCACAGAATTGGTAACTCCTGGAGTTGCGTTGAACGATGAGGTATTACAATCGAAGTCGAATAACTTTTTAGCAGCCGTTCATTTTGGGAAAAAGCTGTTAGGAGTTTCGTTTTTAGATGTGTCAACTGGAGAATTCCTCATTGCACAAGGAAATGAAGAGTACATCGATAAGCTTTTACAAAACTTTGCGCCAAGTGAAGTTTTGGTAGAAAAAAAATACAAGCAGCGGTTTTTAGAAGCTTTTACCAATCGTTTTCATGCTTTTTATTTGGATGATTGGGTATTTCAAAAAGATTATGGAGATGAATTACTTCGAAATCACTTTAAGGTAAAAACATTAAAAGGATTTGGAGTTGAAGAGTTAGAATACGGAATTGTAGCTGGAGGTGCAGCTATGTACTATTTATCGGAAACACAGCATAACAAAATAGAGCACATACAATCTATCAGCAGAATTGCTGAAGACAATTATGTGTGGATGGATCGCTTTACCGTAAAAAACTTAGAGTTATACGGTGGGAACTCGGTGAACTCGGTTTCGTTATTAGATGTTATCGATAAAACGATTTCTCCGATGGGAGGACGTTTATTAAAGCGTTGGTTAGCGCTTCCGCTAAAAGATTTAGCTCAAATTCAGCAACGACACGAATTAGTGAAGTTTTTAATTGATAACGATGCCTTTTCTGAAACAGTAACGTATCAGTTAAAACAAATTTCCGATATCGAACGATTGATATCAAAAGTTGCTACGGGTAAAGTGTCTCCAAGAGAGGTTATCTTGTTGAAAAATTCGTTGAAAGCGATTCTTCCGATAAAAGAATCCGCAGAAAGCAGCGAAAACGCTGCCGTTAGGTTATTAGGAGAAAAAATTAATACTTGTGATGAATTAATTGATAAAATTACCGAGACTGTTTTAGAAGAAGCCCCTGTAAATATCAATAAAGGAAATGCGATTGCAAATGGAGTTTCAGAAGAGTTGGATGAACTACGAAGTATTTCAAACTCAGGAAAAGAGTATTTAGATACAATGCTTGCTCGTGAAACAGAGCGAACTGGAATTCCGAGTTTAAAAATTGCGTTTAATAATGTTTTCGGATATTATATAGAAGTTAGAAACACGCATAAAGATAAAGTTCCTGAAGACTGGATTCGTAAGCAAACCTTGGTAAACGCAGAGCGTTACATTACCGAAGAATTAAAAGAATACGAAGCTAAAATTTTAGGAGCAGAAGAGAAAATTCAGCAATTAGAAACGGAGATTTTTGCCAAGTTAGTACAGTACATTATTGGGTTCGTACAACCTGTACAGCAAAATGCACAAAATGTAGCTAAGATAGATGTGTTGCAATCTTTTGCAACCTTAGCTACCGAGAATAATTATGTGCGTCCACTAATGGACGATAGTACCGATATTGAAATCAAAAATGGCCGCCACCCGGTTATTGAAAAACAATTACCAATTGGTGAAGAGTACATCGCCAATGATGTTGTGTTGAACCGTAATCAGCAACAAATTATCATGATTACAGGTCCGAATATGTCGGGTAAATCAGCCATTTTACGTCAAACAGCTTTGATTGTATTATTGGCACAAATGGGAAGTTATGTTCCCGCTCAAAATGCCCGAATAGGTATGGTGGATAAGATTTTTACCAGAGTAGGTGCGAGCGATAATATTTCGATGGGGGAGTCGACATTCATGGTTGAAATGAATGAAACTGCATCGATCTTAAATAACATTTCCGACGGTAGTTTGGTGTTGTTAGATGAAATTGGAAGAGGAACGTCTACCTATGATGGAATTTCTATTGCTTGGGCGATTTCGGAGTATTTACACGAACATCCTTCGAAAGCAAAAACCTTGTTTGCAACACACTATCATGAGCTAAACGAAATGACCTCGACGTTTGAGCGTATCAAGAACTTCAATGTATCGGTTAAAGAATTGGATAATAGCATTATTTTCTTACGTAAGTTGGTAAAAGGAGGAAGTGATCATAGCTTTGGAATTCACGTGGCAAAATTAGCAGGAATGCCAAGTATGGTAATTCATAGAGCAAACAAAATTCTAAAAGAGTTAGAAAACTCACATTCACACAAAGAGGTAAAAGAAACCTTGAAAGAAGCACAGCATGAAGATATGCAAATGAGTTTTTTTCAGTTAGACGATCCGTTATTGGAAGATATTCGAGAAGAAATTTTAACCACAAATATTGATACCTTAACCCCAATTGAAGCCTTGATGAAACTGAACGAAATTAAGCGAATGTTAACGAAGAAGTAAAGTTACTTAACATCGTCTTTGGTATGTAATGTTTTATCTTTTCCTAAAGAGATTAATATAAAAATATTTTCATCAATCTTTTTGTAGTAAAAAGGAGTGTTCCAAGAGTCAATTAATAAATCCTGGTATAGAGGATTGTTTCTTGTAATTCCTTGCAACTTGTCAGGGTATGTTCCTAAAGTAGATTTTTCTTGTTCGAGTAGAAGGGAAATTTGTTGTATTTTTTCTGAGTCTTTATTTTTTAAAGAAAAACTACTTGCAAAAAGAACAAGTAAACCTGAAGTTATAACTACAGTTATTAAAAGAGCTATGCCGAGTCTTTGGTAAGGAGAAATCGTTCTTTTTTGTGGAAGACTCTGCTCTTTTTCAAAAGCGCGCTGTTTTCTCCTTTTCTTTCGAAATAACAATTGCTGAATGTCTAAAATAACTTCAGAAATACAACCAATAAGGTCGATCATAAAATACGATTCATTAATTAAAAATAAGTGTTACCAAAGTTACAAAATCAATACTGAATAGTATTATTTTTGATTTTTGTATGATGAATCACGATATTAGTTTTAAACAGATAAACAAACTAGCAATGCCTGCCCTAATTGCTGGAGTGGCAGAACCGTTACTTTCTACTACAGACTTAGCTATTGTAGGTAATATAGAGTACAATGCTACTGAAAGTATTGCTGCTATTGGTATTGTAGGAGCTTTTTTATCGATGTTAATTTGGGTGTTTGGACAAACACGTAGTGGAATTTCTTCTATTGTTTCTCAATATTTAGGAGCTAACAAGCTTGACGAGGTTAAAAACCTGCCTGCACAAGCGATTGTAATCGTTTTGGGAGTAAGTGCGCTTATTTTAGGATTGAGTTATCCTTTTGCAAAAGAAATTTTTGAACTATACAATGCTTCAGGAACCATTTTAGACTATTCGGTTGAGTATTATAAAATTCGTGTTTTCGGATTCCCGTTTACGCTTTTTACCATTGCTGTTTTTGGCACCTTTAGAGGGTTGCAAAACACGTATTATCCGATGGTAATTGCACTCATTGGAACGTTTATTAATATTGTACTAGATGTTGTTTTAGTGTATGGAGTAGAAGGGTTTATTCCTGCTATGCATATTCAAGGAGCAGCCTATGCAAGTGTGGTTGCGCAAGTTACGATGGCAATAATTTCGGGGGTGTTATTAATAAAAAAGACGGATATTTCGTTAAAATTCAGCTTGCCGTTTAATGCAGAAATACCAAAATTTATCATAATGGTGTTAAATTTATTTGTGCGAACCATAGCGTTAAATGTAGCCTTGTATTTTGGAACTTCGTATGCTACAGATTACGGAGATGCCTATATAGCGGCTTATACCATTGGTTTTAATTTATGGCTCACAGGTGCTTTTATGATTGATGGCTATTCTTCTGCAGGTAATATTTTATCAGGTAAATTATTGGGCGCTAAGGCTTATAAAACATTGGTAATTTTAGGAAATAGATTAATTACATACGGATTCCTCTTCGGATTATTATTAGCCGTTGTCGGTTTTGTTTTATATCAATTTATAGGAAAAGTCTTTACTAAAGAACCAGAAGTTTTAGAGCAGTTTTACAATACCTTTTGGATTATTTTAATCATGCAACCTGTATGTTCTATCGCCTTTATTTATGACGGAATGTTCAAAGGAATGGGAGAAATGAAATTTCTACGAAACGTTTTATTGTTAGCAACAGGATTGGTGTTTATACCTACCCTATTGTTTTTTGATTCATTAGATTATAAACTGTACGCTATTTGGATTGCTTTTTTCTTATGGATGATTGCTAGAGGAGCTCCATTAATTGTAAAGTTTAGAAGAAAGTTTTTACCACTTGCTCAAAAAACGTAATTTTGAACAAACAACAAATACATGACGACAACTAGAGAAAACGGAAGTTTATATACGCATATTGAAAATAAGATTGCCACGGTTGCGTTCGGGCATCCAGCAAGTAACTCCTTTCCAAGTGTGTTATTAGAACGTTTAGCAACTGAATTTGATAAGCTTTCAACTAATAAGGAGGTTTCAATAATTGTACTAAAATCAGAGGGAGAACGAGCGTTTTGTGCTGGTGCTTCTTTTGATGAACTGGTAGCGATAGACAATTTAGAAGACGGGAAAGCTTTTTTCTCAGGTTTTGCCAATGTAATTAATGCGATGCGTCGTTGTTCGAAACTAATTATTGGTAGAGTACAAGGAAAAACTGTGGGTGGTGGAGTTGGATTGGCAGCCACTTGTGATTACGTGTTAGCTACAGAACACGCTTCTATTAAACTTTCTGAATTTACAATAGGTATTGGTCCGTTTGTAATTGCGCCTGCTGTAGAGCGAAAAATTAGCGTGAGTGGATTAGCAGAATTAACGTTAGATGCTACCAGTTGGAAAAATGCGTATTGGGCAAAAGAAAAAGGCTTGTATGCACGTGTTTTTGAAACGCAAAGAGAACTGGATAAAGAGGTTGAAATCTTGTCAGAAAAACTCGCTTCGTATAATCCTGAAGCATTGGCTGAAATGAAAAGAGCCTTGTGGATTGGAACGGAACACTGGGAAGAATTGTTAACAGAAAGAGCAGAGACTTCTGGTAAATTAGTGTTGTCTGATTTTACCAAAAAAGCATTAGAAAAATTTAAAAAATAAGAATGTTTGTAATTCAAAATGGAAAAAGTACCACAGCTTATAAGGCAGGGTATGAAGTAGGACAATGGATAGCACATAACCCTATGTTAGCCGTGTTTACTGGAGCGGTAGTTTCGGTAGGTTTTGTGTGGATTTTAACAAAAGTTGTAAAGCAAATTCGTACTTTTGGCGAATAAAAACAAGTATTAAAATGGGAAATTCTTTCTTTGCTATTTTAGCAGCAGGTGTTGCTGTTATTTATTTTTTTAATAAATACAGAGCAAACAAAAAATTTAGAAGAAAATAGGAGTTATTACAAACGTAAAGAAGTAATCTTTTTTTAAAGCTTATTTTATTACTTCTTTAGATATAGACAATTTATGAGTAAGATTCGAATTACCAAGCAGTTTACTTTTGAAACTGGACATGCATTGTACGGTTATGATGGCAAGTGTAAAAATGTTCACGGACATAGTTACAAGCTTTCAGTTACCGTAATTGGATCTCCAATTACAGACACATCTAATGTGAAGTACGGTATGGTAATTGATTTTGGGGATCTAAAGAAGATTGTAAAAGAAGATATTGTTGATGTATTTGATCACGCTACTGTATTTAACAAAAACACACCTCATGTTGAGTTGGCACAAGAGTTAAAAGATCGTGGACATCATGTGATTTTAGTTGATTACCAACCAACAAGTGAAATGATGGTGATTGATTTCGCTAAAAAAATTAAAAGTAGACTTCCTGAAAATATCAAGCTACACGCTATTAAGCTACAAGAAACAGATACTAGTTTTGCTGAGTGGTATGCTTCTGATAATTAATCTTTAAAAACGAAGTTAATAGAGTAAAATTAGTTATTTTCCGTTAAATTCATTCATGGTATTAGCCAAACCAGCGGTAATAAAAGAAGTAACCGCTTTTACAGAAAAAGGGATACGCTCTATCATTGCACTTTCTTCATCAGTACTCCATTTGCCTAAAACGTAATCTACTTGACGACCTTTACTGTATTCAGCTCCTACACCAAAGCGAAAACGAGGGTAAGCACCAGTATTAAACTTATCTTGAATATCTTTTAATCCGTTGTGTCCACCAGAACTTCCTTTTCCTTTGATACGAATTTTTCCAAAATCAATGTTTAAGTCATCGGTAATGATGAGTAAATTTTCAACGGAGATGTTTTCTTTTTGCATCCAATATTTAACTGCTTTACCACTAAGGTTCATGTAGGTATTAGGTTTTAAAACAATTACTGTTTTACCCTTTATTTTAAGTTTGGCAATATCACCTAATTTTTCAGTTTCGAAAGAACCTTCATGTTCTTTTACAAAAGCATCAGCAATTTTAAAGCCAATATTATGGCGTGTGTTGTCATATTTTTCGCCAATATTCCCTAAACCTACAATTAAAAATTTCTTCATCGTATTGTCTTCTATAGCTGTTGATTGTGTTTTTTTAAAAACACATAATTTGTTTATAAAAGCATTAAAAATCATGTGGCAAAAATAAAAAAAGCGCTACACTTGGTAACGCTTTTTATTATTTTGACTACATAAGTCTTATTTTTCTGCTTCTGCTGCTGCTTTTGCCGCGTTACGAGACATACGTACTTGAGCAACTACTGTGTTGTCTGGGTGTAAAATAGTATAGTTATCGTTCTTTAATTTAGTAACGTATAACTTATTACCAATTTCTAACTCTGTAATATCAGCTTCGATAAAATCAGGTAAGTTTGCTGGTAATGCTTTTACTTTTAACTTACGTAAGTTGTGACGTAAAGCACCCCCTACCATAACACCTTTAGAAGATCCAACTAAACGAACTGGGATGTCCATAGTTACAGCTTTGTCTTCGAATAATTGATAGAAATCTACGTGTAAAATACTATCATTTACTGGGTGAAACTGTATATCTTGTAATACAGCATTGTATGTTACACCATCTAATTCAATCGTAGCAGTAAATACGTCTGGAGTATATACTAATGACTTGAACGATTTTTCGTCAGCTGAAAAGTGAACAGGTTTGTCTCCTCCGTATAATACGCAAGGAACCTTTCCAGCATTACGTAAGGCTTTTGTTGCTTTTTTACCTACGCTTTCTCTTTGAGATCCTTTGATTGTAATTGATTTCATTACGTTGTTTATTAAATTTATTTACATTAAAAATTGATCGCTAATAGATGTATTGTCTTGGACTTTATGCATCACATCAGCGAATAAAGCGGCGCAAGATACAACTTTTATTTTAGAAATGTTCTTTTTTAAAGGAATTGTATCTGAAACGATTAGCTCTGTTAATTGCGAGTTTTGAATTCTTTCATAAGCATTGCCAGAAAGAATTGGGTGTGTACAAATAGCTCGTACACTTTTGGCACCGCGCTCCATCATTAAATCAGCTGCTTTGGTAAGTGTCCCTCCAGTATCAATCATATCATCTACAAGAATCACATTTTTACCAGCTACTTCACCAATTAATTCCATGTGAGAAATTACATTGGCTTTTTGACGTTGTTTATAGCAAATAACAACATCACTTTCTAAGTATTTAGAATAGGCATAGGCTCTTTTGGAACCTCCCATATCAGGAGAGGCAATGGTTAAGTTGTCTAGGCCTAAACTTTTAACATAGGGTAAAAAGATGGTAGATGCGAATAAATGATCTACTGGTTTTTCAAAGAAACCTTGAATTTGATCAGCATGTAAATCCATGGTCATAATTCTGGTTGCTCCAGCAGTTTCTAATAATTTAGCTACCAGTTTAGCTCCAATTGCTACACGAGGCTTGTCTTTTCTGTCTTGGCGAGCCCAACCAAAATAGGGCATTACGGCGGTAATATGTCTTGCAGATGCACGTTTAGCAGCATCACACATCAGTAACATTTCCATTAAATTATCAGTAGAAGGAAAGGTTGACCCTACAATGAAAACTCTTCGTCCTCTGATTGACTCTTCAAAAGCAGGTTGGAATTCACCATCGCTAAAATGTGTAGTAATTACATTTCCTAGTTTGGTTCCGTAAGCATTGGCAATTTCTTCTGCTAGTTCAATGCTTTGAGAACATGCAAATATTTTTGGGCTTAATTGATTTGTAGCCATTTACAAAAAGATATTTTTAGTTAGTGTTGTTGTTGGGACAAAAATAAAACTATTTTAAGAGTTTAAAAGACATTTTAAATGAAAAATTTTATAGATTTGCATCCATCAAAAGCCAAAGTGGTGGAATTGGTAGACACGTCGGATTCAAAATCCGATGCTCGCAAGGGCGTGTGGGTTCGAGTCCCACCTTTGGTACTATTACTGTGTGATAAGCACAAACAACGTTAGTAATTTATTTTTTTAAAGATAAAAAACTGTGTTTGAATTGAGGCTTTTGATTATTCTTTTTCAAATCCTTGTAAAGGAATAAAGAAAGGCCCAAGCTTACAAATGAAAATTCCGTAAAAATCTTTGTAGACTACAAACCAGCAGAACTCCGCCAAAATTAAGACTGTATTATTGTTTATTATGCTAAAGTTTCTGCAAAGGAAGCGTTTCAGGAGTAAGCTAGAACAAACAATGTATTATGTATGTTGTTATATTTAGTGTTTTGCTTTTGATTTTAACTCATTTAAATTGTGGTATATTTGATAGTCTTTTAATTTTTTATTACAATGCTTGGTTTCAACAATTGTATTTGCGAGATTCAAATTAGTTAGATAAAAAACCGTACCACAATCTTCTCTGTCTTTCGGTGGTATTTTTAGAAAGAATCAGTTTGTCATTTTCAAAGTTGAGCCCCATAAGTTTTGCATTTTCAAAAAAAGGAATTTCATTAGGGGAACATGTATAATTTTTTAGAGCATCAGATATTTTCTTCCCGTATAATTTTAAAGTAGCATCATAAATCTTAGGGAATGTTAATGCCTCACCTTTTTTAGGATATGTTTTTAACAAGTATGCCCATAAGTCGTCTAGATTTTTTTTACCATTGGTTTCATTTCGAATTAGAAAATCTAGTGAAATAGCAGCCATGAGTCCACCCCAATATACTGTGGTAGAATACTTGAACTTATCTTTTCCTGCAGAAACAAGCGTTAATTTACCATCAACTGCTGTTTGATATTCTTTCATCCTATAAAGAACTTCGTCTAGAAATTCAGATTCAGTTAATACACCAGTTCTAACTAATGCTGTAAAGGCTCCATATTCAGCCCCAAAACCTTCGTTAAACCATTCATATAGTGATGCTTTTTTGCCTGAATCATCAACCTCAAGTTGGTCAAAAGCAAAACTATGAAAAAGCTCATGAGCAATAAGGCGAGATGTATTATTTGTCATGCCATTATTAATTGCCATTTCTTTTTTTGTTCTAGGGCTTAGCGAAATGGAAATAGCTTTTCCCATTACTTCTCCACCTCCATAATCTCTATCTCCCAGTATTAAAACCATTTGAGCCTTTAATGGAGACTTATACCTATCACCGTAATATTTAAAATACAGTTCAACTTGTTCCTTTATCTTAGTAGACATTGCATCTGTAAAGTTTCCAGACATCGCTATTCTTAAAGAAACATTTCCTGTTATAAGTTCAGTATGCTTGTGCGTTCCTGCAAAAAATGCTGAATAAAATAAATCGTTGCTTGTGTCAGCTTTAAAAATACCTCCTATTTTTGCTAACTTTCTCCATTGTGTTGTCACATTCCAATTTGTAGGCAAATCAAATTGAACACGGATATTCGTGGTTGGCTTACCTCCAATGAACAAAGCTCTTCCCGCCCACATAACTCCATCATTATTTGCATAAGCAGCTCCATTATCTCCGCCTTTAATTGCTGGAACAAGTAAATCGTGTTTAAGATTTACCTGATAAGAAAGGTTTACAATACCTTCTTTATAATCTGGTAACTCCCACTGACTATTCTCTTTTGCTATAACTTTAAGAGAACGTCCATGGCTATCGCTTACCTGAACATTTTCAACAAAAGTGGCCCAACCATTCTCTAAACCATGTTCATTAAATTCGTTCATTTTAATTAGATTTCCATCTGGATGCAATTTAGCTCTAACTTTTGCTACTCGAGGTTGGTCTTTACTTATAGTTATAACATATGCATTGTTTATGGAATCTTCTTTATTTTGAAGTTGTTTGATGTCAGTTTTGTATCCAATAATAAATAAAGGAAACAGTAAATTGATTAATATTAGTTTTTTCATTTTTAAAAAGGTTATCTATGGAAGATAGCTGCCTTAATATTACAGCTCATTTAAATAAATAGTTTGTGAGAATACTCTTACTTGTTTTAAATCTAGTTAGTACTGTTTATCTTGTAGGTAACGGTTAGTATAAGATCAGTAGCGTGTTTAAACACTAAAGTTAACAATTAGATGACTGTTAGTAAGCTCGCAATAACTTTTTGAAAGTAGACTTATACCAGCAATTAATTATATACAGTATGAGCTTTTCTTATTGCTATGTGTAGGGTGTTCCGATTACGTGAAATACTAAATCAAAAGCAATATGTGATATAATAGCTACCAATAATCCACGCTTCCAAAATATCCACCCAAATGTTGCCCCTGTTATTAAGTTTCCAATCATGGTTACACCAATTGTAAAAGGCGTTAACTCCACAAAGTTTTTAGATAACGGGAGATGCATAATCCCAAAGCATATTGCAGAAATTATAATGCCAGTCCAAATTGTTTTATTCGACGGGTTTTCTACTTTTTTCCAATATTGAATCCCTGCAATAATCAAGGACATTAATCCTAATCTGAACATTATTTCTTCGCTAATACCCGCAGAGAATGATACTAGGGCATAAAATGATTTGGATGGTCTTGAAATTTTACCTGAAATAGGATAAAATTCACTTTGCAGCTCAAAAAGACCTAATAAAAACAGAGCCACTAAAATTGCTAGAAGAATACTTGATATGATTGACGTACCGTTTATTAATTTACTAATTGGTTTTTTTGAAAACATTCTAGCAATCACAGGAGCTCCCAAATTGGCTTTTGAAGAAACCCACACACCAATAAAAACCAATATCAAGCCTAAAATTAAACTGCTTATTAAAACAGGAATTAGGTCGTTAATCGTTGATTCATTCAACTTAATGGAAGTATTTCCCGCCGCGATATTTAATCGCTTTACTTCTCTACTGAAAGGGATATTTAGCAATGAACCAAAAATGAAGATAACCAAAACACTTATGCTGACTTGCCAGCGATATTTTTTCTTTTCTTCTTTGTCTTGTACGACTGATGATGTAAATAATTTTTTCACTTTCTTATTGGTTTTTGTTTGAGCCATTTAATGACTATTATTTGTTGTGTTTTTTTTATAAAAAGATAAAATTCAAAGGAAAACCGGTTGTTAATTTTTAGCCTTATCAAGCTCTGTTAATCTTTTTGTAAGTTCAACGGAATTGGGGTAGAAATGGATGCCAGCTTTCACCGCTATTATTGCAGAGCCTAAGTCATTCAACTTTTCTTTGGCAAACCAACTAAATCCGATTAAATGCTTTTTTCTTGGTTTTATATTATAATTCAATTTTTGAGAAAGAGATTGATAATGAATGATATAATCATTTACACGATACCTTTGCATTTTCGATTCACTAATGTACCAATCTTTATAAACCCAAGCTAAACCATCATAAATGCCTTTATATGCTGATAGTAGATGATCTGTATTATCTAAATAAGAGACTTTCCAGCTTAAGCTATTTGGAGCATTCTTCTGTAAAGATTGAGAGAGATTATTAAACCCTTTTTGGATAATTGAATGCTCATTTTCACCTATCGAAAGAAATAAAAGATTATTTAATTCTTTATGTGTTGATAAAAATTCTGTTAATTCTATTGCTATTGTAGGAGCATAATGAGCAGAGGGACTAAGTACAATATAGGAAGAAAACGATTTTGGGTGTAGCATGAATAATTTTAAAACAAACAACCCAGAAAGTGAATGTCCAATGATAAATCGTCCTCCGTTAGTTCGATAGTTATCTTGAATATAAGTAAGAGCTTCTTCTCTGATAAACTTTGAATATTTTAGAGCTTGTGGGTTTAATCCGCTATTATTATCATTATATGGAAAATTATCTTCTTCATACTTACCCGTATGTGGAAGCCCTACAACAATCATGTCTTCTATGCCAAATCTAGAAGATTGAATGTCAACTATATTACAAGCAAAATAAAAATTGTCATTATCATTCAAGGTAACTAAAATGGGATAGCTTTTCAATATATTTTTAAAGTAGCCTTTAGGAAGGCGAATCATTACATTTCTCGTTTCATTCAATGCTTTTGACTCTAGTTTAATAGTCTTGATATCTTGGATTGCGAATACTTTCAAATTGATAAGTACAAATAGGGTCACAATGAAATTTTTCATCATAATCAATTTTCTTTTAATTCTAACAGGGCTGTTAATTATTTATTTTTCAATATTCGGATTCTGTTCCTATAGGAGTCTTTACCACTTAATTCATACGCTTTTGTTACATATTTAATAGCTTTAGTAAAGTCTCCTTGTGCTTCATAGTAATCAGCCATAGAATCATAAGCATTGGCGCTTTTAGGATAATATTTAGTAGCAAGTTCAAAGTACATTTTTGCTTTTTCAGGTTGTTTCATGTCCATACTCATATAACCTGACACATTTAAAAGTTCTTCTGGATAAGGAGGTTCTGCATATCCAAAATGCTCTTTGAGCTTCTGTTCTCGATGTTTTATTATACTCAAAAGCTCTTGTCTTGGTGTGTCAAATGAATTTATTTTATCCGTATTTTCCATTTGATACCATTTAAAAAGTGAAATTAAACCGTCCATGAGAGAAGGAAGAGGTATTGTACCATGTATTTCTTTGGGATAAAATTTCCATTCAAAAGCTAATTCATTATTAGCATTTTGTTTTACTATGGTTGAAAAGGTAATGTTCGAACGAGCGAATACAGTGAAGTCTGTTGTATCTTGCATTACATTGTCTATTTTTATTTGCGAGTTTTGCATATGTAATTGTCCATTCAATGACATAAATAGAGCTTTGTTTTTATAGTTTTGATTAGCAAGTGTTTTTTCTGCCTTTTTCAATAGTTTTTGGTCGTCCCAATCTAGGCTTGGGTCAATGGCCAAGTAATTTTTAAATAAGTTGGGTTGATTAATTAGCGTTGCAATAGTAAATAAACCTCCATAGGAATGACCAATCAGTGTTCTGTAATTGGTAACTGGATATTTGTTTTCTATATAAGGAATAAGTTCTGTATCAATGAACTTCCTAAAATTATTAGCCTCTCCATTTTTTTCATTAAAAGGCATTCCATATTTAGTGGTAATTGTTGAAATAGTTAGGTCTCTTATTCTATTTTTATTATTTGAGATACCAACTAATACCATTTCGGGGGTATAACCACCACTATAATAATTTTGCACATTATGTACAGTAGGAAGTAAAATCTCTCCATCTAAAATATAAGCTACAGGGTACTTTTGATTTCTTCCAGAACTATAATTGGTAGGTAATTGCACATAAATCTTTCTTGATTCCTTTAGTATTTTGGAGTAGAGACTATCTAAAACGCCTACTTTTTGTAAAAAATACTGATTTTGAATTTCCTGAGCACTTATACATTGTTGAAAGAAAACAATGAGTCCCATTGTTATTATAATTTTTAACTTTTCGGCCATTTTATTATCTTTAATCGTTTGTATTTGGTTTTACTCCCAGTTATTTATGAATACGTTTCTTGTTTCTGTTCACTACTTTTAACTTTCCATCCTTTTAATAGTAGCCAAAATATTAGGACTACCTCTCCAATAAATGTATATAGCGTTATCTTAATCTTATAACCTGAAGAAAGTACCTGTCCAAAACCATCGACTATATATCCAATCGACGCAATTAATAATAAAACGCCTAAAATCTTTTTCATATACCTAGCTTTTAAAAACAGGTATCCAATTAATAGCAAATGAAAGCCAAAAAGAATCATAGCAACATCCCATGATAAAAAGAAATTATTTAATGATAGGGCAACCTGTGATTGTATATATTTTACTTCTAGGTTACCATCAATTATTAGTGGTAATGTATGTATTAAATAAAATAAAGACACAACAAAAAGTATTGAATACACTATTCTGAACCATGCAGCTAGTAGTGCTAAGCTTTTATTTATAGGGCATAGAAAAATAAATAATGCCCACGCAACAATTATGTCAAGAATCACAATTATAAGATTTAGAACAATACTTAGTCGGAGTTGGTTTTCTGAAGCTAATATATTTTCAGGGTTTTTTGATAGGGTATCCGATTTTATCATTTCTTCCAAAATAAAAAAATTTACAATTGGTGCTATGATGGCCATTATTAAAATACCAGCTCCGGCAATGATTGCTGATGTACTCCTCGATAGGCGATTTAATGTTCTTTCTCTAGTATTCAATATTTTAATTTTAGCTTCACGAATAAATTTGGTTGCTACAAATTTAAAGTACCATCAGAACTAGATTCGTTGACTTAAGTTAAGAAAACCCTGTTTTATGTAAAAGCTATTTAAAAATCCGTTTACGTATTCGGCTTAAAGATTCAGGTGTTATGCCTAAACAGCTTGCTATTAAATGCTGTGGTACACGTTGTAATAATTTAGGCCTGTTTTGTAACAAGTCTAAATACCTTTGTTCAGGAGTTAATGTTATAAATTTAGAGAAGGCTTGTAAATTTTCGCCCATCATCACTTCCATTTGAATTCGGGAAAGCTCTTCAAACCGCGGAAACTTTTTATAGTATTCTTCCTCTTTTTTGGAATTGATTATAGCAATTTTAGAATCTTCAAAGCAAACTAGATAATATTTTGATGGAGATTGTTGCGACATGCTCTCAAACTCAACAGCAACTTGCTCTTCTGTGTAAAAGGCTATGGTTTTTTCCGTACCATCTACGATACAATATTTTCTAATACACCCTGATAATACAAGAAAAGAATCTTGTGCAATTTGTCCCTCTTGTAATAATACCTCCCCTTTTTTGTATAATCTAACAGGGTAAAAGTCAATCATTGTTTGGGCTTCCTTTTCAGTAAGTTTTGTAAATTGGGACATAAATTTTATCAACTCATTTTTCATAATGTTCTTTATATAAGAAAGACGAATGGTTTGTATAGGCGTTGTTACTAATCGTAAAGATAGCAATTGGTCGACATCTATAGTTTAGCCGAAAAGACTTTCCGTTGGAAAATGTCTGAAGCGACGATACACAGTATTGGCTGTAGCTTTCAATTTCTTTTCTATTCTTTATAAAAAAATACAAAAGTATTCAGAGAATAAATTCCAATTATTATAACCCACCCTAACAAAATACAACAAACAAACAGCCAAGAAAAAGTACCATTAAGTGCAATTACAATTGGTATAACCATACTTAAGATAGCGATGCATAAAAGCATATAAAAAAAACGTACTTTTTGCATATAAGCTCTTTTTTTTCTACCCTGTTCTGATTCTTCTGTTTTATTTGAATCTTCAATGTTTGTTTCAAAAACTGTGGCTAGAGCCTTTAAAGATTCTAATCCGGCATTTTCTCCATTTTCAATTCTTTGAATGGTTCGTATGCTTAATCCACTCAAATCTGACAGTTGTTCTTGAGACCAATGTCGATCTAATCTCCATTTTTTTATATCTCTTAAATTCATTGTATTTGAATTCATTTATTAATGATTTTTTAATCTTGGCACTAAAGTAAGAGTTGAAAACATATTGGTATTGACAGTAACCTGACAGAAATGTGACAGTAAGATGACCTAGAGTCTAATTTCCTTTATAAAATAAGGTTTCAGCCTTTTTAAAGTTTAGGAATTACATTGGTACGTTTACCTTCTAAAAGAATATATGCATCTTACTAATTGTTGTGTAGGTCGAATTTTTAATACTCAGTTCCATTTTTTGAAGAAATAACACCCATCTTACAGCTAAAATAAGGAGCTTTTTATAGAACGTATAAAAAATAAAAGGCAATACTTAATTTTTTCTAGAAAGAAGAATAAATCTAAGCTACATAACTATAAGGTATATCTATTAATTTTTTCTAAAACATAACTATTTCAAATATAGTTTTGCTAAAAATCAATTAATAATTTAAAAATGAAAAAAATAATTTTAAGTGTAGCAGTAGCTTCTTTACTTTTTTCTTGTAGTGGTAAACAAAACCATGGAGAAGAAAAAGAAAAGGGAGGATGTCCTTTTGGTTTTGATAAGGGGCACAAAAAAGAACAGTTAACAGAAACTAAGTCAAACAAAGACTGGTGGCCTAATAAGTTAGATTTAGATGTACTTGCACAAAACTCGGAATTATCCAATCCGATGGGGGAAAATTTTAAGTATGCTGAAGAGTTTAATAAGCTAGATTATGCAGCGTTAAAGGCAGACCTCACAAAATTAATGACAGAGTCCCAAGATTGGTGGCCTGCTGATTATGGACACTACGGACCTTTATTTATTCGTATGGCGTGGCATAGTGCAGGAACTTATCGTACTGGAGATGGTAGAGGAGGAACTCGTATGGGAATTCAACGTTTTGCGCCACAAAATAGTTGGCCAGACAATGCGAATTTAGATAAGGCAAGAAGATTATTATGGCCAATTAAACAGAAATACGGAAAACAAATTTCTTGGGCAGATTTAATGATTTTAACAGGAAATGTGGCTATAGAATCCATGGGGTTAAAAACCATAGGATTTGCAGGAGGAAGAGAAGATGTTTGGGTACCACAAGAAGATGTGTATTGGGGGTCTGAATCAGGCTGGTTAGAAAGTAGAAGGTTAAATGAAAAAGGGGAATTAGATTTAGAAGTAGAAAATCCTTTAGCAGCCGTACAAATGGGGTTGATTTATGTGAATCCGGAAGGACCAGATGGAAACCCAGACCCAGTAGCATCAGCTAAAAATATACGTATTTCATTTGGTAGAATGGGAATGAATGATGAAGAAACAGTGGCATTGATAGCAGGTGGACATACCTTTGGAAAAACACATGGAGCAGGACCGGCTGATAAGGTAGGGCCTTCTCCAGAGGCTGCAGGCATTGAAGAACAAGGATTAGGATGGAAGAGTAGTTATAAATCAGGCAAAGGGAAAGATGCTATTACTTCTGGATTAGAGGTTATTTGGACACCTACACCTACTCGTTGGAGTCACGCTTTTTTAAACACCTTATTTGATAATGAATGGGAACTAACGAAAAGTCCAGCAGGAGCACATCAATGGGCTGCTAAAGATGCTGGAGAGGTTTTTCCGGATGCTTTTGATAAAAACAAAAGACACAGACCTACGATGCTAACTTCAGATTTAGCTTTAAAATTTGATCCTGCATACAAGAAAGTTTGTGAGAAATTCTTAGAGGACCCTTTATCTTTTGATAAAGCTTTTGCAAAAGCTTGGTTTAAATTAACTCACAGAGATATGGGGCCTAAAACTACGTATATAGGGCCAGAAGTTCCTGAAGAGGAGTTTATATGGCAAGATCCTATACCAACACGTACTCATAAGTTAATTACAGAAGTAGATATTAACTTATTAAAAAAAGAGATTTTAAATTCAGGTATTCCACATAACCAATTGATAGAAACAGCTTGGGCATCAGCTTCTTCTTTTAGAGGTTCAGATAGAAGAGGAGGAGCCAACGGAGCACGTATTCGCTTAGAACCACAGGTTAATTGGGAGAGCAATAATCCTGCACAATTAAAAAAAGTATTGGCAGTTTATGAGGAACTTCAATCTAAGTTTAACAATGGTTCTAACGATAGAAAGGTTTCTATGGCAGACTTAATTGTTTTAGGAGGTTCAGCAGCTGTAGAAGCAGCAGCAAATAAAGCAGGGTTTTCAATAAAAGTTCCTTTTAATCCAGGTAGAATGGATGCAACACAAGAGCAAACAGATGTAAAATCTTTTGTTGTTTTAGAACCAATGGCAGATGGCTTTAGAAATTATCAAGAAAAGAAATACACACTTAAACCAGAAGAATTATTAGTAGATAAGGCACAGTTATTAAGCTTAACAGCTCCAGAAATGACCGCACTAGTTGGAGGTATGCGAGCTTTAAATGCCAATTATAACAATTCAAAAAATGGTGTTTTTACAGCTCAACCAGGAGTATTAACAAACGATTTCTTTGTAAATCTGTTAGACATGAATACATATTGGAAAGCTACATCTGAAGATCAATTAATTTTCGAAGGAAGAGATAGAGTTACGAATAAAGTAAAGTGGACCGCATCTAGAGCTGATTTAATTTTTGGGTCTAATTCTGAATTAAGAGCTCTAGCAGAAGTGTATGCTAGTAACGATGCAAAAGAAAAGTTTGCAAAAGATTTTATTGCTGCTTGGGTAAAAGTAATGAATCTAGATAGGTTTGATTTAAAACAATAGTTTCTGAGAAAAACATTAAATGCCTTCTACAATTCTAAGAAAACTAAAAAAGCTACTGAATTTAATTCAGTAGCTTTATGAGTCTTAAAGTATTTTTTAAGGGGATAGCAGTGGGGGGCTTTTTACTTTAAGCACTATTTTATTAATATCTTTAGTTTGATATGCAATAATAATTGCTATTTTTTAATTTACTGTTTAGTTTTATAAACTGAGACCTTTATTTTTAATAAAAAATAATCTAATTTTATAAAGTTAGATTATCATAAGATGCTCACAACTAATATTTTTCCTAAACTTAGTTTTTTATTAGGGATATTTTTGACAGTATTTATTTTTTTTACCAAAAATAATTTAGGTAAAAGGAAATGTACTCGCTATTCGTTAGCGGCAACAACTTTTATATATTCCCTATTATCGTTAGATACTTTTACTACCGCTAATAAGTTTAAACTACCATTAATTATTTGGTATGCTTCTTATATCCTATTTCCTTTTATAGGTTTTTTGTTTTATAAGTTTTCCTCGTGTTTAACACAAAAATCAATAACTCAAAAAAAATACTTGCTCTTTCTTGTTTTTTACTCATTAGTCAAATCACTATTTTTCTTTTACGCAATTGATAAAATAGATAGAGTTTCTGGAGTCACTACTCCAATAATACTTACTTGCTTTGGTATTGAGTTTATTTTAACAAGTCTTGTAAATATCTTGTTTTTATATAAATCAAATGTTCTTTTTAAACAAGCTTATGTTGTTATTGATTTGGATAGAAATAAAGAGATATACTTTAAGTGGTTGTATTTATTATTAAGAGCCAATGTATTGCTCGTACTTGCTATCTTATTAGAGGCTTTACTTGTTTTAATAGATTATGATTTATTACCAAAACTATTTAAGATAGAACCTGTTTTGTATACCTTATTCTTTTTTGTTTTAGCATATTCATTAATGTATTATCCAGTGTTTGCTTTAACAGGTGATTATAAGGACTTACCCCTGAGTGAAAAATACAAACATTCGAAACTTGGTGATTCCTCAGAACTGTTTGCAAAAATAGATAGGTTAGTAAGAACGGAAAAACTATACCTCTCACCAACGTTGAAATTAAATACTATTTCTAAGAAGTTAGATAGTCCGCTGCCTTATGTATCTCAGGCAATAAACGAGAATAAAAAAATAAGTTTTACTGACTATATCAATACTTTTCGTATCGAAGAGGCTAAAAAAAAGCTACTGCTCGATAAGCCTGATACTATTTTTGCTATTGCAATCGATGTTGGTTTTAATAGTAAAGCAGCTTTTTACTATGCATTTAAGAAATTAACAAAAATGACACCTACAGAGTTTAGGAAGAGAAACTTATAATTTTTCTATACACCTAATAGCTTCTTTAAACTCTTCAGGGGTATTAATGTTTCTAATAAGACTATCGTTAACTTCGATAATTTCTACATCAGAATTAATTAACATTTTACGAGGACAAGAATAACCTTGCGCTAAATAGGCTAGTAGTTTTCCATAAGCTTTAGGTTCGTAAATAGTAATTAAGGGCTCTGGAAAATCTTTATTTTTTCCTTTTATGGCAGTAGCAACTTTACTCGGATTTCTTTTTTCTAAAAGTAATTGAATAAGCTCTTTATTTACAAAAGGAACATCGGTAGCTAACACCAACCAAGCGGTGTTAGGGTTTTTCTGAAAAGCAGAGCAAATACCACCAAAAGGGCCCAAATTTAAAAAGCTATCGTGAATTTCATTCTCTTTTTCTGAGGGGTCTTGAACAGAATAAAAGGTTTTTAAAGAACAGCTTTCTAATAACTCTTTTACATGTTCTTTTTGAGGCTTTTTATAGTACACTAACTCCGATTTGTCACGTCCCATTCGAGTACTTTTCCCGCCTATTAAAACCAATCCTTTAACAGGAGCAATGTTTTCTTTAATGAGATTATGTATATGATTAGATATTTTATCAACCTCATTAATTGTATAAGAGGTACTATTTTTGATGTTTGGAAAGCGTTCTAGTAAACAATCAAAATACCTTGAGTCTTCATTCAACTTAATTATAAACTGGATGTTTGTTAATTGGTCTAACCTTTTTTTTACAGAAGCTTCTTTCTCGTCATCTAAAATCAAAATTTGTTTCGCTCCTTGGTAATGATTTCCATTAATAAAGACAAAATCGTGATTGTAAAACTGTAAACGTTGTTCGTACTTGTTTACAGGTGAAGAAGTGTTTATTTGTAAATTTCCTTCATGATGAAAGGTATATTCAGCTAATGTATTTTGCTCGACATCTTTAGCATGTGAAGCATCAAAATACCCTAAGTTATAGTTCGATAATCTTTTTGAAACTTCATGAACTAAATCAGCAATAACTCCGCATTTGGCTCCTAAGATAGCTACTTCATTAGGCGCAAAATTATCATTATACTTCTTAACTAGATTTGTATGTTTAGTATGTTTTTTATCCATTTTTAATATCCGATTTACCACCAGTTTTCTCTACCAATTTCACTTCTTGAATCACCATTTTTTGACTGATTGCTTTACACATATCGTAAATAGTTAAACAAGTTGCTGAAGCACCTGTAAGCGCTTCCATTTCTACTCCTGTTTTACCTTCGATGGTTACTTTACAAAAAACCTCTACATGCTCATCGTCTACAATATTGATGTCAATATCCACTCCGTTGATTAACAAAGGATGACACATTGGGATGATATCTGAAGTTTTTTTTACGGCTTGAATTCCAGCAATGATAGCGGTTTGAAAAACAGGTCCTTTTTTAGTGATGAGTTCATCATTAGAAAAATGACTCACAATTTCTGAACCTAAAAACATAGTTGCTTTGGCAATAGCGGTACGTTTCGTGATTTTTTTATCAGAAACATTGACCATTTTAGGTTGATTTTGTTCGTTTATGTGGGAAAAGTTGCTCACTTTTTTTAGTTTTTAGTGTTTAATTTTAAGTTTTAAATCTTCGTTAAGTTTTGTTGTGATGTTTTTACAATTGCTGTTAATAGCCTAATTAGCTCGTGAATGTCCGAAAGTATATTTGCTCCTATTGAAGTTCCACTTCTTAAAAGCTGTTTTGAAATTATAAACTCTTTTTCTTGTTGTAGTTTTTTGTACAGAGAAATTATTTTTAAAGAGAATTGAAAACTCTTGCCTTGAACAATACTTTCCTTCATTTTAAATTTTTAACTCAAAACTAAACATTAATAATTAAAAACCCCGATACGTTAGTATCGGAAAAACACTTCCTTTTTTAAATACTACTTCTTCGGTTTTCGGGAGCTCGATAAAACCATCTGTTTCTACTAAGTTAGCCAAATCTCCTGAGCCATTTCCTTGTATTGGAGTTGCGTATACTTGTCCTTTTTCAGAAGTTAATTTTACTTGTAAAAAACAGCTTAGATTAGGTTTAAAAGTAAGGTCTTTTACTAAAATTGCTGTTTTTTCTTCGGAAGAAACTCCAACAGATTTATAATGCCAAGGGTAAAAATAGACCAAACAATTTACAAAGGTTGAAACTGGATTTCCAGGGAATGCAAACACGTTGCAGTTATCTGTAGTGCCGAACCAAAATGGTTTCCCAGGTCGTTGCGAAATTCTGTGAAATAACTTTTGAACACCCAATTCATCTAAAACTTCAGGTAAAAAATCAAACTTCCCCTTACTAACTGCTCCACTAAATAATAGCACATCATATTCTTTTAAGTAAGATTCGATTTTTTCTTTTAAAATTTGTTTTTCATCAGTAATATGGGCTGTTTCTGCTGGAATTTTTAAATCGTTCAATAAGGAAACTAACGTGTATACATTGCTTCTACGAATTTGATGATCTAACGGGTTTTCATTTACATCAACCAATTCATCACCTGTAGAAACAATCATTACTTTAGGTTGTTTAGCTACTTTTACAGTGGCTTTACCTACAGTAGCTAATACGCCTATTTCAGCAGCAGAAATTATAGTGTTTTTTTTTATTAGAACTGTACCTTTACTTTTATCAGAACCTTGTGTGTGAATGTTCTGTCCTTCTTTAATTTCATCAATAGTAATAGTGGCTACTAGCGTATTAATATCAACATCTTCATAGCGAATTACCGTATCAGTATTGTTAGGTAATACAGCTCCTGTCATTACCTCATAACAGTTGGCGGCATTATCTAGTGTTTGTTGTGGCCCTCCAGCAGCTTGAATTCCTTCTATTTTAAAATCACGAACACCGTGCTCAAAAAAACGATGATTAATTGCAATACCATCCATTGCTACTCGGTTGAATGGAGGAAAATCTCTATCGGCAACAATATCTTCCTTTAAAACTCTTCCGACAGCTTCTAAAAAAGGAATTTCTTCAATTCCGAAATCTTGTGTGTTTTCTAAAATTATATGTTTGGCTTCTACTACTGTAATCATATGTTAAAGTGTAACTGTTAAAAAGTTTAATTGTTACATTTTCAAATTATCTAATTGATACATTGAAATTACCCTCCGATGGTACTCATACTTTCGGTTACGTTTCCTTTTCTATTTGCCTCAGCCACAAAACCATTTTCTGGCTTTTCTTTTATCAGCGATAAAAACAAGGCTTTTAAGTCTTCATTGCTTGCACCATTTCTAATAAAATCACGTAGGTTAAAAACGCCATCATCAAACAGGCAGTTTTTAAAAGTTCCTGTTGAGGTAATCCTAATTCGGTTGCAATCATTACAAATAGTACGAGTGAATGCAGGAATAATTCCTATAGTCCCTGTATGATTTTCTATAGAAAAATTTCTAGAAGTAGATGATTTTTTTGAGGGAAGTTCAGTAACAGTAAATTCAGATTGTATGTTGTTTAATATTTTGTTATAGTTCCAAACTTCTTCTGCGTTTCGTTGTCCTTTTCCATTAAAAGGCATTTCTTCAATAAAACGAACTGCAATATCCTTGTCTTTAGTAAGCTGCACAAAATCGTTAATTTCATCAGTATTGAATCCAGATTGTACAACTACATTTAACTTCAAATTCAACGAACTTTTTTCTAATAACTCAAAGGTTTTATATACTTCAGTAAAAACATCTCTACGAGTAATTTTAGCAAACTTTTCAGGGTGTAAGCTATCAATACTCAAATTGATGTTTTTTACCTTTTTAAGGTTTTCTATTGTTTTGATATGTTTAGAAATAAGCGCTCCGTTGGTCGTGATATTGATATCCTCTAACAAATCATTATACGATAACATTTCTAAAAAAGAAACAAAATCTTTTCTTACAAAAGGCTCTCCTCCTGTTAAACGAACTTTGTTTACACCTAATTCAGTAAGTACTCGAATTATTCGGTACATTTCTTTATAAGTAAGTAGCTCTTTACGAGGTACAATGTCAATTCCTTGAGCAGGCATACAATATTGACAACGTAAGTTACAGCGGTCGGTTACTGCTAAACGAACGTAGCTAATTTGTCTTCCAAAATTATCTATGAGTGTGCTCATAGCGTAAAGGTACGGATTAATCAATCAATTTTTCCTGTCATTTGTCATGGTTTTGTTGAAAGAGAAAACAGGCTTTCACAAAAAGAAAGGTTACACAATTTCCATTTTTTTAAGAAGAAAAGAAGCGTTCATGTTTTTACAAGTTCCAGATTTTATGGTGTAATCGAAAAACAATTCATTGTTCACAATTTCAGCATCAAAATAATAATTCAGTATTTGAGGATACTCATTAGCGAGTTCACACAAACTTACATCGTGAGTAGCTATAATTCCAGTAGATTTTGAACGTGTAAGTTTTTCAACAAATTTTCTAGAGCCTGATGCTTTATCCTTACTGTTTGTTCCTTTTAAAATTTCATCAAGAATAATAAAATAGCGATCGGTTTCAATAGTATCAACAATAAATTTTAACCGTTTTAGTTCCGAATAAAAATAAGACTCATCCTCGGTTAATGAGTCAGATGTTCGCATACTGGTAATTAATTTTATAGGAGTGTATTGATAATTAGAGGCGCATACAGGTAGCCCACAATTTGCCATGACTATGGATAGGGAAACGGTACGCAAAAATGTGCTTTTTCCTGCCATGTTAGCACCCGTTATAATAAAAAATTGTCCCTTAGAAATCGTAAAGTCATTGTCAACTCTTTTTGAGGATTTCAAAAGCGGATGTCCAAGGTGTTGAGCAATAATACCGTTGTTTTCATTTTGAAGAGTGGGGAAAGTAAAAGTAGGATGATTAAAAACGAAGTTGGCAAAAGAGTTATAAGCATCGAAAAAATTTACAACGCTAAACCACTCATCGGTAGTTTCTTTATAGGAAAGAATCCATTTTTCTACTCTTATAGCAAGGGCAATATCCCATAAAAACAAGCCATTTCCAATAATAGCAATAATAATATTGTTACGTTGATCGAACGTATCTAAAATTTTAGAAAACTCTTTGAAAATAACAGATGCTTTTTTTGTTTTGGTAGCAATTTTTTGTTGCTTTTCTTTTAGAAGAGCAGAAGTAAAAGTTTCTTTTTCTATTTGTTCCAGAAGCAAATAATACTGTTTAAAAGTATCTTTAACTTTACTTGATGAGGTGTAAATATGCTGTGTTTTTTTAATATGGAGTGCTGAGATTGTTAAACCTATAAAAAACCAAATTAAAACAACTGAAAAAGGAATCGCACTAAAAACCAATAAGACTATTAAAGCTATTGAAATGCTTGAAAAAAACATAGAAATCCACCTTAAAGAAGAAGTTAGTTTTGATTCATAGTTGGTTAACCATTTTGTAATCACTAAGGACTCTTGAGTGGTTGACGAAACCAAATGTGCTAGTGAAGTAAAATGTTGTCGCCAATGAATCTTTTCAGATAATTCTTTAAGTGCTTTTTGTTTTTCTTCAATAAAATGAATTGAATTACTCGTTAATAAGGAGGCCAGAAGTTTTTTACCATTGGTAGTTGCGGTTCTATTGGTGTATTGAAAAAAAGAACCATTTCCGAATAAGTCAATATCATTACTATAATAGTGCGTGGAACTTGTAAATTCTGTTCCTTCAGGAAGGAATTCAAAATGACCATTAAGGACATCAATTTCTAGTTGATTGTTGTCTTTTTTAAGCTGAAGTATAGTGCGTTTTTCTTTTACTTGTTGATGTTGTATAACCAAAAAAGCAAATAGTAAAATACCAATAAAACCAATTATAAAAGGGGTGTAGGGTTGATAGAATGTTAAATATACTCCCAAAGAAAAGCCTAAAAAAACTAGTAGTCTGAGTATTCTTATAAAGGTTATTTTACTATTTATTTTTGAAAGTTGAAGAGCTAAATCTTTCAGCTCTTTGTTATAAAAATCTTGTGGTTGTTGCATTTTTAATTGAAAAGGATAAATGTACAGCATTACAACAAAAATCTTTTAATAAAATCGTATTTTCGTTGTATGCCAACATCACTCGAACTTCAAATAAAAACATTACCAAATTCGCCAGGAGTTTATCAATATTTTGATAAAGATGATACGATTATTTATGTTGGAAAAGCTAAGAATTTAAAAAAACGAGTTTCGTCTTATTTTACTAAGAATCACGAAAATGGTAAAACACGCGTTTTAGTCAAAAAAATTGTTCGAATAGAACATGTGGTGGTTGATACAGAAACAGATGCATTACTCCTTGAAAATAATTTGATAAAAAAATACAAACCACGATATAATGTCTTGTTAAAAGATGATAAGACATATCCATGGATTTGTATTAAAAAAGAGCGATTTCCGCGGATATTTTCTACAAGAAGAGTAATTAAAGACGGATCGGAGTATTTTGGGCCTTATACTAATGTGCGTACAGTACATGCGTTGTTGGATTTAATTAAAGAATTATACCCCCTACGTACTTGTAATTATGACTTAAGTCAAGAAAAGATTGATACTGATAAGTATAAAGTTTGCTTAGAATATCATTTAGGGAATTGTAAAGGACCTTGTGAAGGATATCAAACGGAGGAGGATTACTTAGAGGATATCAGAGCAATTAGAAACATCATTAAAGGAAATTTTAAAGAGAGTTTGCAACAGTTTGAAAAGATAATGCTTGACTTTGCTGCTGATATGCGATTTGAAGAGGCACAAAAAATCAAAGAGAAATTAGCGTCTTTACAAAACTATCAAGCCAAATCAACAATAGTGAATCCATCAATTAATAACGTGGATGTGTTTTCTATCATTTCTGATGAATCGCATGGGTATGCAAACTTTTTCAAAATAATGAATGGCTCAATAGTGCAATCATATACCACAGAGATTAAGAAAAAACTAGAGGAAACAGATAAGGAGCTTTTAGAGTTGTTTATTGTGGAAACTCGTCAGCGTTTTCATTCGTTATCACGAGAAATTTTTGTTCCGTTTAAAGTGAATGTGGGTAAAGATGTTAAAGTTACCATACCAAAATTAGGAGACAAAAAACGTATTGTAGAACTGTCTGAACGCAATGCAAAGTTTTACCGTCAAGAACAGTTTAAGCAGATAAAAATTGTAGATCCTGATCGTCATGTAAAAAGAATCATGGCGCAAATGCAAAAAGATTTACGATTAGGAAAAGAACCTCGTCATATAGAATGTTTTGATAACTCAAATATCCAAGGAACAAATCCTGTTGCCGCCTGTGTGGTTTTTAAAGATGGAAAACCAAGTAAAAAAGACTATCGTCACTTTAATATAAAAACAGTAGAAGGTCCTGACGATTTTGCATCGATGGAAGAGGTGGTATATAGAAGGTATAAGCGGTTATTAGATGAAGCACAACCTTTGCCACAGTTAATAGTAATTGATGGAGGAAAAGGGCAATTATCCTCTGCTTTAAAAAGTTTAGAAGCTTTAGGTTTAAGAGGAAACATAGCTATTATTGGTATTGCAAAAAGATTGGAGGAGATTTTTTACCCAGGAGATCCGGTTCCGTTATATTTAGATAAAAAATCAGAAACGCTTAAAATTATCCAATACTTACGTAATGAAGCACACCGTTTTGGAATTACTTTTCACAGAAACAAACGAAGTAAAAGTGCTATACAATCAGAATTAGAGCAAATTCCAGATGTAGGTAAGCAAACGATAACTAATTTATTACGCAAGTTTAAGTCAGCGAAAAGAGTTAAAGCTGCTACTTTAGAAGAGTTAAAAGAAGTCGTAGGCAATGCCAGAGCTCAAAAAATATACAAACACTATCAAAAAAAAGAAGAATGAAAAAGTTGTTAATTTTATTATTTATTCCAGTACTTATGTTGGCACAAGATCAACCTAAGGTAGGTTTGGTACTTAGTGGTGGTGGAGCCAAAGGAATTGCCCATATAGGTATTTTAAAAGAGCTAGAAAGAGCAGGAGTACAAATAGATTATATTGGAGGGACAAGTATGGGGGCTATTGTTGGTGGGCTCTATGCTTCTGGATATACTGCGGATCAAATTGAAGAGGCTGTTGTTAAAACAGACTTTATGGATTTATTACAGGATAAGGTTTCTAGAAGAGAAAAACCTTTTTTTAGAAAAGAACACGGAGAAAAATACGCGATTTCTTTACCGATAAAAAAAGGCAACTTAGGGTTGCCTTTAGGATTGTCTAAAGGGCAAAACGTATTGAATTTTTTAACAGAACTGCTAGCTCCTGTTGACGAAATCACCGATTTTTCAAAACTACCGATTCCTTTCTATTGTATAGGAACAAATATAGAAACAGGAGAAGAAGAAGTTTTAGAAAGCGGGTCGTTACCTTTAGCTTTAAGAGCAAGTGCTGCATTTCCTTCATTATTAAACCCTGTGGATATTGAGGGGAAATTATTGGTAGATGGGGGAGTTGTAAACAATTTTCCTGTGGACGTTATGAAAAAGAAAGGTGTAGACATAGTTATTGGTGTTAGTGTGCAAGGTGAGTTGTTAAAAAGAGAAGAGTTAGTATCTATAGCATCATTGCTGTTGCAAATTGTTAATTTTCAGATGTATAAAAAGTCTGATGAACAAGTTGAATTATTAGATATTTATATAAGACCCAATGTAATTGATTACAGTGTTATCTCATTCGATGTAAAGAATGAGATTTTAGCAGAAGGAGAAAAAACAGCTAAAATGTATAGGGTAGTTTTTGATAGCATAGCAAAAATGCAACCTCAAAAAAGGAAAATTTCAAAAATAACTCCTAAAGGAAAAAGGTTTTTGGTTGATAGAATCATTATAAAAGGAAATAAAAACTACACAAACAATTATATTTTAGGGAAACTACAGTTACGTGAAGGTGACAGTGTTTCATATAAAGAAGTGTCTAAAAAAATAAATACGCTAACTGCATCAAAAAACTTTAAAAGAATAGATTATCATTTTGAAAAATCTTTTCAAGGAAAAAAGCTTGAACTAACCGTTAAAGAAGAAAAAGTACAATCGTTTTTAAGGTTAGGATTGCATTACGATTTACTATACAAATCAGCCGTACTACTAAATTACAACCACAAAAAAATGCTTTTCCAAAATGATGAGTTTTCATTAGATGTTGGTGTGGGAGATAAAATAAGGTATAACGTAGAATATTTTATTGATAATGGTTTATTACCAAGCTATGGGTTTAGTACGCGGTATAATACTTTTAATAGTGATTTTATATATGATATTGGACTTATAAACGGGAAATATAGAGACTTTTCAACCTCATTGTATTTACAAACAACTTTTGATAAGAAATTTGCTATAGGTATTGGAACAGAACATAAAAATATAAATGCAAGTACAAGAAATATTTCAACAGAAGGAAAAGAAGATTTTTTTGATAAAAGCAACTACATAAACACCTTTGCGTTTTTAAAATTAGATACCTATAATAAAGAAATGTTTCCTACAAAAGGGTTTTATGCAGATATTGGGTTTAAATGGTTTTTATGGTCGGATAGAAACCATAGATTAAATGAGATGATAGAAAATAGCGAGCCTTTTCATCAATTTTCTCAACTGGGAGGAACACTAGGGTTTGCAACCACTTTTTTTGATAAATTAACATTTCAGTACACTTCACAAGCAGGGTACACGTTAGGAAAAAAATCGTTTGAAATATTTGATTATCGCTTGGGTGGATACAACCAAAACTATATTAACAATTTCATTCCTATGTATGGTTATGATACAGGAGGTTTAAATAATCAGTCTTATTTAAGATCAGAATTTAACTTACGTTATGAGGTTTATAAAAAGCATTATGCAATGTTCATAGCCAATTATGCACGTGTGGAGGAAGATATATTTGAGGGTGGAAATTTGTTTAAAGATACTAAGTCTGGATACGCAGTAGGATATAGTGTAGAAACGTTTTTAGGTCCTATAGAATTAAAATATACATGGTCTCCAGACCATTCAGATCACTATTGGTTATTTAACCTTGGTTTTTGGTTTTAGAAACAAAAAAATCCCGTATCAAACGATACGGGATTTTTATTTCATAATAAGATTGCCTTACTTACTTTTTTTATTCTTTTTTAAATAGAACTTATATTGTAAGTACTGGTAAGCATCTCTAGGTAATATTTTAATCCACTTTTTGTGTTGAACAAACCATTTAAAACGGATTGAATTGACGCCTTTTGTTAAATAAGCAGCGATAAACGGATGCACATTTAATGTGATTTCTTTATATTTCTTACCGCTATTTAGTATGCGTTCTAATTCAGCTTCTATTATGTCTAATAAGACAATAGGAGCTTCTACCTCTCCATTTTTATTTGGGTTTGGTTCACGTGTCTTTATCTCTAATTCAGGTCGTACACGTTGTCTTGTAATTTGAACTAAACCAAATTTACTTGGAGGTAAAATTTTATGTTTAGTACGGTCTAAAGACATTGCGTCTTTTAAATGTTGATATAATTTTTGTCTGTTTTCAGCAGATTTCATATCAATAAAGTCAACAACAATAATTCCACCCATATCTCGTAATTGTAACTGACGAGCAATTTCACTGGCGGCAATTAAATTGACTTCTAAAGCAGTTTCTTCTTGGTTTAAGGACTTGTTAGAACGGTTACCACTATTTACATCTATAACATGTAAAGCTTCGGTGTGTTCAATAACTAAATAGGCTCCCTTACTCATAGAAACTGTTTTACCAAACGATGTTTTTATTTGTCGTTCAATACCATATTTTTCAAAAATAGGTACGTCAGAACGATGATGTCTTACAATGTTTTCCTTCTCAGGATATATTTCTTGTAAGTACTCTTTAATTTCAACCTTAAGAGTTTCATCGTTGGTAACTATACTTGTAAAAGAATCGTTCATAACATCTCTCAAGATAGAAGATGCTCTGTTTAACTCACTTAATATTTTTGTTGGGGTGTTGTTATTGGATATACGTTTACACATAGTTTTCCAACGGTCAAGAGAGTTTTGTAAGTCTTTGTCAAGTTCTGCAACCTTTTTGCCTTCGGCAACAGTACGTAAAATAAGTCCAAACCCTTTAGGCTTGATACTTTTTGCTAATTTTTTTAAACGCTCCTTTTCTTTTGGATCTGCAATTTTTTGCGATACCGATATGCGGTTAGAAAAAGGAACTAAAACTAAAAATCTACCTGCAATAGAAAGTTCCGAACTAATACGCGGACCTTTGGTAGATATAGGTTCTTTTACAATTTGTACTAATAAATTTTGACCTGATTTTAGTACATCATTAATACTTCCATCTTTGTTGATGTCTTCTTCAAATCGGAAGTTTTTAAAAGTGAATTCTTTGTAATTACCTGTGCTTACTTTCTTAATGAATTTATTTAAAGATTGTACCTGTGGACCTAAATCGTGGTAGTGTAAAAAACCATCTTTAGGATATCCAACATTCACAAAAGCGGCATTTAAACCAGTCATTACTTTTCCTATTTTAGCAAGAAAAATATCACCGACTGAAAAATTATTGTCGCTTGTTTCTTTGTTTAACTCAATAAGTTTACCATCTCTTAGTAAGGCGAAATCAATATCAGAAGAATTGGAACGAATTATTAATTCTGTTTTCATTCTGAACATGGTTTTGTGCCAACGTAAAATTTACGAAGACGGATTAAAATTTGTAAACAGGTATATTGTTTATACCATTTTTAAGGTGTTAAAACCTTAATGTCAATGAACGTAGCTTATAAAAGCAACGAAAAAGTAAGCTATTGCTTACTTTTTCTTATGACGATTTGCTCTTGCTCTTTTCTTTCTTTTGTGCGTAGAGATCTTAGCTCTCTTTCTTTTTTTACCACTTGGCATAGTTAAAATGTTTTGTAAAACCTTAAGGATAAAGGTTTTGGGTTAATACTTTTTTAATTACTTTACAGCTACTTTTGTTTTTACCCCTTCAGTAAATACTTTTGAAGGCTTAAAAGCAGGTATGTTGTGTGCAGGAATCTTGATAGTCGTATTTTTAGAAATATTTCTACCTGTTTTTTCTGCTCTAGTTTTAATAATGAAGCTACCAAAACCTCTTAAATATACATTATCACCATTCTCTAATGCATCTTTTACTTCTTCCATAAATGCTTCAACAGTCGCTAAAACATCCGCTTTTTCAATTCCGCTCTTATCTGAAATCTTAGATACGATATCTGCTTTTGTCATTATAAATATATTTTGTTTGTTTTCTTTTAAAAATTGAGGGTGCAAATATATGATAATTAATTCATTCCGGAAAAAATAAGAATAAAAAACCCAAAAAACAATTGTTTTTTGGGTAAGTTTAATGAAAACAAGGTTTTTACTTAATAATAATAAACCAAAAATTTGGATCACTTTCACTAGTTAACCTAGCCACATCAGGGTTTATTGATTGTACTTTATATGGCGCTTTTCCAACTATTAGATCTACCATAGGGTTGATATGTGGTACGAAACTCCAATTTAAACCAGGCGTTTGTTTACCTATGGTTAATAGAGTTTCATCTCCGAGTACTCCTGAATACGACATGTTATGAATAGCTACAAAGCGTCCTCCTAAATCATAAACAATCTCTCCGTCTCCAAAGGCAATTATGTCACCTAAGGGTAAAGTAGGAAAAACAGCATCGTGTGCAGTTTTTACATCATTAAATGATTGAATAAAAGAGGCTGAGTTAAGAGTAGGATTAATTTGAGTTCTCCATACAACTGACATATCTAGTGGACTTGTTACAATTGTAATAGAAAAGTTTCCATCTAAAGAAACATATTTACTTTCTGCTTCATTCAATGTAAATTCAGCATACTTTGTACCATTTACATCAATAGCTGGTGAAACAATTATTCCATCTGAAGAAAATCCAACACCAAAGTTTAAACTAGCATCCCCTTCTAAGTTAGTAGCAAACCTTATGGCGTTTTTACCGTTATAAGAAAAATTGTATACTTTACTATCTATTTGGTACGCTAAGTGACCTGAAGAATCGTTTAAGAAATTCTTCATATTTTGATAGTTCTGGAAGTTAGTCCAGTCATTTTCAGAAGCTTTTTTAAATCGAACTTCAGTAAAATCTTTTACTGTTCTAAAAATTATCTCATCATTTTCTGTACCGTAGTACAAAAACTCAAAGCTTCCTTTGTATCCTTGACCTGATAAGTCACTAGTAGGTGCATTGTTTGAGTCTGAAAGCGAATGAATTTTATTTCTAGTAGTAAAAGATAGTTTTACAGTGGCTCCTAGTAAAATATCCCATTCACTGGTTTCTGTAGTAACTTCATCATTAAAATCTGATGCCATTTCTACTTGATTGTCGGTAAACTTCATCAAAAAAGTATAGCCTCCTAACTGACTGTCATCTGTAAAATAAGTAGTTTTCCATCCTTGATCTGAAGATTTTAGAAGGGCTTTTAGTTCTTCTTTTCTTTTGTTTAACCTTTCTGTTGGTGTGTCATTAAATATATTATCAACTTCATTGTCGTTACAAGACCATAGAGTTGTAAATAATATAAATAATGCTATATATTTAAAATTATTCATGTTATTTTTAATTTAAAACTTTTAAAATATTTTCAGCAGCTACTTTTTGTAGTTCATAAATGTCAATATCAAATTCAGATTTGAAATAGTTTGCTATAATAGCTTCTTTAGCTCGTATACTTTCTTTTGCCTCATCGCTTGATATGGCATCTATAATAGCATTGTATTCTGTGTTGTCGTAAGATAATAAAGCGGTTACCATTTCTGCAAAATCTTCTGTAACATTCGATCTAGCATAGTCTGATATAAAACCTAATTCTCTTGCTTCTGAAATTGAACTATTAAACCATTGTGCGGTATATCCAGTAGGTGTAATTTTACCAAAAGCATCTTCATCAAAAGGTACTGTTTGATTAATAATATGACAATACTCGTGTTGAATAGTAGATACAAATCTAATTAATTGATCTTTGTCCTTAAGGTCAACTAAGTCGGTATTGAAGAAAGTAATACGTTTTCCACCCTCAGCTAAACCTAAAGTAATAGTACCAGAAGGGTTTCTGTTAATACCTCCAACTAAAAGAATTTCTCTTGGAGCTATTTTTTTTACAAAGTCTTCTCCAGCTACTTTCGAGTATGTGTCTAGCCAAATTGTTTTAACCGCTTCCATAGCAGGTTTTACCTTGTCTATTGTTGGAGGGTATAGGTACCTGTTAAAGTCTACCTTATTAATACTCCACTTATACAAAACTTCTATGTTAAAAGGAGTCGTGTAATTTGATCTCAACCAGGTATCGGTATCGTTTAATTGCGGTTGAGAAATATCGATAGCACTATTTTCTAATGAATCTTCAACGTTGTTACAATTATATAACATTGAAAGAGAAAATAAACTGATTAATACATATGCTTTTTTCATAATAAATTATCTTGGATTAGGTTCAACTCCGAAATTTCTTGCCGTTAAAGGAATTTGAATTTCTCTTCGATTGTCATTTTTTGTTAAAGTGATTGGTTGATTGTCAAAGTTTCTCGTTACTTCTATATGAAACCTTTTTATATCAAACCATCTTAAACCTTCATGGTAATATTCTCTTCTTTTATATTCTGAAATAGCCTTAACATGTGAAAATTGCTTTTCTGTTAAAGAATAAAAAGGGGTGTATTCGTTCGCTACAAAAGGATACTTGTCTTCTACAATATCAGATGTTAAAATGTCTGTAGAAGGATCATAGCTACGTGTTTTTTTACTTAAAAAAGTAGTTAAATCGTTCAATGCAGCATTGTAGTTTTCTTTCATTACATAGGCTTCTGCTCTATTTAATAAAACTTCGTCTTTATCAAATAATACAATAGCTACAAAAGGAAGCCCTATTCCTGCACTCTGATTTGTGAATCTAAAGTATTCGCTATATTTAGGAAGGTTATAAACTACGTCAGTTCCAAAAACAGCATAACTCCAACTCTTGTTAAAAGGGTTTCCAGCACCACTAAAAAATAATTCATTTGCCTTGTCGATGCTTAAACCATACCTAGATGAAGCAAAGGTTCTTTGCCAAATAGAAGATGTTGAAGCAACTAAAATATTTGTTTTTTCGTTCGCATTAGCATAAGCTCTACCGTTTTCAGAATAAGAAAGCGCTCTGTACGCTTCCATATCTCTAATTTCTTCAGCAGGATTTAGAAGAACCTTTGAACTGTATTTTATAACGTTATCCCAATCTCCTTTTTGTAAATAAAACCTTGCGGCAAAAGCATAGGCAGCATCTTTAGTAAAATGAAATTTTGGTTCGTCATAACTAATGTTTGTAGCTTCTAAGCTGGCTATACCAGAAAGTAAATCTTCCTCTATTAAATCATATACTTCTTGCACCGTATTTCTTTTGTATTTAACAATAAGAGAAGTTTCTGGTTTTAGAATGTATGGAATTCCTAAATCAGAGTTAGCGGTAGCTGGGTCGTAAGCTTTTCCCCATAAACTTACTAACATAAAGTGAGCATAAGCTCTTGTTAGGCGGCCTTCACCAAGTTGTTGATCTAAATCTAATTTTGAGTCTTGACTTATTAAATCGTTACTAGATTGAATTGCTTGGTTGGCTTGTGAAATAGCTTCATAACAACTGTTCCAATAAAAATTAGGAGCATCTCTATCATCAAGGTTAGAGTCTTCCCACTTATACATTTCAGTGTCTAGTTGACCCCCTCCATTAATGTTCTTTTCACTGACGTTATCGGACATTATTTCCGTAATTAACTGAAAATTACCGCTAGGATAAGCACCTGTTAATAGTTGAGATATTTTTTCTTTAGAATCAATAACGGTTCTATTGTCTGGTAATTCAGAAAGGTAGTCATTACACCCAACCAGAAATGAGGCTGCAGTAATTACTAATATTTTTATTTTATTTCTTAACATATGATTGTTTTTTTATATACCTAAGTTAACTGACATCGTAAATTGCCTTCTAATAGGAAGGGCTACACCACCTACGCTATAAAATTCAGGATCTTGACCGCGTAGTTTTGAGTCTGAATAAAGTAAGAATAAATTAGTTCCTTGGAATTTTAAACTAAAATTAGACAGTCCTAATTTGTCTGTAAAATCTTTATTAAAATTATAACCTAAAGAAATACTCTTCATTCGTAAGAAGTCACCATCAGCAACGCGTTCTGTTGAATAGTTATAGGCGTTGTATGCTCTTTCAATTCTATCAATACTTTCAACCATACTTGTGCTTGCAATAACAGGAACGTTTGTAAGGTTTTCATCACCTGGGTTTTGCCATCTTGAAAGCATTTGTCTTGAAAATACATTTAAATCTGAGTATCGGCTAGAAAAAGAAGGGTTTAGTCTTATTTTGTTGCCACCAGCTCCTGTTATCAAAACATTTAAATTCCAATTTTTATATTTAAAAGTATTAGATAAACCAACAGAGATATTAGGGTCTACAGAGCCTTCATATACTAAATAATCGGTTAAATTTTCTGTGTCTTGAAAATCAGCACCCGTACTAGGGTTTGAGCCTTCAGGTAGTTTAAATGTTGGTAAACCTCTATTGTCTAATCCTTCAAACTTATATGAAAACAACGAATTGATAGGATACCCTTCTATATTAGCTCCTGTAGCATCTACTAAGTCTAAAGCAATAGGTTTGTTTTCAAGATTTGTAATTTTTTGATTTATGTATGAGACGTTGAAGGTGGTAGACCAACTAAAGTTGTCGGTAACAATGTTTTTAGTGTTTAAACTAAGTTCAAAACCTTTCGACTCAACATCGGCGTTGTTACCTTGCTTAATAAATTGCCCTCCGATACCAGAAGTTCTTACAAAATCAACATTGTCAAAAATATCTCTTTTGTACACATCGGCACTCAATGATACCTTGTTGTTAAACATAGATAAATCAACACCAAAGTTTAATTCGTATTGTTTTTCCCATGTTAACTCTGAGTTTTGCAACGCAGCAATATTTAAATAGGTTTCTCTATCTTGCGGTGATAATCTGTCTGTTATTATACTTCTAAAAATAGCGGAAGCATTAGTCGCACTACCAGGAGTTGCTACTAAACCATAAGATGTTCTAAAGCTTAAATTGCTTATTACATCAGAATCTTTTAAAAAATTTTCTTCTTTTGCATTCCATTTTGCACTTACAGAACCTGTTGGTAACCATCTTGAACTTGAGCTTTTTCCTTGTCTGTTAGATCCATCATATCTTCCTGTTAAAGAGAAAATATACTTGTCGTCATATGAGTAAGTTGCTTTACCAAAGAAAGCGACTGTTCTTTCTCTTTCTTGAGAAATAGAATAATAATCGTCTCCTTGAGTAATAATTTTCTCTAGTATTCTTGGGTCAGTAAAAGGAGTGTAACCATTGCCAAACTGTAAGCCATAGCCTGTAAAGCTATTTCTATCTCTATCAACGTATCTTAATTCCTGACCAATAAAAGCATCAAGCCCGTGTTTCTCGTTGTAAACATCTTTATAGGTTAAGCTGTTTCTCAAGTAGTACGAAGTTAAGGTATTGTCTGTTTTTATGTATATACCCCCATTTGGAAGTACAGATATTGGTAATGCATCTGGATTGTTAGGATCTGTATATAAAAAGATGTTTGCGTCTCTAACAATAGTAGTTTCGTCAGCATTGTAAGCTCCTACTACGTTAGAATTTTCCTTTATATTGTGCTCTATTGTACTGTTTACATATCTAGCGGCTGAATTAAAGTCGTATGTAAGTTTATCTGTCAACTTATAAGAAGCATCAATTTGAAACCTTACATCTTTAACATCAATATCCATGTAGTTGTTTTCCGTTTCTTCTAGAATGTTGAAATTAGCCCAGTTGTTTCTGTAGTATTCTAAGTTTCCATTGTTGTCTCTAGGTCTTAATGTTCTTGAGGTATTCAATGCATAACTAAATGGGTTAATGTCAAAGTCTCTTGATACATCTCCGTTAAAAGAATCTGTTTGTCTAGAAAATGTACCCGGGGCTTTTTGTTTTCTAATAGAAGCATTTGAGGCAAAAGTTAGGTTAAACTTATCAGATAAATAGAAAGTGTTTTTCAAATTAAAAGTGAGTCTGTTAACCTTTTCAGCAATGGTCCATCCTGGATCATTGAAAAAACTGATAGAGGAATAAAAAGCATTGTTATCTCCACCACCAGTAATATTTAAAGAGTGGTTTTGACTAATAGATCTTCTGAATAAAGTTTTAAACCAGTTTGTATTTGCTAGTTCGTATTGTTGGAAAAATTTATTTCTAGCTTCGGGAGTGTTCTCTAAAGCAAATTCCCCTGTTAAAGGATCGTAAGTGTTAGTTTTGTCTGCTGCTATGTAGTACACACCTCCGTATCTTGCTTGAGCTACATTAGGTAATTCTAAAAAGCCTTTAGATTCTAGCTCTTTTAAAATACTAAAATTCTCTTTTGAATTTAGAATGTCAAATTGTGAGTAATTTGGAATATCACTTACCGTTTGTTCTAAGCTGTAATTAATTTTTATAGGAGATGATTTTCTACCATTTTTTGTAGTAATAACTACTACTCCATTACGCGCTCTAGCACCGTATAAAGAGGTAGCGGAAGCATCTTTTAAAATATCAATTTTTTTAATATCATTAGCATTTATACCAGCTATTGATGAGCTTAATAGGGTTTCAGCATTCCCTGAAGCTAATTGATCTAAATCGGTTTCAATTATATCTTCCTGAACAACACCGTCTATTACGTATAAAGGCGTGTTGTTACCAAAAATAGAAGAGTTACCCCTAATTGTAATTTTTGGTGCTGCACCAAAAGTACCAGAAATATTTTGAATATTAACACCTGCAACCCTACCTTCTAACATGCGTGTAACATCTACAACTCCATCGAGTTTTAAATCGTCTATACCTACAGACACCGCAGAACCGGCAAATGATTTTTTATTGATTTTGTCATATCCAGTAGCAATGACTTCTACTTCGTTAAGAATGTTAGAATCATCTTCTAATACCAAATTGATGACGGATTGGTTTTGTACTTTTACTTCAGTCGTTTTTTTACCAATAAAACTGAAAACAAGTACATCTCCTTGGTTTACTTTTATGGTGTAATTCCCATCAAAATCTGTCTCAGTTCCTTTGGTTGTGTTTTTAATCAAAACAGTAACACCTGGGAGAGGGCCAGTAGTGTCGGAAACTGTACCAGAAATACTTTTTTCTTGAGCATACGTTATTCGCCCAAGTAACACTATAAATAGCGTTAGCATGAATTTAGATTTCATTAATTAAATTATTTAAATTAGTACCCGGAAAAAAAGAAATTTTTCCCCTTCATTGTTATGAAGTAATAACAGTTTAAAGTGTTTGTTCCCTACTTTTTTTTAAAAAAAAACTCATTATGTTGTATTTTTTATTGGTTTGGGTTGGTTTTTATGGTAATAATGTAAGTGTGTTTTTAGAGTTTGTGTTTTTTTTAATTTAAAGGATGTTTTTTTGTGGTTTTAGAATTGATTTATTGGTATAGTAAAAATAAAAGGAGTCTTCCTTGGAGAAAAACAAAAGATCCGTATCGTGTTTGGTTGAGTGAAATAATGTTGCAACAAACCCGTGTAGCACAAGGGTTGCCTTATTTTTTAAAGTTTACAGAAGCTTTTCCAACCGTATTTGCTTTGGCTAAAGCAAATGAAAGCGAAGTGTTGAAGTTATGGCAAGGACTTGGCTATTATTCTCGAGCAAGAAACTTACATTTTACTGCTAAGTTTGTAGCAAACGAATTAAAAGGAGAGTTTCCTAAAACATATAAAGAGTTGCTTACGTTAAAAGGAGTAGGAGATTACACAGCTTCTGCTATTGCTTCGATTTGTTATGACGAGCCCGTAGCTGTAGTAGACGGTAATGTTTATAGAGTTCTCTCGCGTTATTTTGGTATAGCTACTCCAATTAATTCTACCAAAGGAGTTAAAGAGTTTAAAGAATTAGCACAAACATTAATAGATGTGTCTCAACCAGGAGTATATAACCAAGCTATAATGGATTTTGGAGCATTGCATTGTAAGCCTCAAAATCCCCTGTGTAGCGAATGCCCGCTTGCAAATAGTTGTGTAGCATTCGCTAAGAATAGGGTGAAAGAACTTCCTGTGAAGGAAAAAAAGATAAAGGTAAAAAAGAGATACTTTAATTACTTGGTTCCAATAACTGAAAACAACGAAACCGTTTTAGAGGAAAGAAAAGGGAAGGGTATTTGGCAAGGGTTATATCAGTTTCCTTTGGTAGAAACACAAAAGAAAACAGCCGAAGATGAGTTGATGGAAAGTGAGCAGTTTAAGAAACTTTTTCCAAAAGAAACGACCGTGTCTCTTTTCAATACTGATGATATTATCCACAAGCTATCACACCAACATTTAATTACCAAGTTTTGGGTAGTAAAAACGACGGATGTAAATACGGAAACTACAGACTGGACAACAGTTAAAGAACGTCCTGTACCTGTGTTAATTGATAAGTTTTTAGAGGAATTTTTAAACAAAGAATCTTAAAATTTGTATATTTGATTTTACACTAAACTATAATGCTATGGCAGGAACAATTAATAAGGTAATTTTAATAGGACATTTAGGAGATGAGGTTAAAATGCATTATTTTGAGGGAGGAAATTCTATAGGCCGCTTTCCTCTGGCAACTAATGAAACCTATACGAATCGTCAAACAGGAGAAAGAATAACAAATGTTGAATGGCATAATGTAGTTGTGCGTAATAAATTGGCAGAAATTTGTGAAAAATACTTAACTAAAGGAGATCGAGTGTATTGTGAAGGACGTATAAAAACACGCCAGTATGAGGTTGATGGACAAAAAAGATATACAACCGAAATTCATGTACAAGACATGACGTTTTTATCAACTAAAAAAGACCCAAATAACACGCAATCGAGTGTAGAACCTATGCAAGGAAGTCCTAATACGACACCGCCAACTATGAGTAATGAAGAAGATGATGATTTACCGTTTTAGTTTAATTAAATTTTAAAAATTGGATCCAGAACCCGACCCTTTACTTTTAGTTTTATCAAGTTTTGATTGGTTAACCGCCATCAACTGTTTGTTGTTACTTTTATTGTTAATTTGTTCTGCGTTAGTTTCAGGAACTGAAGTTGCTTTCTTTTCAATATCACAAACAGAATTAGATGAGTTATCAGCAAACTCTAAAGAAGAAAATACTGTAGTAAAACTACTTAAAGATCCTAAAAAGTTATTAGGAACCATTTTAATCACCAATAATTTTATTAATATTCTTATTGTATTGCTTTTTGCAAATATTGGTAAAGTGTTATTTGCAGGGTTAGATTATGAATTGAACTTCTATTTTTTCAATGTATCTGTCCTTTTTTTAATAGAAATAGTACTCATTACCTTTTTAATTTTATTGTTTGGTGAAGTGTTACCTAAAGTGTATGCTAGTAGAAAATCATTACAATTTGCTGAGTTTATGGCAAAACCGATTCAAGCATTAAATACCTTACTAACGCCTTTGAGTTTACCGCTTATCAAATTAACAAGTGTTGTTGAAAATAAGCTCGGTAATAAGAATAATAACCTTTCTGTAGAACGGTTGTCGCAAGCGTTGGAGTTAACATCAGATGATGCAACAACCAAAGAGGAACAAAAAATTTTAGAAGGAATTGTTAGTTTTGGGAATACTGAAACGGTACAAATTATGAAACCTCGAACCGATGTGTGCGCAATAACTGATGAAGCTAGTTATGAAGAAGTGCTGCAAACTATTTTAAAGAACGGGTACTCGAGAAACCCAGTATATCATGAAAGTATTGATAATATTACAGGGGTTTTATATGCTAAGGATTTATTAGAACACCTGAATAAGAAAACATTCAAGTGGCAAAAACTGTTGAGAGAACCATTTTTTGTTCCAGAAAATAAAAAGTTAGATGATTTGCTAGTTGAATTTCAAGAGAAGAAAAAGCACTTGGCAGTTGTAGTTGATGAGTATGGAGGTACTAGTGGAATTGTAACGTTAGAGGATGTGATAGAAGAGATTGTAGGTGATATAAATGATGAATTTGACGATGAAGACCTCACTTATTCGAAACTTGATGAAAATAACTATATTTTTGAAGGAAAAATAACTATTAAAGATTTTTGCCGTGTCTTAGAAGATGAAGATGAGGAAAAGTTTGAAGAGGCTAAAGGAGAAAGTGAAACCATTGCAGGTTTTATTTTAGAGGTCTCAGGAAAGTTTCCTAAAAAAGGCGAAAAAATAAACTTCAGTAATTATACGTTTACTATTGAAGCATTGGCTAAAAAACGTATAAAACAAGTAAAAGTTACCCGAAATGCGTAAACTCTTTTTGCTGACATCAGCAATATTTTTAATAAGTTGTGGTGAGGAAACCTTGCCTAAACCAAAGGGATATTTAAGTTTAGAATATCCTGAAAAAACTTACAAGAAAACAAATTTAAATAAACCTTATGCGTTTGAAATAGCTCAAATAGCTCAAACTAAAGATTTGCCAAAAAACTGGATAAAAGTTGAGTACCCAAGTTTAAAAGCCTCGGTAGATATTACCTATCGCCCTATTGAAGGAAATTTAAGAGAGTTGCTAATAGAATCTGAAAAATTAGTATTTGAACATGCTATTAAGGCAGATCAAATTACGGCACCAGTAGAATATGTAAATCCAAATACGAAAGTATACGGGAGTTTATATCAAATTTTAGGGAATGCTGCTTCACAAGTGCAGTTTCATGCAACAGATAGCTCTAAACACTTTTTAAAAGGGTCTTTATTCTTTTATACCAAACCAAATTATGATTCTATTTTACCAGCAGTGGAATATATTAAAAAAGATATGATTCATATGATGGAAACGTTGGAGTGGAAAAATAGTCAATGAGCTAATTAGTCAATGAGCGAATGATTTAATTAGCTCATTAAATCACTAGTTCATTATCTCTTTATAATCATTTTTTTTCTCTTCGATTGCAACCACAAATAAAACTGCAATCCAAATAAAATAGCACCCGATAACAAGTGTACCGCTTGTGTTCCTAAAGGAAATTCAGCATAGTACATTAAAATACCCGTAATCGTTTCTAAAAAGATTAAGAAAACAATCCAGTTTACCAGTTTATACCCTAAATTCTTTACTTGATTTAAGTAAAATAACCCAAGGTTTACCAATACAATAGCTATAGTAAATGAACGGTGGATGTAGAATTTTATATTTGGATCCATCAAGCTATAATGTTTGTTTTCAAATCCATGTAGTTTTACTTGTTCGTCAATAAATTGGCGTACCTGAGTTCCTAAAGCAATTTGAATTAGAGAAAATACAGCTGAAAGAATTACTAATTTACTAAATAATGAATTGTATTTATAAGATGTTTTCTTTCGGTCGGAAACGATGTAAAGCAACCATAACAACAAAGCAACAATAACTAAACCACCAACCATATGAATGGTGATAATTGTTGGTTTTAGGTTTGAATCTACTACGGTTTTACCAAGCCACGCTTCAAATAACATCAAAAAGAAAGCACCAAATGATAGAAGCGTAATTTGTTTGTTTTCTTTCCAAAACCTAACAGAAACAAAAATTAAAAACAAAAAAGGAATTCCTGCCAAAGCAGAACTTAAACGGTTAATATACTCTGTCCAAGTATGAAATTTGTTGAATTTAGCGTAATCGTGTTTGGTGTACTTTTCCCAGTTATTAGCATTAAATTCATCAGAGGTTTTAATATTGTGACCTGCTACAAATAAGGCTTCATCTTTTACGATAATCATCCCTTTTTTATACTCAGAATTAGGTTGCCAAGTAATTTGCTCTTCAGAAGTTGGAGGAATGTAATAACCAAAACACTTTGGCCAATCAGGACATCCCATTCCTGAACCTGTCATACGAACAATAGAGCCAGCTAAAAAAATAACATATACAGCAATCAACGAGATTTTTACAATGAGAGGAAAATGTTTCTTCATTAGATGAAAAGTTTTAGCAAAGATACTTAAAAGGTATAAAAAAAGCTCCTGAATTAGGAGCTTTCGGTATTGTTTAAATTACAATTATGCTTTTTTTGCTTCAGCACAACATGCCATAGTACAATCCTCTTTACATGCCTTTTTTTCAGCTTCAGTTTTTGTAGAGCATTCTTTTTTACAATCAGCGTCACAAGATTTCTTACCAGCTTTTTTAGTCGTTTCAGAAGCTTTATACATGTCGCCGCTACCGATTCCTTCTACAAAAGCAATTAAATCTGCTTTGTTTGTTTTATTAGCATCGTATTTTATAGTTGCAATACTGTCGTTAAAAACAACGTTTGCTTCTAAAACACCATCTTTTTTACTTAAATCAGAAGCTATTTTTCTAGCGCAACCTATTTCACAAGTCATTCCTGAAATATTTAAAGAAAGCTCTTTAGCATCAGCAGCTACCGCTGTTTTTTGCTCTTGATTTGATTCCTCTTTTTTAGCCTCATTTTTACATCCAACAGCTAAAAAGCTAACAAAAACCAAAGCAAATAATATTTTCTGAATTTTCATCATTTTTATTTATTGAGTTATTCAGCAAATTTATCAATAAAATCAAAATTAAAAATAGAAATAAACGACTTTTGTACTTAAATTAATTGAGAATGAATAGTCAACAACAAAAATGGTTATTTTTAATAGTGCTTTCACTGGTTTGGGGAAGCTCTTTTATTTTAATGAAAAAGGCATTGATTGGGTTAACTCCAATTCAAGTAGGAGCTTTACGTATGTTAATTACAGCTGTTTTTTTGTTGTTGGTTGGGTTTAAAAGTTTAAAGAGAATAGAAAAGAGGCATTGGAAGTATGTTGCCTATACGGCAATTTTAGGTACTTTTTTTCCAGTGTTTTTATTTGCCTTTGCTGTAAGTAAAATAGACAGTTCTATCCCAGCCATTTTAAACTCGTTAACACCTTTTAATACATTTATTTTTGGGGCACTGGTATTTGGGTTTACTTTTAAAAGAAAACAGTTTTACGGAGTTTTAATTGGATTAGCAGGAACTTTAATTCTTATTTTGAAAGGAGCTGAATTAAATCCGAATCAAAACTATTGGTATGCTGTTTTAATACTAATAGCTTCAATAGGGTATGCTTTTAATGTAAATATGATTAAAAAGTATTTAGATGATTTAGATGCCTTGGCAATTACAACAGGAAATTTTTTGTTGTTAATAATACCTGCATTTATAGTGTTGGTATTTTCTGGATTCTTTTCCACTTTTGAAGCAACAACAGCAACTACTTCAGCACTAGGTTATATTACAATTTTAGCCGTAGTGGGAACAGGAATAGCAAAAGTATTGTTTAATAAAATGGTGCATTTATCATCCCCTGTTTTTGCAGCTTCTGTAACGTATTTAATTCCTGCTGTTGCTGTAATGTGGGGAATTATAGATGGAGAAAAATTAAGTTTAATTCAGTTGTTAGCAGGAGGCATTATTCTGTTTGGAGTTTGGTTAGTAAATAAAGCAAGATAATTTTAAAAACTACTTAAAATAAAAAGAGCCAAAATATTGCATTTTGGCTCTTTTAGTTTTTATAAATCTAAGTTTAATATCTATTTAAAATCAGCGTCAGATACCCCTTCGTTGATTTTGATTTCTTTTGTGATGAACTCAAAAGTCATTGGTCCATTCTTTTGAATCATTTTATGAGGGAATTTAATTCCATTTACCTCTTTGTAATCTGAAAAAACAACAGGTACTTTCATTTCTCCTTGTGGTCCTTTAGCGGTTTTTACTTCTTTGACCTTTAATCCAGATTTTACATCATAAAAAATTTCTTTTTTACCGTGTTTAATCACATAAGCATTGTTTCCATCTATAGGCTCAATTCTATCTAAAGTTCCAGCTTTATAAGCTTTGTCAGCAAAAGGAGCAGCAGTATTTTTAATTTCTTCTAATTCATCACCTGTCATTTCTTTTTTCTGACCATTTACTTCTTGATACCCATTAGTTCCATCAAAAACTACTTTTTGCATCACATTACCCATCATAGAAACGATAACTGCAGATTTATTTGGAGCAGCATTTTTTTGAACTAAACTTAATTGCATTCCTTGAACTGCAGCATTAGAAGTAATCATTACCGATTTTACGTTTGCTACTTTGTCTTTTCCTCCAATAGCTTTAAAATAATCATCCACTACACTAGAAGCTGTAACACCGCTCGGTATAGGTAAACTCATGGCAGGTTTTTCAGTAGGATTTCCGTTTGTATCAAAATAGTTGATTTTATAATCAGCTGTTTTTTCTAAGTTCTTTAAAACATCAATTCCTTTCCCTGTAATGATAATACGAGCTCTGTCTCCTTTGAAGTACTTAATTGCTGCATTTTGAACATCGTTTAATGTTACAGCATTTATGTTTTTTAAGTAGTTCTTGTAGTAGTCAGCAGGTAAGTTGTTTGTTAAAATGTTTAATGCATAAGAAGCTACAGTTTGAGGTTTTTCAACGTTACGAACAAAGTTTCCAATGTATTTTGCTTTTGCGATGTCTAACTCTTCTTGAGTTGCTTTTTGGTAACGAATTTTGTTGATTTCTTTCATTGCTTCAACCATTGCACTATCAGTAACCATGTTTCTTACCGATGCCGTTGTTTTAAAACGAGAAGCGTATCTGCTTGATCCGATTCCTGAGTAAGCGCCATACGTATATCCTTTGTCTTCACGAAGATTTTTGTACAGTCTACCAGTACCACCCCCACCAAGAATTTGGTTGGCTAATAAAGCAGCGTAGTAATCTTTATCGTCCATTTTTAAATCTACTGCATTGATAATAGATAATTCAGATTGAACAGCATTTGGCATATCAATAAAATTAATCTCAGTAGTTGAAGGGTTTTCAACTTTTGGTAATTTTTGAGTAACTAAATCACCTTTTTTCCAAGTACCGAATAAGTCTTTAACTTGAGACTTAATTTCATTAAAGTTTACATCACCAATTATAATTAAGTAGGCATTGTTTGGTTTATACGTTGTGTTGTATAAGTCTTTAACATCTTGTAACGTAACATTTTTTAAGGTCTCTTCAGAGGTAAACTCACCAAAAGGATGGTTTTTACCATAGGTTAAAGCGTCTTCTACTCTACTAGCAATAGCTTTAACACTCTTTGCACTGTTTTTAATTCCGTCAAGAGATTGTTTCATTTGTTTGTCAAACTCTTCTTCAGTAAATACGGGGTTAAAAGCAGCATCGGCCATTAATCCTAATACCTTTGGGAAATACTTTGATAAAGAGCTAGCTCTAGCTCCTTCATTCCAAAAAGAGATGTTAGCTCCTAAAAAGTCAACTTCTTCATCAAACTTTGCTTTTGGAGTATTGGTTGATCCTGTTCCTAACATTCCACTTAACAATCCTTCAACTCCTTTTTTATTTCCAAAAGACATTGGTGGATTATCAATGGTTAATGTAGCAGACACTCTTGGTAATTTATGATTTTCAACCACTAAAACTTGCAATCCGTTAGGTAAAGCAAATTTTTTAGGGCTTCCTAAGTTAATTTTAGGAGCTGGGCCTGGTTTTGGTTGTTGGGTTCTATCAATCTGTGCTGAAACAGTTAATGATAGAAATAATATTGTGACAATTGAAAATATTTTCGTTTTCATTAAAATTCAGTTTAGATGATTATTTCTTTTTTGGTAAATATTCGATAACAACACGACGATTTTTAGCTAAGTACTTTTTAGCAACGTCTCTAATTTCTTCTTTTGTAATAGAATTGATAACTTCTAACTCTTTGTTAATTTGGTTTGTATTCCCAACTAACATATAATTTCTTGCTAAAGAGTTAGCAATGCCCTGTACACTAGAGTTTGAAGCAACAAACTGGTTTTCAAATTTGTTGCGAACTTTTTGTAAATCTCTGTCAGAAATTAATTCAGTTTGCAATTTCTCAATTTCTTCATCCATTTCTTTAATTAAATCATCTAAAGACGTTTTTCCTAAAGGAATAGCTCCAATATTGTATACACTGTAATCCTCTAGGTTACGAGCAAAAGAAAATACTTGAAGTGCTTTTTTCTTATCATCAACTAATTTTTTATACAACCTAGAGCTTTTTCCGTCGCTTAAAATAGTTGAAATTACGTCCAATACTTTAGCGTCTCTTTCTTTCATTGAAGGAGTTTTGTGTGCTAATAAAATAGCAGGCAATTGAATGTTAGAATCGTATTCTTTTACACGTTTTTCTTGAGTTCTCTCTGGTTCAACTACGTTGTTTCTTTTTGGAAGTGTACGTGCTGGGATTGGCTCAAAATAATCTTTAATTAATTTTTTAGTGGTAGCTTTTTCAAAATCACCAGCTACTACTAATACGGCATTGTTTGGCATGTACCATTTCGTATAAAAATCTTGAAACTCACTTAGTTTTGCGGCATCTAAATCTTTAATGTAACCAATCATTGGTCTGCCATAATTGTGCTTGTTAAAAATATGACTGTACACATCTCCGTATATAATTTTTCCATAAGGAGCATTATCCATACGTTGACGTTTCTCTTCTTTAACTACTTCGTTTTGAGTGTCTACAGCTTTTTGGTCAATAATTGGATGTAATAATCGTTCTGATTCCATCCATAAACCTAGTTGTAAGTTGTTTGAAGGGAATGTTTCGTAATAATAGGTTCTATCCCAGTTCGTGTTCGCATTACCTGTTCCACCATTGGCAGCTTCAATTTTATTCCACTCACCACGACCAATGTTTTTAGTTCCAGTAAATAATAAGTGCTCATAAAAATGCGCCATCCCTGTTTTCCCATCCTCTTCATCCTTTGATCCTACATGGTACATTACTCCAACAGTAACAACAGGAGCAGAATTGTCTTGATGCAAAATAACGTGCATTCCGTTGCTTAAATCGTACTCTTCAAACTCAACTTTTTGTGCATTAGCCGATAAGCCTAACAACAAAGCTGAAGCTAGAGTGATAACTCTTTTTCTCATTGATTGAAATTTAATTTTTAATGATTTTCGTGTATTTGACGTGAAATTAGAGTTATTGTTACAGTTAAAATAATAAAAACAATTTTTTTTTATGGTAAAAGAGTAATTTTCTGAGTAATACATTTTTTTTTGAAGTAAAAAATGTATATTTGCACCCGCATTTTTATTAAGAAAGTGTGAATAAAGTATAAACGCAAAACAAATAGTATGTACGCAATCGTAGAGATAGCAGGGCAGCAATTTAAAGTAGCAAAAGACCAAAAAGTATACGTACACCGTTTACCAGAAGCAGAAGGATCAAAAGTAACTTTTGATAATGTAATGCTTATTGAAGATAAAGGAAACGTAACTATTGGCGCCCCAGCTATAGAAGGTGCAGGAGTAACTGCAAAGATTTTAGGTCACTTAAAAGGTGATAAAGTAATCGTTTTCAAGAAAAAAAGAAGAAAAGGTTACAAGAAGAAAAATGGACACAGACAGTATTTAACTGAAATCCAAATCGAAGGAATTTCTGCATCAGGAGTTAAAAAGGCAGCTGCTAAAAAAGAAGCTCCTAAAGCTGAAGCAAAAACAGAAGAGTCGAAGGATTTAAGTTCAATGACTGTAGCAGAATTAAAAGCTTTAGCTAAAGAGCAAGGTATTACAGGATACACTTCTTTAAAGAAAGCTGAATTAATTGAAGCATTAAGTAAATAATTAACTTTAAAAACTTACAAAGATGGCTCATAAGAAAGGTGTCGGTAGTTCGAAGAACGGTCGTGAATCAGAATCGAAACGATTAGGAGTAAAGATTTTTGGAGGACAAGCTGCTATTGCAGGTAACATTATTGTTCGTCAAAGAGGAACTCAACACAATCCAGGTGAAAATGTTTACATGGGAAAAGATCATACTTTACATGCTAAAGTTGATGGTGTTGTAAAATTCCAAAAGAAAAGAGATAATAAATCATACGTTTCTGTAACTCCATTCGAGGCTTAAGAAACTAACTGATTAGGATACAATAAAAGCTCAACTAAATTTAGTTGAGCTTTTTTGCGTATATAAATAAAACGAACATTAAAATTTATATATAAAAAAACACCACTCTAGAGTGGTGTTTTATAACTTAATATCATTATTGATTAATCCCCCAATTTATCAATATGATTCCCCTTGTGTATTACACTGCAAATATCTCATGAAAAAACATTTTTTCCAGTAAAGGATGTATAAATGGTTTGTTTTTTTGTGTAAATGGTAAAAAACTTGTGCTTATTACCTGGTTTTAGCGTGTTTTTTTGCTAAAATCGCATTGCTTACATTTTATTTTTAAGATATTATCTGTTACATTTGATGTAAATGTACATGCAATGTTAAGAGCAGTTATAGTAGATGATGAGCCAAAGGCCATACAAGGACTTTCTTGGGAGTTATCAACCTTTGGAAATGATATAGAAATTATAGAAACATTTACAGTAGCAGAAAAAGCTATAAAATTTATAAATGAGAATAGTATTGATTGTCTTTTTTTAGATATTGAAATGCCTACAATGGATGGGTTTCAATTATTAGAAAAATTAGAACAGAAAGAGTTCGCTATAATTATTACCACAGCTTATAATGAATATGCTATAAAAGCATTAAAAAATCAGGCAATAGATTACCTTCTTAAACCCATAGATTCTGATGATTTGGAAGAAACCATAGGAAGAATTAAACAGCACTACAAGAAGAATAGTAATACCGAAAAGGTTGAAAAGATACTATCGAGTTTTAATGAAAAATTTAACAGAAGAAAAATAACCATTAATACCGATGGGAAATTAGTTTTTTTATCTCAAGATGAAATTTTATTTGTTGAGTCAGACGGCAATTATTCAACTATATATACCACAGGAGCCAACAAAAAAATAGTCGTAACGAAAAAATTAAAAGAAATAAATTTACTGCTTCCTGAAGATCATTTTTTTAGAATACACAATTCATATATTATCAATTTGAATAAAATTAAAGAGTTTTTAAAATCAGATGGTTATGTTGTGTTGGAGAATAATCACAAAATCCCTGTTTCTAGACAAAGAAAGTCTGATTTTTTAGAAAAATTTTAAATGAAGAAATTAATAACAATTACCTTTCTATTTTCTATCGTGTTTTCCTGTTTTTCACAAGAAAAGAGGGAGGCTATAGATAGCCTAATACAGCTATCAATAGAAAAAAAGATAGATAATTATTACGATTTACACCGTTTCTTCAGGCGTGAGCGATTTAATAAAGAAGAAATAGACTTTCTTTTACAAAAGAGTCAGCAAAGTGAATATACATTAGGAGAGATTTACGCTTATAATTCATTAGGAAGGCACTATCGAAACAATTCGTTTTTTGATAGCTCAATAGAGAGTTATTTAAAAGCTCTTGAATTGTCAAGAAAACTAAACAATGTAAATGCAGAAATTGTTACCCTAAATCAAATAGGGGTTGTTTATAGAAGGCAAGATAAGATTAGAAACGCTTTGAATTATCATCAAATGGCACTTGAGTTGGCTGATAAAATTGAAATTCCTGATGTTGATACTAAAATAAGCATAAGCATATCCAACAATAGTATTGGTAACATATACTTGGCTCTTAAACAATACCAATTAGCATTAGAAAAATTTAAAAAAGCGATTTTAATTCAAGAAAAAACGGAAGACAAAAGAGGGTTGGCCATTAACCATCAAAATATGGGAATCGCTTTTCAAAATTTAGGGGATATAGATGCAGCGTTAGAACACTACAATAAATCATTACAATACAATATTGAAAATAATTCAAGCATCGGAAAGATTATTTGTCACAATAGCATAAGCAATGTACTGCTACTACAAGGGAAATACGATGAAGCCTATAAATATATAAGAGAAGTAGTGTCGCTTTCAGAAGAGATAGGAAATCAATACTATACCTCGGATGTCTATACTACTTTTGGAAAAGTACAATTAAAATTAGATAGTTTAGATCAGGCAAAAACATACTTAGAAAAAGGACTGGAGGTCGCCAACAAGCATAAAATACCTTCAGGAATAAACCAGTCTAACTTGTACTTGTCTGAGTTGTACGAGGAAAAAAAAGATTACGAAAAAGCATATATTTTTTATAAGAAAGCCATCGAGGGAGAGCGTAAAACATTTAATGATAAGAATATATTATACGTAAATAACCTTATTAACAAGTACGATAATGAGGTAAGCAGAAATAAGATAAAGAACTTAGCAAAAGAGAATGAAATAGCAAAGTTAAAACTATTACGAAACAGAAATGTTTTAATAATAGCATTAGTTTCTATTGCTTTGTTGGGGTTGTTGCTGTATTCTATGTACCGACAACGATTGCTGAATAATGATAAAAAAATACTAATGCTTGAACAGGAAGCATTAAGAATTCAGATGAACCCGCATTTTGTATTCAATGCTCTAAATTCGATCAAGTTATATGTGATAAATAACGAACAGAAGAACGCGGTATATTATTTGAATAAATTTTCAAAATTAATTCGAAGTATTTTAGAATCTTCATCTGTAAAAGAAGTAACATTGAGTGAAGAGCTAAAAACAATGAACTTGTACATGAGTATTGAAAATATTCGATTGTCAAATGAAGTAAATTATGTAGAAAAGGTAGATGTAGATGTAAACATAGAAAGAATAAAGGTTCCGCCATTAATATTGCAACCTTTTTTAGAAAACTCTATTTGGCATGGGCTATCATCTAAAAAAGGAAAAAAAGAAGTTTTATTGTCGGTTGCAAAATTATCAGATGAGTTCATACAAATTGACATAGTAGATAATGGTATTGGTAGAGAAGCAGCGATGAAAATTAGAAAAAACAAGTCACTAAATCGTAGGTCGATAGGTATAGATTTAACTAAAGAACGATTGCGAAACTTTGCCAACGAGTATGCAAATAACTATTCATTAATTTATACAGATATAATTGATGAAGACGGAAATCCGAAAGGAACCAAGGTCTCGTTAAAAATACCAATACTTTAAAAGTCAAATCGCAATTGAACCCAAACGGGGTCTTTTTTCTCAGTATTCAAATTACTAAATGAAATCCCCAGTAATCGAACAGAATTGTTAAGAGTATCTTGATACAGTAGCTCTTTTACGATAGGGTAGAACTCTTTTTTTAATTGTAGGTAATGGTTTGTGGTTTTACTACGTGTTTGTTGCGTAAAATCGCTGTATTTAATTTTTAAAGTTACTGTTTTTCCTTTAGTGTTCGATTTTTTCATGCGACGTTCCAGCTCGTTAGCAATTTTATCCAGCCGCTCTAACATGAAAACTTCTGAAGATAGATTTTCTCTAAAAGTGGTTTCGGCAGCAATTGATTTTCGAATACGATTAGGTTTTACTGCTGAATTGTGAATGCCTCGAACAATGTTGTAATAATGCACTCCAGACTTTCCAAATAATTTAGAAAGTTCTTCCAATGGTTTTTGTTTTAAGTCCAATCCAGTAAAAATACCAAGGTTATGCATTTTAGCAGCAGTTACTTTGCCGATTCCATAAAATTTATTTACTGGAAGTTGTTCTAGAAACTCAAGAACCTCTTCTGGATTAATCGTTTTTTGTCCATTAGGTTTATTAATGTCTGAAGCTACTTTGGCTATAAATTTATTAATAGAGATGCCTGCTGACGCTCGTAGCTCTAATTCCTCCCAAATACGCTGACGAATTTCCTGAGCAATTATACTTGCAGAAGGATTCCCTTTTTTGTTTTCAGTAACATCTAAATAAGCTTCATCTAACGATAGAGGCTCTACCAAATCGGTATAATCGTAAAAAATCTTTCTAATCTTAGCAGAAATTTCTTGGTAACGATCAAATCTTGGAGAAACAAAAATGACATGCGGGCATTTTTGTTTTGCTAACACACCACTCATGGCCGAACGAACCCCAAATTTTCTAGCTTCGTAACTAGCAGCAGAAACCACGCCTCGCACTTCACTACCACCAACAGCAACGGGTTTTCCTCGCAATTCAGGATTATCCAATTGCTCTACAGATGCATAAAAAGCATCCATATCTACATGAATAATTTTACGAAAAGGAGGTTGTAATTCCATGAATACAAGCTAAACAGATTTCGATAGATTGGTTAAAACATCCATAGTTTTTGCCTCGTCTTTTTTGTCTACAAAAAGATGATCATGGTAAAAACTAGCAACCACATTACAACTTATATTATGTTTTGCTAATTCTGAAGAAAAAGTAGCTGTTAAGCCAACCGCATCTAAAGCAGAATGAATTTTTAAAGTAATCCAAGATGCTTTAAAACTGTAATCTAGATTTAAGTTATCTGCAACTTCCTTTTCCAAAATTAAAGTCATTCCTTCCGATTCTTTAAACATCCCAATTATATCTTTTGTATGAATACCAGATGTGTCTTGTACCGAAGTAAAAACATATGTTCCTTTATTTACAAAAGGTTTCATTTCTCTAATAAGAACTGATAAATTCTTTTCTCCAGACATGCTATCTATTTTAGATAAAATTACGGCTTTTTTTAAAATAATTAAAGCCCTCGTAAGAGAGCTTTAGCTTAGAGTTTGTATGTGGAATTACACTTGTTTTACTTCAATAATATTCACAGGACAGGCCTTTTTGGCCTCATGAGAGGCTTCAAAAATACTGTCGTCGTGTGATTTTATGGTAAAGAATCCCTTTTTCTCAGTTGAGTGTAATAAAACAGATTTTCCGTCTTTTTTCGACATTTGAAATTGGGCTGGAGCTAACTCCACGCAATAATTACAACCAATACATTTATTTCTTTGTAAGGTAATTACAACCATTAGTTTTTAGCAAATTCAGTTTTTACAATTTTGTATAATTTGTCGGAAGGGCGAATCCTGAAATCTAGTTTCATGGTAACTTCATCTCCTTTGGTAGCAGTTTGTGCTTCTTTATCATTTACAAACATGCTTTTTAATTCCATTTCTTGGGCTCCTGTGGTGGGGCCTGTAATTAAAATGGTATCTCCTACAGCTAGATCGTAGGCTTCAATTTTAAACTCACCTATTTCGGCTTTAGGGAAGTAATGCATTCCTTTACCTAAATACACTTTCTTTTGAGTCGCATGCGAACCAGGTTCTTTACTCCACTCACCTAACTTCTGCCCTAAATAATATCCATTCCAAAAACCACGATTGTATACTTTCTCCAGTTCTTGCATCCAGCTAATTACTTTCTCTTTGTCGTAAGTTCCACTGTATAAACTGTCAATGGCATCACGGTAACACTTAATTACTTTAGCGACATATTCTGGTGCTCGACCACGACCTTCAATTTTCAATACTTTAATACCAGCATCGGCAACTTGATCTAAGAAATCGATGGTACATAAATCTTTAGGAGACATGATGTACTCATTGTCTAGTTCCATTTCAAAACCAGATTCCTGATCGATTACCGTATATTTTTTACGGCAATTTTGTTTGCAGGCTCCTCTGTTTGCCGATGAATTATGCGAGTGTAAACTCATATAGCATTTTCCAGAAACGGCCATACACAAGGCACCGTGACCAAAAATTTCAATTTCTAACAAACGACCAGACGGTCCTTTGATTTCTTCTTTTTCAATTTGCTCAGTAATCTTTTTTACCTGACGTAAGCTTAGTTCTCTACTCAATACTACAGTATCAGCAAATAGGGCATAAAACTTAACCGTTTCTATGTTTGTAATGTTAATTTGTGTAGAAATATGGACTTCCATCCCCTCCGCTCTTGCCATGGCAATTACGGCTTGATCCATTGCAATTACAGCAGTAATGTTGGCTTCTTTAGCTCTTTTAATCAAGGTTTTTACAATAGATAAATCATGATCGTACACAATCGTATTTAAGGTTAAATACGTACGAACATTTTTTTCAGAGCATCTACGAGAGATTTCTTCTAAATCATCTAAGGTAAAATTGATAGACGCGCGAGCACGCATATTTAATTGCTCTACACCAAAATATATCGAATCACACCCATTATCTAAAGCTGCTTGTAATGATTCAAAATTACCAGCAGGAGCCATTAATTCAATTTGTTGCATTACTTTTTAAATTTTAAAGCTTCTGAACGTCCTTTTTTAAATATTTTATTACTTGCGTGTTTTCCTTTGCGCAATTCTTTTTGCTCTTCGTAAGACAAGTGAATGATGTCTTGACACTCAGGAGAACAAGTGTTTTCCATTGTTGAGGCACAGTCATCACATTGAATAAATAGTAAGTGACAACCTTCGTTAGCACAATTGGTATGTGTGTCACAAGGTTTTCCACATTGGTGGCAATTGGCAATTACATCATCAGAAATTTTTTCAGCTCTTCGGTGGTCAAAAACAAAATTTTTTCCTAAAAATTTGTTTTCTAAACCTTCATCTTTTACCTGACGTGTATATTCAATAATCCCTCCTTCTAACTGAAAAACATTTTTAAAACCTTTGTGTTTGTAATAGGCAGAGGCTTTTTCACATCGAATTCCACCGGTACAATACATTAATAAGTTTTTGTCTTCTTTATGGTCTTTTAAATCTTCTTCAATAATATCTAACGAATCTCTAAATGTATCAACATCTGGAGTTACAGCACCGTTAAAATGCCCAATTTCACTTTCGTAATGGTTACGCATATCTACACAAACCGTATTGGGATCTGCAAGCATTTCATTAAACTCTTTTGCGTTTAGGTGTACTCCTTTGTTAGTAACATCAAAAGTATCGTCGTTTAACCCGTCAGCAACAATTTTGTTGCGAACTTTTACTTTTAATTTTAAAAACGATTTATTGTCGTGCTCAATAGCTACGTTTAAGCGAATACCATTTAAAAAAGAAATACTATCTAGTTGTTTTTTTAAAGCTAGAAAGTTTTCTGAGGGAACAGATATTTGAGCGTTGATTCCTTCGTAGGAAACGTAGGTTCTTCCTAAAACATCTAGTTCATTCCATTCAAGAAATAATTTATTTCTAAATAAAGTTGGGTTTTCTATCTTATGATATTGATAGAATGAGATAGTAATACGGTCTTTACCCGCGTCGTCAATTAATTTAGCGCGTTCTTCTGCGCTTAACTTGTTGTACAGTTGCATGCTATACTTTTTTAAGTTAAACAAATATGTTGTGGTTTTTTTAGAAAACCGCTGCAAATGTACTGATTTTTTGAGTTTTACTGTTTAAAACAATACGATTTAGGCTAAAATGGTATATTTTTTAAATTTTAACGTATTTTTTCTAACAAAAGAGATACAACCAATTTGTTTTTTTTAAACCTTTGTGGCATACAAACAATAAATTTTATACTCAAAAATCAAAAAAATGAGAGTTGCAGTGGTAGGAGCTACCGGTATGGTAGGTAATGTAATGTTACAAGTATTGGCAGAACGTAATTTTCCAGTAACAGAATTAATTCCTGTTGCGTCGGAGCGTTCAGTAGGAAATCAAATTGAATTTCAAGGAACAAATTATACAGTAGTAGATTTAGAAACTGCAGTAGCTATGCAACCAGATATTGCATTGTTTTCAGCTGGAGGAGATACCTCTTTAGAATGGGCTCCTAAATTTGCTGAGGTTGGAACAACCGTTATTGATAATTCATCGGCTTGGAGAATGGATCCAACGAAGAAGTTGGTAGTTCCAGAAATTAACGGAGATGTATTAACCAGTGAAGATAAAATCATAGCAAATCCAAACTGTTCTACGATTCAATTAGTAATGGCATTGGCTCCGTTGCACAAAGAGTATAAAATGAAGCGTGTGGTAATTTCAACCTATCAATCTGTTTCTGGAACCGGTGTTAAAGCGGTTCGTCAATTAGATAATGAAGAAGCAGGAATTGAAGGAGAAATGGCATATCCGCATAAAATAGGAAGAAATGCATTACCTCATTGTGATGTGTTTTTAGAAAATGGATATACCAAGGAAGAAATGAAGTTGGTAAAAGAGCCTAAAAAGATTTTACGAGACAATTCTTTTAATGTAACAGCTACGGCAGTTAGAATACCGACTGCTGGTGGACACTCAGAAGCTGTAAATGTTCAATTTGAAAGTGATTTTGAATTAGATAAAGTACGCGAGTTGCTTATACAAACTGAGGGTGTTATTGTACAAGATGATGTGCAAAATAATGTATACCCAATGCCTATTTTAGCCAATAATAAGGATGAGGTTTTTGTAGGTAGAATTAGAAGAGATGAGTCTCAAGAAAACACCTTAAATATGTGGATTGTTGCAGATAACTTACGTAAAGGAGCTGCAACAAATACGATTCAGATAGCAGAATATTTAGTAGCAAATAATTTGGTCAAGCCATCGGTTACTGCATAATAAAAGCTTAAATAATATTTTAAAATCCTGTGCTTCTAAGTGCAGGATTTTTATTTTTGGATTATGAACAAAGAACAGATAATACAAAACACGATAGCGTTTGTGAAAGAAACGCTACAAGGAGCAGAAGGAGGACATGATTTTTTTCATGTTGAACGCGTGTATAAAAATGCTTTATTAATTGCTAAAAATGAGTGTGTTGATGAGTTTTTGGTTTCTTTGGGTGCATTGTTACACGACATAGCCGATAGTAAATTTTATAATGGAGATGAAATGATTGGACCCAAAAAAGCTAGGGCATTTTTAACGAGTCAACAAGTTTCTGAAGAAATCATTTTACATATAGAAAACATTATTACTAATATTTCTTTTAAAGGAGGAAATTTTGAACAAAAGTTTACCTCTCTAGAGTTGGATGTAATTCAAGATGCAGACCGGTTAGATGCTATAGGAGCTGTTGGAATAGCTCGTTGTTTTAATTATGGTGGCTTTAAAAATAGAGAATTGTACAATCCGGAGATTCCTCCAAATTTAAAGATGACAAAAGAAGAATATAAAAAATCAACAGCTCCTACAATTAATCATTTTTATGAGAAACTATTGCTGTTAAAAGATAAGATGAATACTCAAACAGGAAAAGCAATTGCAGAGCAAAGGCATGCTTATATGGAAGGTTTTTTAGAACAATTCTATAAAGAATGGAATGGAGCGAATTAGTGATTATTGTGTTAATAATGTAAACTTTATGTTACTTTAATAAAAAATTTACGTTAAAATTTGGATATTATTGAATTTAGTATATATTTGCTTCAGTTAATAACCCCCATTTTATTAATGTAATCCCCTTATTGTAAAAATAGCATCTAAATTTTATTTAGATGCTATTTTTTTTATAGTTGTTTTTTGTGATGAAAAACTACTTTCCTGGAAATTCAGGTTTGCGTTTTTCTAAAAAAGCAGTAGTTCCTTCTTTAAAATCTTCAGTTCCAAAACAGTTTCCAAACTCTGTAATTTCACTTTTAAAACCATTTACACCATCTCTAAAATTATCATTTACAGCTTTAATAGCTGCGCCTATGGCAACAGATGAATTGCGCATAATTTTAGAAGCTATTTTTTCAGCTAAAGGAAACAGTTCTTCTTGTGAAGTTACATGGTTTACCAATCCCGCTTCTTTAGCTTCGTCAGCAGAAATCATACCTGCTGTCATAATTAATTCCATGGCTTTTCCTTTACCTACTAATTGAGGTAAGCGTTGGGTACCTCCGTAGCCAGGAATTACACCTAATGAAACTTCAGGCAACCCCATTTTAGCATTGTCTGAAGCTATTCTAAAGTGACAAGCCATAGCTAATTCTAAACCACCACCTAAAGCAAAACCATTTACGGCAGCAATTACTGGAGTTGATAGGTTTTCAACAAAATCAAATAAAATTTCCTGTCCTTTTTTAGCTAACATGCCACCTTCTTCAACAGAGAAATGTGCAAATTCAGAGATGTCTGCTCCAGCAACAAATGCTTTTTCTCCACTACCTGTGATAATAATTACTTTAATACTAGCATCTTTTTCCAAGGCTTTAAAAGCATTATGAAGCTCTTCAATAGTAGCTTTGTTTAAAGCGTTTAATTTTTTAGGTCGGTTAATGGTAATAGTTGCCAATGCGTTAGTTTGTTCAACTAAAATATTTTCAAAATTCATACTGTGTTTATGTTTTAGGTAATATTACGGTAAAAACAGTTCCAACTCCTTTAGTTGAAGTAAAGGATATTGTACCGTCATACGCTTCAATTATATTTTTTATAATAGATAGTCCTAAGCCCATACCACTTGTTTTGGTTGTAAACTTAGGTTCGAAAATAAGTTCTTTATTTTCTTCACTAATACCTTTTCCGTTGTCGGAAACAGTTATTTTAACACGATTCCCTTCAGAAGCAACTTTAACTTCTATTTTCGGATTCTTATCGGTGTCTTTTATTGCTTGAATTGAGTTTTTAACTAAGTTGGTAACAATTCGTATCAACTGTGTTTTGTCTAAACTGGCATACAACTCTTTTTCTTGAGGGAAATAATGTATGTAATCTTCAGTAAAAATATCTAACGAGTGTTTAACGATATCAACTACATTTAGCTTTTCTCTACGTTGGGTAGGCATCTTTGCGAAATCAGAAAAAGCAGAAGCAATAGAACTCATTACATCAATTTGTTGAATAAGCGTTTCGCTGTATTCAGACATTTTTTCTTTGATATTAGGATCTTCAGGATTGAATTTTCTTTCAAAGCTTTGTACTGATAAACGCATAGGCGTTAACGGATTTTTAATCTCATGAGCCACCTGTTTTGCCATTTCTCTCCAAGCTTGTTCACGCTCGCTTTGAGCTAGTTTTACAGCACTTTCTTCTAACTGGTCAATCATGTTGTTATAAGCGGCAACCAGCGAATTGATTTCTGAGCTAGCAGAGTTTAGTGTAATTTTTTCGTTACGCTTATTTAAACGAGTCTCATTTATTTTTTGAGAGATGGTTTGAATGGATCGAGTAATATAAGTTGATAAAAAGTAAGCTAATACAATTGCAATAATGAGCATTAGCAAATAAACTAATGATAAGCGAGAAATAAACTCTCGTAGTTCTTGTTTTTGCTCTTCATTGTCTTGAGCTATTTGGAGTTCTAGAATACCAATTCTTTTAAAACGTGGGTCGTTTAAATAGGCGTATGAAGACTGGTAAGTAATTCCTTTTTCGGTTCTACTTTTTAAAATCTTATGGTTTGAATTGTTGGCTAAATCTCGAACGGTTTCGTTGGCTAAGTCTTGCCCTTCTTTTTTGTCAAAATTATATGGAATGGACGATTTTAAAAGTTTACCATCCATGTCATACATTGAGATAGTAAGTTTATGAACATAAGCGATATCATAAATCCTATCTTGAAAAATTTTTGATAAATTCTCTGTAGTAACAGGGTAGGTGGTTCTTCGTTTAAGTTCTATTTCAATATCTTGTATTGTTGAGAACTCTTTGCGTTCAAAACGTGAAGTGTTGTAGTCTTTTGTTTGTTCGTCGTACTGATAAATAGTAACAATTACAATTAAGATAGATGCCAATAGTACTAAAAGTATCATTGACAAGAAAATCCTAATTCGAAGTGATATGTTGTTGAAAATACGCAATTTTATAATTCAATTTTTTTAGTTTTCATAAGCAAAGTATCATCTGTTTCTCCATCATTATCCCAGTCATAAGTAGAGGTAGCGCTAAAACTATCGTTAGTAGTTTGTGTAATTTTATACCAAGCCTGTACTTGCTTTCCTAAATACGGATAATCAACAAATAAACTGTCTCCAATAGTTTTCCACTTGCCATTAGTTTCACCAACTTTTTTTCCATCAGCTTGCACAAACCACGCAGAAAAAGTGCCATCGTTGTTATAGGTAGATTGAGCTTTTCCTGAATTGGCTTTGCTAAAATCATCTTCAAAAACAGCAGTGCTATCGGTTTCGTTAGCGCTTGCATATTCAATTTTTAAATAGGTTGTTTCCCAATTACCAACTAAATATTCTTGTAATAACGGTTCTTTTTTCTCTTGTTTACAAGTAGCAAAAAGTATTCCGAAAATAAGCGCGGTAATTATGTGTTTTGTTTTCATAGTTACGATTGGATTTTTTCTTCTTTGGTGTGTAGAAGACGCGTTAATTTAATAGATAAATCTAATAAAATAATCTTAGCATTTCCGTTTCTCTCAATATGATACTGTGCGTCACTTACTTCTTTTTCTATGATTAAGATATTTGCACTATGAACAAACGGTGCAAATTTTGCGAGTTCGAAGTTTGCAGACTGGGTTTCTAAAAATACCAAATCTGGTGTTCCGTAATTGAGGAGTAAAGCCTGTCTGAAAAACTGTAAGCAATATTGTAAAAACTGTTTTTGAGTTTCTCTACCAGATTTAGCGATTTCTTCCGACCAGCCAATTAAGTCTTGAATAACTGCTGCATTTCCTTTAGCTCTAAAGGCAGCTCGAATCCACGTAATAAACCATTGTTCAAAAACTAAGTCGTTTGAATTGTTGTTTAAAATATGCAGTGCCTTGTTGTAATTCCCCTCAGATTGGTGAGCAATTTTTATCGCTTCGCTTTCAGGTGTTCCTTTTTGTTGGGTAAGCGCATTGGCTATATCACTTTCACTTAACACAGGGAAGTGTAATGCTTGACATCGAGATTTTATGGTGTTAATAATCTGTTCTTCATCTTCAGTGACAAGGATGAAAATAGTTTTACTTGGTGGTTCTTCAATCAGTTTTAACAATTTGTTAGAAGCAGCAACGTTCATCTTTTCTGCCATCCAAATAACCATTACTTTAAAACCACCTTCGTACGATTTTAATTGTAATTTTTTTACAATGTCTTCCGCTTCATCAACGCCAATTTGTCCTTGTTTGTTTTCTACGCCAATGTGTTGTAGCCAATTAAACAAACCTCCATAAGGTTGTTCTTCTATAAAAGAGCGCCAATCTTCTAAAAACAAATTACTAACAGGGTGTTTTTTAACGGAATCATTTGTAGTTACAGGAAAAGCAAAATGCAAGTCAGGATGCTGTAGTTTGCTACATTTAATGTTGCAAGCTTCTACATTCTCGGAGAAGTTACATAATAAGAATTGAGCATAGGCAATAGCCATGGGTAAAGTTCCGCTTCCTTCTTTACCAACAAAGAGTTGTGCATGCGGAATTCTATTATTTTCAGCCGATTGCTGTAAGTGTTTTTTGATGTGTTCTTGCCCAATAATATCGTCGAAAGTCATACCACAAATATAAGACATCAAATAAAGAGAACAACCTATTGTAAATAAATGATATATTGTTTTAATATGCTGTTTAGAATGATTCTATTTTAGTATATTTGCAAGCTAAAAATATATCTTTTGAGTACTATCGCATCGTTACATTTAGGGGAAAAAGGAATTATATCAGAAGAGTGCTTAGATAAGATTCCGTTGAAATTATTAGAAATGGGGTGTTTACCAGGAAGTGAAGTAGAGTTACTTCAAATAGCTCCGTTAAAAGATCCTATGTACATATGCGTAAACGGAAGTCATTTAGCGATTCGAAAAGAAACAGCTTGTCAAATTTCAATTATAAAACTATAGCTGATGAGTAATCGTATTAACGTAGCATTAATTGGAAATCCTAATACAGGTAAAACATCCTTATTTAATCAGTTAACAGGTTTAAACCAAAAAGTAGGAAATTATCCTGGAGTTACGGTTGATAAAAAACAAGGAGTTTGTAAGTTGCCTAACGGTAAACAGGCAACAATTACGGATTTACCAGGGACTTATAGCATCAACCCTACGTCTATAGATGAAAGTATTGTTTTAAAAGCTTTGATGACGACTCATCAAGAAGAAAAACCAGATGTAATTGTAGTCGTTGCCGATATTGAAAACCTAAAAAGAAACTTATTACTGTTTTCGCAGATTCAGGATTTAGAAGTTCCGACGATTTTAGCATTAAACATGGCAGATCAGTTAAAGCGGAAAGGAATTTCTATAGATGTCCCTGCTTTAGAAAAAGAACTGCATACCAAAGTAGTGTTGATGTCGGCAAGAACCAACGAAGGAGTTGATGATTTAAAAGAGGTAGTAGCGGATTATGAATCGTTAAAAGTACACTCAAATTTTAACGAACTATCTCAGAAGATAGATGCTACTTACTTTGACCGATTGGCTACGGTGAGTAAAGAGTTTACTTCGTATGAGTTGTGGATGATGTTAACTAAAAACCACACTCCATTACTTTCTTCTTCAGAAAAAGAAGCAATAAAAGAGTTTGAAGGTGAAATTACTAAGCAGAAAAAATATCAGCATAAAGAAACGATATATAGATATCAGCAAATAAATGCTGTTTTAAATAAAACGTATAAAATAGATGCATCCAAAGCTACAGATGTTCGTAGTAAACTAGACAGCGTTTTTACTCATAAAATATTTGGGTATGTTATTTTCTTCGGATTGTTATTGTTAATATTTCAATCTATTTTTGATTGGGCGTCTACACCTATGGATTTCATAGATGGGTTGTTTGCTAATATTGCAGAGTTTACAAAAGCACAATTACCAGCAGGAATGTTTACTGATTTACTAACTGATGGAATTATTCCTGGAGTAGGTGGGGTTGTGATTTTTATTCCTCAAATAGCTATTTTGTTTCTTTTTATATCCATTCTTGAAGAAACGGGTTATATGAGTCGGGTCGTATTTTTGATGGATAAAATTATGCGTCGCTTTGGAATGAGTGGTAAAAGTGTTATTCCTTTAATCTCAGGAACAGCATGTGCTATTCCAGCAATTATGGCAACTAGAACTATTGGTAGTTGGAAAGAACGATTAATTACCATATTGGTAACACCATTTACAACCTGTTCTGCACGATTACCTGTGTATGCTATTTTAATAGCTTTAATTATTCCTGATACTAAGCTGTTTGGTTTTTTTAGTTTACAAGGTTTTACCCTGTTGGCTTTATACATTTTAGGATTTGCAGCTGCAATCATAGCAGCATATGTGTTACATAAGACATTGAAGATAAAAAACAACTCGCTTTTTGTAGTTGAGATGCCTAACTACAAGATACCATCAGTTAAAAATGTGTTTTATGATGTGTTAGATAAAACAAAAGCATTTGTTTTTGGTGCAGGAAAAATCATTTTAGCAATATCAATAGTACTATGGTTTTTAGCATCTCACGGGCCATCATCGTTTGAAAATGCAGAGAAAAATGTAATTGAAAATGTAGCAAATCAACAATTATCAGAAGAAGAGCTAGCGAAAAAAGTCGCTTCAGCTAAACTTGCAAACTCATATATAGGAATAGCCGGAAAAACAATAGAGCCAGTTGTTAAGCCTTTAGGTTATGACTGGAAAATAGGTATTGGGCTAATTAGTTCTTTTGCCGCGAGAGAGGTGTTTATTGGTACGTTAGCAACTATTTATAGTGTAGAAGACGACGGAGAAGATACGACTACTATCAAACAAAAAATGGCATCAGAGATAAATCCTGACACAGGAGAGAAGAGATTTAATTTTGCTACAGGAATTTCTTTATTGTTGTTTTATGCGTTTGCAATGCAATGTATGGCAACGTTGGCAATTGTAAAAAGAGAAACAAAAAGTTGGAAGTGGCCAACGGTTCAACTAGTAAGTATGGGAATTTTGGCATATTTATCAGCATTTATAGCCTATCAAATTTTGAGTTAATGCAGGAAATTTTAACATATGTAGTCGTTTGTGGAGCAGTTATTTTTTTAGTGAAAAAGTTCTTTTTTAAACCTAAAAAAAATAACAGTTGTAATACAAATTGTAACTGTTCCTAAGCGAAAAAGGATATGTAATCAAACTGTTTTTACAAAAGATGTACCTTTATGGTATTATACTTGTGTAAGTATTAGATAAATGATAATTAGTAAAAAATTAAAATGAAAAAAATAGTATTAGCAGCTGTGGTTTTTGTCAGTTCTCTCACGTATGCACAGCAAGAGGTAAAAGTAGATTTACTAGACGCATTGGCCTTTAAAACGTTAGAAGTATCTTACGAGTATTATACTACGGATCGTTCTTCAATAGGTATCTCGGCGTTGTTCAACTTTGAAAAAAGATCAGCAGATTTTAGATACAACGAAGAACGAATGTTTACTCCTTTTTTCCGTCATTATTTTACGAACAATAGCAATTGGAACTATTTTGGTGAAGTTTTTATGGGGATTAATACAGGAGAAAGAGAAATTGAGCTTGATGGTTCGCCTAATACTTTTAAGGAATATACTGATGGAGCTTTAGGCTTGGCTTTTGGATCAAAATATGTGTCCTCAGGTGGTTTTGTTCTTGACATCTACGGAGGTTTGGGTAGAAACTTGTTTACTTCAGAGGCCCGTTCAATTGTACCTAGAGTAGGAATAAATTTAGGATATCGTTTTTAAGATATTCAATTTATATACAACTAAAAAGTGCGCAATTGCGCACTTTTTAGTTGTATATAATATATCATTAAGTAACTTATTCGGTTGGAACTTGCTTTTTGCTTTTAATCAAATTAGCAAAAACAAAACTCAATATAGCAGGCAATACCCACCCTAAATTATCATTAGCAAGAGGAATGTTGTTTTTTATCTCAATTAAGTAGTTAGGATTGATAATGAAACCTAAAAAATCTGGAATGCTAAATAAAAAGGTTACTGCTACTACACTTTTAAAAACTAAAGTTGAGGTGTGTTTTTCAGGAAGCACATTTAGTACAATTAAAACAATAGTAATCGGATAAATAAACATCAAAGCAGGTAGTGCAATATTGATAATATATTTCACATCAAACTGCCCCACAGCAATTCCTAGTAAACAGCTAATAATAGCAGTAATTGTAAAGACCTTTTGAGAATTATTGTTAATTCCTTTAAAATAATCGGCAGTTCCAGTAATAATTCCAACCGCTGTTGTAAAACAAGCCAAAGCAACTAAAACACTAAGAAAAACACTTCCAATATTCCCTAAAGTTTGATTGCTCAAAGAGTTTAAGATTTCTGTTCTATTAGCACTTTCAGAAAAGGTAGAACTAAATAAAACCCCATTATAAATAAGGCCAGCATAAATAATTAACAAGCCTATACCAGCAATAAAACCTGCTTTGGTAATAAGCTCTTTTTTCTCTTCAAAAGTTGTATTTGTGTTAAAATTCATTGAAATAACTAAAACACCTCCAACAACGATAGAAGCAATGGCATCAAAAGTTTGATACCCTTCTAGCAAACCATCAACAAACGGAGCTTTAAGAATAGTTGGAGTAATTGTATCAGGAGCTGTAAAAAAACCAACGAAAATAATAGCTAATAGAATAAGGATGATAAGTGGTGTTAAAAATTTACCGAGTAGGTTTAGTACTTTTGATCGGTTCATGGTAAAAATAAAAACAAGTCCAAAATAAACTGTACTGGTAACTAGAGAACTACTGTTGCTAAAGTAAGGAGCAATGGCCATTTCATGAGTAACTGATGCCGTTCTAGGTGCAGGTAAAGCAATGCAAATAGTGTACACAATAAAACAATATATAAGGCTAAAAGTAGGAGATACTTTTTTGCCAAAATCGTACATGGTACCCTGTAATTTGGCATGGGCTAAAATACCTATCATAGGAATAAAAACAGCAGTAATAAAAAAGCCAATAGTTACCCAAAACCATAAGCTGCCAGCATTTTTTCCTAAAAATGGAGGTAAAATTAAATTACCAGCCCCAAAAAACATTGAAAATAAAGCGAATCCGTTTATAAATATCTCCTTAGTTTTGTGCATTGCTTAATAAATTAGTAAGCGACGAATATACATTAAAAAATGATTGTAAAATTTAAGGAAACCACTGTTTTTTACACAGATACTAGTAAGGGAAGTACTATTGTTTTATTACACGGTTTTTTAGAAAATAGTGCTATGTGGAACGAGGTGGTTGATGAGTTGTCTAAAAAAAACCGCGTGCTTTGTATTGACCTATTAGGGCATGGAAAAACAGGCTGTGTTGGATATATTCATACCATGGAAGAGATGGCAGAAGCAGTAAAATCGGTTTTAAAAGTATTAAAAATTCGTCGAGCAACCTTCATAGGGCATTCCATGGGAGGATATGTTGCCTTGGCATTTGCAGAAAAATATCAAAAAAATGTAAAAGGAATTTGTTTGATGAACTCTACCTCTCAAGCAGATAGTGAAGAACGAAAGAAATTACGACTCAGAGCTGTTGAAACGGCTAAGGAAAATTACGAAACATTGGTGAAAATGTCAATTAGCAACTTGTTTGCAGAGAATATGCGTTTACAATTATTTGAAGAAATAGAGAAAATAAGAGAAGAAGCCTTAAAAACTTCAGTTAGAGGATATATTGCAGCAACAGAGGGAATGCGTTTGCGAGAAAACAAGGAAGTTGTTTTACAAACAATAGAAAAGAGATTGATAATAGCAGGAAAAAATGATCCAATCTTAAAGTATACCATTGTTGAAGAAGAAGCAAAGAGAACCAATACCTCATTAATTGCATTACCAAACGGACATATGAGTCATGTGGAAGCAAAAGAAGAACTACTAAAAGCACTAACCAACTTTATAAAAGCTTGATAAAATCTGTTACTTTTGTAGCGCACAAAAAGAATACATTTCATGAAAACTCATCATTTAGCCAAACAAAATTCTATTCTTACTAAATTCCTAGCTGAACTCAGAGACACATCAGTTCAAAAAGATTCGATGCGTTTTCGTAGAAATATTGAACGAATAGGGGAAGTTTTAGGATATGAATTAAGTAAAGAGCTGAATTATGAGGAAAAAGAAATAAGCACACCCTTAGGAACTAAAAAGGTAGAGTTAGCTACAAACAATATAGTGTTATGCTCTATTCTTAGAGCTGGCTTACCTCTACATAACGGAATGCTAAACTATTTTGACGATGTAGAAAATGCATTTATCTCAGCATATCGCCATCATCCTAATAATGACGAAGAGTTTGAAATAGTAGTAGAATACTTTGCATCCCCTTCTATTGACGGCAAAACATTATTACTAGTAGATCCAATGTTGGCTACAGGACGCTCTATGGTTGAGGTTTATGAAGGGATAAAAAAATACGGAACCCCCAAAGAAATAATTATAGCTTCTGTTATTGGTTCAGTAGAAGGGGTAGAATATGTTGCTAAACACTTACCAGAAAGCACTACTTTATGGATTGCTGATATTGATGAAAAATTAAACGATAAGGGATACATAGTTCCTGGTTTAGGAGATGCAGGTGATTTAGCCTATGGAGCAAAATTGTAGTTTATACAATAGTACTTACGGTAAAAGAAGCTATTAAGAATAAAATAATAATAACATCAGCATACCACTTCTTTTGAAAAAACTCTATTCCATTAGCTAGAATAACAGAAACAGGGAAGAATACATATAAAAACTCACTTCCAGAGCCATCTTGAACTAAAAGTAAAATAACTGTAGTTATTACAAGATGAGTAAGAATTAAAATCCAGTTTTTTCTGAATTTATTTTTAACAGCAAGTGCCTTTGGGCTTTTTAAAAGAATAGAGGCAATTAAAAAAAAGCTTATAAAAAGAATAGGAAACAAATATTTCTCATGAGAATAAAAGCTTAAATCAGGATAAAAATTCCAATCAAAAAGCAACCAGAACTTTTCAAGTCTATCGTACCAAAAATAATAAGTGAAGTACAAAAAAACAGGAGTGCCAAAAGCGATTATAGGAGTTAATAATGTTTGATAAGTAAATCGTTGATGTAAAAAAATAGATAGGTAAAGCAATATGAGTAATAGAGGAGCATAAGGCTCTATTAAAAACGAAATTCCAAGCCACAAGCCACCATCAAACAATTTATGTAGCATGTTTTTAGAAGATTGTAAACTATATACTTTTCGTAAAAAAAGAAGGATAGTTAAGTTGGCGTAAAAAGTTTTGTTTATCTGTATAGTATCAGGAAAAAAACCAATTAATATTACAAAAAATAAAAAAGCAAAAGAGTTATCATAGGTCAATAAATTCTTAGCTATTATAAAGTTGTATACCGAAAAAACAACTAAAAACCAACCTAGTTCTTTAACGAGATTGAAAGATAACTCTTTAGAAAAAATACTTACAACAAAATATCCTAAGAAAAGTACAAACAGTACAATAAAATTTATAGGTTTAGATTTACCGAAAAAATTGGCTAACATTGTTTCTTTTTATATTTTTGCAGATGTAAAGATACTTAAGATATGATAGCAGGCAATATTTTTAGATGGATTGGTAGTTTATTTACCGACTTTTTATTTGCACCATTCAATTGGTTACGTTTAACAGTAGCTAAATCAGATGCAGGTTGGTGGACTTCAAACGCTGTAAACTGGTTCTTTTTATTAATCCTATTAGTGTTATTTGCTTATTGGATGAAAGAAGCGGCTCGTTTTCAAAGAGAAGGAACAGAAGATAGAGCCTAATTTCTATACACTTTGGGAAGTAAAAATAAACTAAAACGTTTCAGAGAAAATGAAACGTTTGCTAATGTTATTCAACCAACACGAGAAGAAGTAATCAACGACTTTTCTTATAAAGGAAAGTGGAACACTTTTTTTAAAAACAACAATCCAATAGTCTTAGAGCTAGGTTGTGGTAAAGGTGAATATACGATTGCTTTAGCAGAGAAAAATCCTGATAAAAACTTTATTGGAATTGATATTAAAGGTGCACGATTTTGGCGAGGAGCTAAAACAGCATTAGAAAATGATATGAACAATGTAGCTTTTATCAGAACTCAAATAGAGTTAGTAGATTATATTTTTGCTGAAAATGAAGTTTCTGAAATTTGGATAACTTTCCCAGATCCACAAATTAAATATAAGCGTACTAAGCATCGTATGACGAATTCTGAGTTTTTAAAGAAATACCATGGTATTTTAAATTCAGAAGGAACAGTCAACCTAAAAACCGATAGCGAATTTATGCACGGTTATACTTTAGGGGTATTGCATGGAGAAGGTCATGAAATTCTGCATGCCAATCACGATGTGTATAAAAATGTGTACAGCCCAGAAGAAGTAACTGGTACGCAAACGTTTTACGAAAAACAATATTTAGAAATCGGTAAACCGATTACTTATATAAAATTTAAACTCAATTACTAATCCTGCTCTTTTGCAGGATTTTTTTAGAAAGTAATTCAAAAAAATTACGTCCTATTTAGAGTAAAAAGAAAACACTCTAAAATGATTTTATCTCATCTAATTCTTGGTTTTATTACTTCATACATTGGGTATACTCCACCGAGTATGTTGAATATTACAGCAAGTAAAATTTATATTGAAAATGATAAAAAAGTTGCTCGTCAATTTGTAGTTGGAGTTTCACTAATTGTTCTAGTTCAATTTTTTTTAGCTGTACTACTTACAGGTTTTTTTGAAAAATTTCCCAAATTAATTTTTTGGATTCAAAGTGTAGCTATTGTTGTTTTTTCATTGCTTTCTGTTCTTTTTACATACAAAGGACTCTCTAAACCCAAACATAAAACTGAAAAAGTTATTAAGAATGGGTTTCTATTTGGGATGTCTTTGTCTTCTGTAAATATGTTTGCCGTTCCTTTTTTTGCTATAGCTCATTCTTCTTTTGTAATGAATGGATGGGCAATGCCGGGGTTTATATGTACTTCTATTTTTGGTATTGGAACTGTTTTAGGAATCATTGCTGTTTTAAGTAGTTATATTTTTTTGGCAAAAAAAGTAAAAACAAAACTCATTTTTTATACCCAATATTTCAATTTATTTATAGGAATAATTACTGGGATTGTGGCAGTCTATTTTATAGTAAAATTGTATTTTTAGTCGATGGAAAGAAATTCACAAAACTTCTTCGAAAAAGTGTACGAAGTAGCGCGTTTAATACCGTATGGAAGAGTTACAAGTTACGGAGCTATAGCAACCTATTTAGGAGCAGCGCGTTCAGCGAGAATGGTTGGTTGGGCAATGAATAACTCTTCAGAAAAAGAAGTGCCAGCACACCGAGTAGTGAATAGAAAAGGATTATTAACAGGAAAACATCACTTTGACGGAACAAACCTTATGCAACAATTGTTAGAAAGCGAAGGAATTGAAGTTATTGATAACCAAATTCAAGATTTTGAAAAGGTGTTTTGGAATCCGAGTGAAGAATTGTGATAAACTTCAAAAATACAACATACTTAAAAAAAGGAACTGTCCGTCAAAAAGAAGCCTACAAAGTATTATTAGAGTTAAATCTTTTCGACCTGTTAAAAAATTGTAAGCCTATTTTAGTAGGTACAATACCAATCAATATCGATGTAGCGTCAAGCGATTTAGATATCATTTGTCAGAGTGACAATCATGAAGACCTTATAAAAGTTGTAAGTGAGAAATATGGAAAACTTACAAAGTTTGAAGTAAAGACAATTCCATCATATAAAAACTTAAAAACAACCATCATTACATTTGAGTATAAAAGCTTTCCAATAGAGATTTTTGTACAGAATAAACTGCCAGAAGAGCAAGACTCTTATTTACATTTGCTTATAGAACACCAAGTATTATTAAAAGAAAATGGAGCATTTAAGTCTAAAATTATAACCCTAAAAGAACAAGGCTTTAAAACTGAACCAGCATTTGCAAAACTTTTAAATTTAAAAGGAGACCCCTATGAAGCGTTATTAACCTATGGGTATGAGAAAGGTTATATTTCCTAATTTTTCAAAAGTTTACAAATAATTACAAAAACAATTCATGTTTATCACTCATAAAAAACGAGTGCTAATCTTTGAAATCCATATTTATAAAACCAACTTATCAACCTATAAATATTACCAATCTAAAGACTTTATTTTCTGAGGGCTAAAATGTATCTTTGCAGTTAAGATTAAATAAAAATAAGCAACAAGCCTATCGCTTGCTGTTTAAAGCACATAGCATAAAACATGAGTTTTAAAAAACAAGATATATACAAAGCGTTAGAAACCATAACAGCACCAGGAGAAGGTAAAAGTTTAGTAGAAAACGAAAATATAACCAATGTAGTTACATTTGGAGATGAAGTTATTGTTGATGTTACGATAGCAAACCCATCATTACAAGCGAAAAAGAAGGTAGAAGTTGAGATAATGAAAGCAATTCACCAACATGTTGATCAAAAAATTGATGTAAAAGTGAATGTGAAGGTAGAAGTTCAACAAAAAGAAAACCCAAATCAAATTAGAGGAAAAGAAATTCCTAATATTCAAAACATCATAGCCATTGCTTCAGGTAAAGGTGGAGTAGGAAAATCTACGATTACCTCAAACATGGCTGTATCTTTAGCAAAAATGGGCTTTAAAGTAGGAGTGTTAGATGCCGATGTATACGGACCATCACAGCATTTAATGTTTGATGTAGAAAGAGAAAAGCCATTAGCGGTAAACGTAAATGGACGTTCAAAAATGAAGCCGATTGAAAGTTACGGAGTAAAATTATTATCACTAGGTTTTTTTACAGATCCAAGTCAAGCAGTAATTTGGCGTGGACCAATGGCTTCAAAAGCATTAAATCAATTAATCTTTGATGCAGATTGGGGAGAGTTAGATTTTTTATTAATCGACTTACCTCCAGGAACAGGAGATGTACATTTATCAATAGTACAAGCAGTACCAATTAACGGAGCAGTTGTAGTAAGTACACCGCAAAACATTGCCTTAGCAGATGCTAAAAAAGGAGTAGCAATGTTTCAACAAGAAAGTATTAACGTACCCGTATTAGGTATCGTTGAAAATATGGCGTATTTTACACCAGCAGAACTTCCTAACAATAAATATTATATTTTTGGTAACGGAGGTGCTAAAAATTTAGCAGAAGATATTGAAACAAGTTTCTTAGGAGAAATACCACTAGTACAAAGCATACGTGAAGCAGGAGATGTTGGACATCCAGTAGCTTTACAAGAAAACACACCATTAGCAGAAGCTTTTACAGAGGTAACCAAAGAAATGGTTTCGCAACTATTAAAAAGAAATGCAAACCTACCACCAACAGAAGTAGTACGAATTACTACCATGAGTGGTTGTAGCTCAAAATAAGCAGTTATGGCAACAGCAGACATAAGAAATAACGTAGAAAAAGCGTTGGAAGAAATCCGACCTTTTTTAGTAAGTGATGGAGGTAATATCAAATTATTATCTATAGAAAACAGTACAGTAAAAGTACAATTAGAAGGAGCTTGCAGCGGTTGTTCAGTCAATCAAATGACCTTGAAAAACGGAGTAGAAGCAACAATTAAAAAATACGCGCCAGAAATTACAGAAGTAATTAACGTAGCTTAACTGATAAAAATCAGGTTTTAAGCAAAACAATTATTTTAATTTTGGGCGTTCGGGCGTGCTTTCGTTACTCGCTTCCCAATTAAAAAATTAGGAGAGCTCAAACAAGCCACTCAATCACTAACGCATACCTATTCCTGCCTTATTTCAAAAGGTGGGAATCTCAGTATAAATAAGAGAATTTTGTTACAAAATGATACAAACAGATATATTAATTATTGGAGCAGGACCTACAGGATTATTTACGGTTTTTGAAGCAGGATTATTAAAATTACGTTGTCATTTAATCGATGCCTTACCACAACCAGGAGGGCAGTGTTCAGAAATTTATCCTAAAAAACCCATTTACGATATCCCAGCTTATCCAGAGATTTTAGCAGGAGATTTAACCGATAAATTGATGGAACAAATTAAACAATTTGAACCAGGTTTTACCTTAGGCGAACGTGCAGATACTATTGAAAAACAAGAAGACGGAACGTTTATCGTTACCACTAATAAAGGAACAAAACATCAAGCGCCAGTAGTAGCTATTGCAGGAGGATTGGGAAGTTTTGAACCGCGTAAACCACCGATTCCAAATATTGCTGATTTTGAAGACAAAGGAGTGGAATACATGATTAAAGAACCAGAAATATATCGCGGTAAAGACGTGGTCATAGCTGGAGGAGGAGATTCTGCTTTAGATTGGTCTATTTTCCTAACAGATGTAGCAAAATCGGTCACCTTAATTCATCGAAGAAATGAGTTTAGAGGAGCGCTAGACTCTGTAGATAAAGTACAAGAATTAAAGAATGAAGGTAAACTAATGCTGATAACACCTGCTGAAGTTAAAGGTATTGTGGGTGATGATAAAGTTGAAGGTGTACTAGTAGAGCAAAAAGATAAAGAACCATTTACATTGCCTTGTGAACATTTTATTCCGTTGTTCGGACTGTCTCCAAAATTAGGACCAATAGCCAATTGGGGATTAGAAATAGAGAAAAACGCGATAAAAGTAAATAACGCATTAGATTATCAAACCAATGTTGAAGGAATTTACGCAATTGGAGATGTAAATACCTATCCAGGAAAGTTAAAGTTAATTTTATGCGGATTCCACGAAGCAACGTTAATGTGCCAGAGTGCTTATAAACGTATTCATCCTGATAAAAAATACGTGATGAAATACACAACGGTTGGTGGAGTTGACGGATTTGACGGTACTCGAAAAGAAGCGCCTAAAGCTGTAGTTAAAGCAATTAATTAAGCGTGACATTAACTGAATACATACAACAATTATCAGAAGACAAATTATTGTACTTCGCCTTACCTGTATTTTTCATTTCCATGTTCGTGGAATACCGAATAGCAAAAGAAAAATACGACGGTAAAGATACTGGTGTATCAATGTTAATGATGGTGTTTTCTGCTATTGTTGAATTTATTCCGAAGATTTTAGCCTTTGTAGCTTTTTTCTACTTGTATGAAATCAGTCCGTTAAAAGGCATAGTGCAACGTCAATGGTGGGCATGGATTTTATTGTTATTGGCTGATGATTTTGCTTACTACTGGTTTCACCGATTAAATCACGAAGTACGTTTGTTTTGGGCAGGTCATGTACCGCATCATTCGTCAGTACATATGAATTTAGGAACAGCATTGCGTCAAGGAGTCGGAGAGCGTATTCATAAATTTTTCTTTTGGATGTGGATTCCGTTATTAGGATTTGATCCTTTAATGATGTTTACCATGATGGGAATCAGTTTAATTTATCAGTTTTTTGTACATACAGAATTGGTTGATAAACTTCCGAAGCCTATAGAACTAATCTTCAATACACCATCACATCACCGAGTGCATCACGCCTCTAATATTCGTTATTTAGATTGTAATCATGCAGGGATTTTAATTATTTGGGATCGTATGTTTGGTACTTTTTCTGAAGAATTAAAAGAAGTTGATAAACCAGTATATGGATTAACCGTAAATATTGAAACGTTTAACCCAGTAAAAGTAGCAACGCATGAATATGCGGCTATCTGGAAAGATGTAAAAAGAGCGGATAAATGGAGTGATAAACTCAATTATATATTCAATTCACCAGGTTGGACACATAATGGAGAAGATAAAAGAGCGAAAACCTTAAGGAAAAAGTTGTTTGGAGACAGGAATTAGGAAATGGGGATAAAAAGATTTGAAGATATCATTGCTTGGCAAAAAGCACAGGATTTTTCTTTAGAGATTTACAAGCATTTTAAATCTAGTAAAGAGTATTCTTTTAAAGATCAAATTACAAGAGCATCCGTTTCTATCTCTAATAATATAGCAGAAGGTTTCGATAGAAGTTCAAATCAAGAATTCATTCGATTTTTATATTACGCTTTAGGTTCTAATAGTGAAGTTCGTTCCATGCTATATTTAGCTGTGCGTTTAGAGTTTATATCTAAAGAAAAATCAACAAAGTTAATACATCAGTCTAATGAAAAATCGAGAATGATTTTTGGGTTGATAAAATCAATGAAGCAAAACCAATTTCTAATTCCTATTTACTAACTACTAATACCTAAATTATGGAACAAGATATTACTATAAAAATTACCGATCGTGATGGGGTAACGCACGAGGTACAAGCACCAACAGATATGGCTATGAACTTAATGGAAGTAGTTCGCTCGTACGAATTAGCTCCTGAAGGAACTATTGGTATTTGTGGTGGAATGGCAATGTGTGCATCATGTCAATGCTATGTGAAATCAGATCATGAATTACCAGAAATGGGAGATGATGAAGAAGCAATGTTAGCAGAAGCTTTTTATGTAGAAGATAATAGCCGATTGGGTTGTCAAATACAAATGACCCCCGATTTAGATGGTTTAGAAGTAGAGTTAGCTCCAGAGAGCTAAGAACAAAAGAATAAAATTTTTAAAGCGCAGTATTTAGTGTACACTAAATACTGCGCTTTCTTTTTTTTATAAAATATGCTACTTGCGTCATTTTAAATTCCATTTACGTCATTTAATTTGTTTGGTCTGAATATACTTTTGCTTTAAATTATTAAGACTAAATAAAAATAAATGATTCTTAAATCTAGCCCTTCACTAAAGGAATTGTCATTAAATAGCTATTTGTTTAGTGACGAATCTGTGCAGTTGTATGAAGAGTATATTCAGAAAACAACCACTTATATTCAACAATTTTTATCCAACAGAACTTTTTATCAAGGAGACAACCTTGAAGAAATTTTAGCAAATAAAGAACAAGCGAAATTGGTAAATATAGAAGAAACACAACCTATAGATAGTGTTTTAGAAGAGTTGAATAACTTGTATATAAAAAATGCAATAGCATTTCATAACCCAACATACGTAGCACATTTAAATTGTCCAATTACCCTACCATCCATCATAGCAGAAATGATTACAACCACAATCAATACTGCAGTTGAAACATGGGACCAGAGTACTTCTGCAACTTTTATAGAACAAGAAGTTATTCAATGGATAACCAGCGTATTTAATCTTTCAAATAATTCAGATGGTGTTTTTACAAGTGGAGGAACACAATCTAATTTCATGGGGTTATTAATGGCTCGAGATAACTATGCTTTCAACCATTTTGGAATTAACATCAAGCAACATGGATGGAGTAATGAAATAAGTAAATTCAGAATTTTTTGTTCAGAAAAAGCACATTTCAGTATTCAAAAAAGTGCTGCTTTGTTAGGTATGGGCTATGATGCTGTTATACCCGTAAAAGTTGATAAAAAAATGCAGATGGATGCAAATGAATTGGTGCTGGCTATAGAAAAAACAAAACAAGAAGGTAATATTCCAATAGCAGTAGTAACAACATTGGGTACTACAGATTATGGGAGTTTTGATCCAATACAAACCATCGGAAAGATTGCCAAAGAACACAATATGTGGTTGCATGCTGATGGTGCTTATGGTGGTGCTTTTGCACTTACAAATACCCATAAAAAATATTTTAAAGGTATTGAGTTAGCGAATTCGATTACCATCGATTTTCATAAAACCTTGTTTCAACCTGTAAGTTGTAGTGCTTTTCTAGTTAATAATAAGCAACATTTTCAGTATGTGTCGTACTATGCAGATTACTTAAATCCTATTGAAGATAAAGATCCAGAACGACCAAACCTTATAGAAAAATCAATCCAAACAACACGTCGATTCGATGCTTTAAAAGTTTGGTTAACCTTAAAAATTTTAGGAACAAAAACCATTGCCAATTATTTAGAGGAGGTACACTCGTTAACAAAAGAAGTATATCGTAGTATAAAAGATCATGAATGTTTTGAAATTGCTCATGTACCAGAACTAAGTACGCTCGTATTTCGATATAAAGCAGAAGGTATAACTGAAGATACAATTCATAATACAATTAATTTATATATCAAGAATACTTTATACAAAGCGGGAAAAGCATCAATTGCAAGTACAAAATTAGATGGTAACATCTATCTAAAATTTACGCTGCTAAATCCGAAAAATACAATTAACAATCTCCTAAATATTATAGATATGGTTAAAACTACGGGAGAACAATACAAAACTACAAACTAAAAAAGATGAAAAATATAATATTAGATTTTATAGCCATTGGTGTAGGTCCTTTTAACTTAGGATTGGCCTGTTTATCAGAACCAATTAAAAATTTAGAAGGAGTCTTTCTCGATAAAAAAGAGAAATTTGATTGGCATCCAGGAATGTTGTTAGAAGACACTACTTTACAAGTGCCTTTTATGGCAGATTTGGTAACCCTAGCCGACCCCACAAGTCCTTTCAGTTTTCTTAACTACATCAAAGAACAAGGAAGAATTTATTCTTTTTACATACGAGAGAACTTCTTGCTACTTAGAAATGAGTACAACCACTATTGCCAGTGGGTAATTAGCAAGCTTTCTAATATCTATTTTAATACAGAAGTTACGAATGTAGACTACGATCAAAAAGACGGTATTTATGAAGTTACGAGTGTATGCACAAAAACACAGGAAATTAAAATCTATAAAGCAAAAAAGCTGGTTTTAGGAACAGGAACACAGCCTTACATTCCTGTTTGTTGTAAAAAGTTAAAAGATACTGCCGTTCATTCATCACAATACTTGCCTAATAAAGAACAATTACAACATAAGAAAAGGATAACAGTATTAGGAAGCGGACAAAGTGCAGCGGAAATATTTTCTGATTTATTACAAGAAATAGATACTAAAGGGTATGAGTTGAATTGGATAACCCGTTCACCTCGCTTCTTTCCGTTAGAGTATGCGAAGCTAACGTTGGAAATGACCTCACCGGAGTATGTAGACTATTTTTTCAACTTACCAGCATCAAAAAGAGATGTACTCATTAAAAATCAAAAGCATTTATACAAAGGAATCAATCAAGATTTAATCGGGTCTATTCACGATACGTTGTACGCAAAACGAGTCGTATCAAAAGAGCCATTAAAAGTTTCATTACGCACCAACTCTGAATTGAAAACCACCAAGGTATTAGATGAGGGTATTAAACTTGAACTTCATCAGGTAGAACAAGATAAGTATTTTGAACATGAAACTGACGGATTAGTGCTTGCTACAGGGTACGAATATCAATTACCTGATTTTATAGAGGGAATTTCAGACCGAATTTTATGGGATTATCAAGATCGATTCGATGTACAACGCAATTACAGCATAGATAAAAACCACAATGAAATCTTTGTTCAGAATGTAGAGCTACACACCCATGGTTTTGTAACCCCCGATTTAGGGATGGCAGCTTATAAAAACTCTTACATCATTAAAGAAATCACAGGAGTAGAGCATTATCCTATTGAGCAAAAAATTGCTTTTCAGCAATTTGAAGTAACGCAGGAAGAAGAAATAGAACTCAATGTCTTTGCATAAAGGTATGAAGCTAAAAACATTTTTAATAGTAATGACGTTGGTTGCAGTAGTAAGCGATTATTTACTGCATCCATTTTATCCGCAGTTTTTCGAGCTTCGCTTTGGAATGACAAATCCTAAAAATGTAGGGTATTACTTTGCAGCTATCTGTTTTATGGTAATGATTGCGTTTCCTTTTTGGGCATACATTTCTAAAAAAGTGTCAGAATTAAATATCTTGGTGTACACTCAGGCGGTTGCAGGTATGTTAGCATTGTATTGCTATTATACCACATCGTATATTAATTTCTGGATAGTATCACTTGTCATGGTATTATTTAAAGGAAGTTATTTGTTAGTGTACCCTTACATTTTAAAGATTATTACCAAAGAAGAACACCCAAGTACAATTGGGTTACTTTCTGTAGTGGTGCATTTAGGAGGGATTTTAGGAGCGGTGTTAGGAGGATTAACGGTGGACTATATAAATCCGAGTAGCATTTTTTTAATTATGGCAGCAGGCGATTTTATTCAAATGACTATGAGTGGTTATTTATTAAAAAGTAAAAAATATGCTACCGACTTAATTATTTCAGAAGAACCAGCTATTAGCGATAAAAAAAGTATTCCGAAAGGCTTTATTTTAAAGCTAGGTCTAATCACATTGATACTATATTTCAGTGATTTTTTAATCAGGCCTTTCTTTTCAACCTACTGGGAAAGTTTTTCAATGTATAAAAGTAAATTGGTTTCTGGTACTATATATGCTATTCCAGGTTTTGTGGCTTTGGTAGCCTTGTGGATGAATAACAAACGAAAATCAGAAGGATACCAAGGAATTATAAATGCTTTATGTATAGGTTTAATAGGACTTGTGTTGCAAGGAATTCCTAATGAAGCAGCAGTTGTTTTAGGAAGAGTTATTTACGGATGGGCAATTTTTCAAGGAGTCGTGAAATTTGACATCCTATTATTTGAATTAAGCTCACCAGAGTCGTACTCAGTTGATTATAGTAAAATTCATTTCTTCCAAAATTTAGGCGTGTTACTAGCTTCATTAAATGTAGGGATTATAGTCGATAGTTTCGGTTTACGAATACCGTTTGTCATTGCATTAGGAGGGTTTTCACTAACACTAGTCTTATACTTTATCATGTTTAAATCGGTACGAAAAGTGCACAAACAATTAGCAAAAGCTTAGATGATGACAACAACAGATACCATCGCTTTTTCAAAAGAGTACAAAGACTTTGGAAGAATTACTATTCGTCCTTTTCAAGTACAAAAAGACAGTGTTTTTTTACAAAAATGGGTCACACAAGAGTACGCTGTTTTTTGGGGTATGCAAAATGCAACGGTAAAAGATGTTGAAGAAGAATATACTCAACTTACAACACCAGAACATTACGATGTTTTTGTAGGAATGTTTGATGACGAACCTGCATTTGTAGTAGAACGTTACAATCCACAATTAGACATTATTCATAATTTTTATAAAGCTCAAACGGCTGACTGTGGCGTGCATATTATTGTAGCGCCACCAAGAATTACTAAAACACCAAATTTTACATGGTTTATGTTTCGGTCTATTATGGATTTTGTTTTTACGAATTCTACTATCAATAGAATAGTAGTAGAACCCGATATTCGAAACAAAAAAATGTTTGCATTATGCCAACGCATAGGCTTTCAACTAGGAAACGTAATAGAATTGCCTAACAAAACAGCACAATTAGCATTTTTAACTAAAACCAATTACCAACAACAAACCCAATCCTTTTCACCCTTAAAAAGAAGTGCCATGAATACTTTAGATAATGTGGTTTCCCCACAGCAATCAACCCAACATATACAACCAGAAGTTTGGCAAAAAACCAACCAACTGTTAGTAAAAAAAGCATTATGTGAGTTTTCACATGAACTGTTAATTCAACCAACAATAATTCATGAACTAAACAACGGATATAAGCTGTACAAAGTTCATGCAGATAATATAGAAATCCAATATGAGTTTGAAGCAAAAGCAATGGCTTTGAATCACTTGATGATTGATGAAAATTCTATAAAAAGATATGTAAAAGAAGTTGAAGAAGAAATCGACGCAATCACGTTTATAAAAGAGTTTAGAAAAGCATTAGGAATTACTGATGAAAAAATGCCTGTGTATTTAGAGGAAATTATAAGTACACTGTACGGAAGCGCATTTAAGCTTACGAAAGGAAATCCAACAGCCAAAGAATTAGCAACAGCTGATTTTCAAACGATAGAACAATCTATGACGGAAGGACATCCTGGGTTTGTAGCAAATAATGGAAGAATAGGTTTTGATAGTAGCGATTATCGATCGTATGCACCAGAAGCAGGAAATTCTTTTTCGTTATTATGGTTGGCAGGACATAGATCAAAAGCAGTTTTTTCAGCAATAGAAGCATTGCCCTATGAAACTTTAATACACCAGGAATTAGATGTTGATACTATAGCACAATTCAATACAATAATTGAAGAAAAAGGCTTTAGTCCAAAAGAGTACTTATTTATTCCTGTTCACCCATGGCAGTGGTTTAACAAGCTAGCTACAATTTTTGCCTCTGAAGTTGCTAAAGGAGATTTAATCTGTTTAGGATATGGACCAGACCAATACTTGGCACAACAATCAATTAGAACGTTGTTTAACATTACCAACCCACAGAAGTTTTATACCAAATCCGCATTGTCTATTTTAAATATGGGCTTTATGAGAGGGTTACCTTTATACTATTTAGGAACCGCACCTAAAATGGCAGTTTGGTTAGAAGATTTGTTATATAACGATGCGTATATAAAGGAAAACGGATTTAAAATGTTAAGCGAAATAGGGTCGGTTAGCTATGTGAACCCCTATTTTAAAGAATTTGGCCCACATAACGATTACAATAAAATGCTAGCCTCATTATGGAGAGAAAGCCCATATTCAGTAGTTAAACAAAATCAAAAACCACTAACGATGGCAGCGTTATTACATATAGACCATCACGGAAAAGCATTGTTGCCAGAAATTATTAAAGACTCAGGAATTTCAATAGACGATTGGTTACGTAGTTATTTAAAAGCGTATTTGAGTCCTTTGTTACATTGTTTTTATAAGTATGATTTGGTGTTTATGCCCCATGGTGAAAATATTATTTTGGTAGTAGAAAACAATATCCCTGTGTATGTTTTACTAAAAGATATTACCGAAGAAGCCTGTATTTTAAGCCCGGAAGTTGAGCTGCCAGAAGACTTGAAAAGAATGTATGCGCCCGTTCCAGAAGATGTAAAATTACTATCCATATTTACAGATATGTTTGATGGCTTCTTCCGTTTTTTAACTCCAATTTTAGAAGAATATGCTAATTATAGTGAGCACCGTTTTTGGAAATTAGTTGCAGGGCATATTCAAGAGTACCAAGAGCAGTTTCCTCAATTATCAAACAAGTTTAAACAATACGATTTGTTTGCTGAAGACTTTAAACTTTCATGTTTAAACAGGTTACAATTAAATAACCACAAACAGATGATTGATTTAGACGACCCTGTTGCTCTACTTCAATTTGCAGGAAAGTTAAAAAACCCGATAGCAGCATTTAAAACTCAGGAAATATAATTATGGTTCAAACGTATCAAACAGTCTTCAGTAAAAAAATAACAGGGCTAGGAATAATAAGTATTCGTCCGTTTCAATTAGAAATTGATACACCAATGTTACATAGTTGGGTAACACAATCCTATGCAAAATATTGGGGAATGTTAGAAAAATCGTTAGAAGAAGTACGTGCCGAATATCAAGAAATTGAAAACAGCCCCCATCATCATAGTTATATAGGTCTGTTAAATGACACTCCTGTGTTTTTAATGGAATTATACAAAGTATCAGAAGATCTAGTCGCAAACTATTATAATGCACAAGAAAAGGATTACGGAATGCATGTTTTAGTAGCACCCGTAAAAAAAAGAATACCACAGTTTACATGGCATGTGTTTTCAACCATTATCGATTATTTTTTTAGTTTGCCACAGGTGGAAAGAATTGTCGTAGAACCCGATGTAAACAACCAAAAAATACACATGCTAAATAAAAAAGCAGGCTTTGTATACCAAAAAGAAATTGAGTTGCCTCATAAAAAAGCTGCATTGGCTTTTTGTACAAAAGAGATGTATCAATCAGCTTTAACCAAACTAAAACAACATGACAAATAATATAGCACATTTACAACCCGATGTATGGAAGTTTGTAAATCGTCAATTAATAAAAAAAGCCATTAGCGAGTTCTCTCACGAACTTATTTTAACTCCCGAATTTATTTTAGAAGAAGAGGATGGAGGTATATATCAAATAACGTCTGATAATAATAAGTTTATTTATCGGTTTAAAGCAAAAAAGTATTTGCTTGATCATTGGTTGGTTGACACAAAAAGCATCATCAAAAAAAATAAAACTTCAGAAGAAATTGATCTAGATGCCTTGCATTTTATAACAGAGTTTCAAAATACTTTAGAGATTCCCAATGAGTTTCTAGCAACTTATTTAGAAGAAATAACAAGTACACTTTCTGGGGCTGCATATAAGTATGCGAATGAGAAATTTTTAGCAAATGAATTAGCAGAAAGAAGCTTTCAAGAAATAGAGCGTGCGATGACTGAAGGTCATCCGTGTTTTGTAGCAAACAATGGTAGAATAGGATTCAATATTGATGATTATCATGTATATGCACCAGAAAGCAATCATCTATTTAAAATTGTATGGATTGCAGCTCATAAAAAATACGTCACCTATACAGCAGTTGAAGGTTATGAATATGAAAAACTTTTAGAAAGTGAGTTAGGAAAAGAAAAACTAGCCTCATTTAAAACAGTTGTAAAGAAGCAAAATCTATCCTTAGAAAATTACATTTTTATGCCCGTGCATCCTTGGCAATGGAGAAACAAAATAGTAGCTGTTTTTGGAGCAGACATTGCTCAAAAAAACATCATTCTGGTAGGTGAAAGCAATGATAAATTCTCTGCGCAACAATCTATAAGAACGTTATTTAATGCTTCCCATCCAGAAAAGTTATATACGAAAACAGCGCTGTCTATTTTAAATATGGGCTTTATGCGTGGATTGTCTCCATATTATATGCAAAGTACGCCTCATATAACTCGATGGATAACGGACTTGTTGGCAGATGATGCATACCTGAAAAAAAATGGATTTACCATGTTAGGAGAAGTGGCAACAGTAGGATATCACAATCATTATTATGAGGTATTAGGAAAAACAAATCCGCATAACAAAATGTTGTCTGCTTTGTGGCGAGAGAGTCCGTATACAAAAATTAGTTCCAACCAACGAGTACTTACGATGGCAGCTTTATTGCATGTAGATTATCAAGAAAATTCTTTGCTGGTATCTTTAATCGAAGCATCACCCTATGATGCAGGTATTTGGGTTCAGCGTTATTTAAAAGCTTATTTAGCTCCCCTACTGCATTGTTTTTTTAAGCACGAATTTGTGTTTATGCCGCATGGAGAAAATCTTATTCTAGTATTAGAAGAAAATACGCCCGTACATGTGTTAATGAAAGACATCACGGAAGAAGTAATTGTGTTTAATGAAGAAATGTACTTGCCTGAGCACGCTAAAAGATTATTTACTAAAACTTCTGATACAATGAAAATACTCTCAATTTTCACAGATGTTTTCGATTGTTTCTTCCGTTTTATGGCACAACAGTTAGACCGTTATGCGAATTTTTCAGAAGAAAATTTTTGGCAATTGGTGGCAGAATGTGTGTATGCATATCAAGAAGAGTATCCTGAGTTTTCAGAGAAATACGAACGATACGATTTGTTTGTTAATGAGTTTGACCGCTGTTGTTTAAACAGATTACAATTAAATAATACAAAACAGATGTTGAGTTTGGCTAATCCAATTCAGAGTTTAAAACTCAGAGGAACTTTAGAAAATCCACTAGCTAAATTTAGAAAAGAAGTGGCAAGTGAAATAATAGTACAGAAAATTTAAGAAAATGGATTTATCTTCTATTGAAACATTAGCGAGTAAATTGCAGTACATGAGTATAATAGTGCTTGTTTTACTGCTGGTTGAATGGGGAATTCTTATAGTAACGAGTCTTGTAGAAAAAAACAAGGAAGGTGTGGTTAGTATTGTTTCTTATTTAATACAAAGCATACCTTATTTACTGCTGTCAAAAGTATTTATAGTAGCAAGTATGTTTTGGTTGTATGAAAATAGGTTGTTTACCTTGGGATTTCAATGGTATGTTTGGATTGTTGCCTACTTATTATACGATTTTACAGTTTTTTTTATTCATTTTTTAGGGCATAAAGTTAGAGTTTTATGGTGCATACATGGAGTACATCATACAGCAGAAGAAATGAATTTAACAGTAGTTGCAAGAGGATCTATTTTTGATGTGTTTTTTACCCCTTTTAACTTTATTTGGTTGCCAATTTTAGGAATTCATCCACTGATGATTTTTGTAATAGAGCCCATTGCACGCCTATATGCTACACTAACCCATATAAATGAAAAAGTTATAGGCAAACAAAGATGGTTAGATAAAGTGTTAGTAACCCCCTCTGTTCATAGAGTGCATCATGCGAAAAATCATATTTATTTAGATAGAAATTATGGAGAAACTTTTAGCATTTGGGATCGCTTGTTTAAAACTTTTCAAAAAGAATTAGATGATGAAAAAATGTTATATGGAATTATGCACGATAAATTAAATAGCGAAAGCTTATGGCATGTACAGTTTTTATTGTGGAAAGAATTGTGGACGGATGTTAGAGATGCTCCAAAGCTAATAGACAAAATAAAATACATAATTATGCCTCCTGGATGGAATCATATCAATGGAGGAAAAAAAGCAAAAGAGTACAGAAGTGAAGCTTGGTTACACAAGAGAAAAGAAAAATCTAGTGAACTTGAACACAGGTTTTAAAATTAAGACTTAAGAAAAGAGTTTTTTCGAAACTCCTTTGGGGTTGTTTTTTCATACTTTTTAAAAGCAGCTGTAAAATGAGTAGGGTTTTTATACCCTACCATATCAGCGACTTCATAAATAGGCTTTTGAGTATGAATTAATAAACTTTTGGCCTTATTCATTCTTACTTGTTTGGTATAATTAAAAATCGTTGTACCAAACATTTTTTTAAACTCACTTTTTAAAATATTTTGATTTAATAACACTTTACGAGCAAGTTGTTGTATTGGTATTTGTTTGTTGATATTCGACTGGAGTATGGCTTCTGCTTTATGTACTTTTTTTAGAATGTTTTCATTAGGAGTATACCTTTTTTCAGAAAAAGTATTCAATTGTAGGTGTAATAATTCTAAAACTTTTGATTCTAAAAAAATACGTTTTAGGAATCCTTTTTGCGAATTAGAAAGCACGTCGATAATAATTTTCTCCATACTAGAGTTTAATTGTTGAGTGAAACAGAGTTCAAGAGATTTGTTATTTGAAAAAAGAGGCTGCATTTGATGTTTCTGTATAAAAAAATCATACAGTTTAATTTTAATTTCTAGTATTGGTTTGTCTCTGTAAAAAAAGGTTTTGTTTTCAATATTACTATTACACAAGAGACAGCATTCATTTCTTTCAAGAATAAAATCTTTTTTAAAATTAGAAGCTTTTATAATTTTTTCCCCTTTAATTAATACAGAAGATTCTAAAATGCTAAGAGAATCATTCGTAATAAAAAGAAAATCTTCTTTAAACGTGGCATTAATTATATTAATGAACAGTCCGTCAAAGTAGTAACTAGTTACTAATCCCCTACCATAAGTGGGGTTAATTGTATAGGTTGAGGTTTTTATACCACAGTCTAGAATTTCTGTTTGTAGTTGCAGTATCTGTCTAAACTGTGGGGTTTTGTTATTGGCAATAACTATTTCCATAAATTACGGGGGATATAGGAAACGGGGAATGAGCCTAAAGTAAACGATCTCTTAAAATTATTTGAAGAGATATAGGTGTATTGTCTTTAAACCTTATTAATTAGTAAATAAAAGAGCTTCATTTTTCAATTATTTTTTAGTCAAAAATATGCTAGTTTTTTTGAGAATTATCAGCTAATAATTGTTTGCGATTTTTATAATCTATAGGGTGTTTTGTAAAAGAACTCTTAGCCGTTACTTCTGGTTTAATCTTTATATAAATAAACAAGGCAGTAATCGAAATACCCAACCATAATAAATCAATCGTAAGAATATCAAATTGTTTGGCCTTGTAGGTGTTCCAAATCCAATTGTTAGAAACCATACCGCTAACTATTGGAATAAAAAAGCCTAGAATAGCTCCTGCTAATAAAGTAGCTTTATTTGTGAAATAATTATTTCTTTTGAATCTGAAATAAATAGTAACGAGCAACCAAACAACAAAAAACCAAGTATATAAAAGGCTCATTTTTTGAGTTTGATAAGCTTCGGGTAACAATTTTACCACCAAGAAAAATAAGGCAGTAATAGGATACAAAGACAAACAAATAGCAAGATAAATATGTCCTACTTTAGCTGTGTATAAGCGTTGCTTTAAACGCATACTTTTTTTGTTACGAGCTTCAATCCAAATCAACACCCCTGTAATAATTACAAAGCAAGTAATAAGAGCTAGGATAAAGTAGATAACTTTTACAGCAATACCGCCAAAGTTACCATAATGTAAGCGACTTACTGAAAGTTGAATGTCATCTGTATACTTACTTTCATTAGGGTTTCTTACAATCGAAGTTTTATCAGTTTCAAAATCATAAAATACCATTCCCGAACTTAAAAAGCGTTCTTTATAATCCAGTTCACCAATTAACCCATACTTCATATTAGTGCCACCATAGTTTTTAATTAAAACATAATTTGAATTAAAATGAGACCAACGGTTGGCATTTTCTTTTACAAACTGGTTTACACTAGGAATCTCTTTGTCTGTTTTAGCAATCCATTCAAAGGATTTACGGTCGGGACGTAAATCTTCCATTAGTTTATCTTGATCTCCACCATATAAAAAGTTTGCTGGCAGTAAAACAAATAAACTTAAACAGAAATAAGCAGCAGTAACAGCATACATAAACTGAAAAGGGAGCCCGATAATACCTAGAGCTGTATGTGCGTCTGTCCACACTCTTTTTAAAGCAATTTTAGGATTAAATTGGTAAAAGTTGGAAATAATTTTTTTCCAATGTACAATCACCCCAGTAACAATGGCAAATAAAAAGAATAAAGAAACAAAACCAGCAAGGTAAATTCCAATAGTGGGTATTTGTGTAAAGAAGTGTAAGCGGTATAAAAATTCTCCTAAGCCATACTTCTCTACATAACTAGCTGTTTCACCTGTATGAATATTTATAGCTTGATAGTTTTGATATTTAGCTTCATCAGGAATGTTTACTGTATCTTTTGCAGCGGAGGTTAACACATAAATGTTGTCACTTTTATGCCCTAAGTAAAAACGAATATCTCTACTCGTTAAATGATGATTTTCTGAGAGTTTTTTTAATAAAAAATCATAATCAATATTTTCTCGAGCAATATTTTGCGAATGCTTACCGTCTTCCCAGGCTTCAATTTCGTCTTTAAAAAGGGCAAAAGATCCGGTAAAAAAAATCACATATAAGGCTACACTTATAACAATACCACTAACGGTATGTGTATTGAAAAACACATTGTAATTTCTGTTACTCATTATACAAAGGGATTTTGTTGGTTTCCGAAGTAATAAACGATGTATAAGATTATTAAAGCTACAAGGTATATACCCCAAGCTTTCCATCCATTTTTAAACAGAAAAGGAATAATTAACAAAGCACCCCAAACAATAAAAATGGTATAGATAGAGGTAATTAATATTTCCTTTGGATTGGGTAACCACAAGACTAAACACATGTGTAGTAAGGCACTTATCATATATCCACCTATTAAGCCTGCAGAAATTTTAGCAAACTGCTGCCAAGGTGATTGGTTTAAATATTTAGAGTTAGCAGGCATGTTAAAAAAAGTATTCTATTAATAAGGTTAGCATACATAAAACAGTAAAAAACATATAGTTTACCACTCTTAAAGGGGTAATGAGAGTGATAAGACTTAAAAAGAGCGAAGTGGCAACAATCCATGTAATAATACCAGCAGAGAGTCCCAAAAGGGAGATTGCTAAAAACATTCCCAAAAGCAAAAAACAGAGTCCCGTTATTTTAGGACAAGGTTTAGTGTGCTGAAACCATTTTTGAAAGGCAAGATTATCAGCTGAATAAGCTTTTTCAGAGGAGTTGTATAAGTTATAGCATCCGAGAAAAATAATAAGAAAAGTAACTGTTTTCATAAGGGTTTATGGAAAGGACAAAACCCTAAACATAAAAGTTTAGAGCTTTGTGTTTGCAATATTTAATAATATGGCTATTCATGTTAGTTAAAACTTATCACTGAAGCTTATAGTTGGTTATTGATAAAATATGTAGCGCAGTGCCAAATAATTTTATAGTCATCTCCTTTGAAAGTGCCAGGAGTTTTTTCTTCATAAGTAGTTTCTACTGTATACATAGTTTTTTTAGGTAATTTGAAAGTAACGAGTCCTTTTTCGTCAGTTTTTTCTTTTACAAACCATTTACCTTCAGCAAACAATGTAACTTCTCCATATTTTAAGGCTGAATTTTTATACAATACTTTTAAAGTGATTTCATCAGTGTTTTTATGATGCTTTGGAGTGATATCAATAATTTCAATTCCTTTAGGGTTGGTACTTTTTAATTTACTAATAGAGTTGCCAACAACCACTCGTGCTTTTGCGTGATATTCTGGTTTAAAGATTGTATAATCGTATTTTGTATAGTCAAACACTTTTATTTTCTTGTTATCTACGGCAATAGTATAGGTTCCTTTTTGTTGCGGAACAAAAGAAGTGCTATAGTAATCGTTTTTAGCGATTGTTTGTAAAGAGGTCTTACTTCCATCAGGGGCGATTAACCAAATAGTAAAGTCTTTTACATTGTTATAATTATCTTCTCCTACCTTTTCAATAACACCTTCAGAAAATTCTCCGAAACGAATTTTAATTTCGTGTTCGTTGTTTAGTTTTCCTGTAGGGTTGGTTTCAATCCATAAGTAATGAGCAAAAGAATTACTAATTACTGTTAAAAATAGTATTGTTAAAATTGATTTTTTCATTTTTTAATAGTTTATAAAACCACCTAAGAAAATAGGTGGTTTTTAGTTTGTTAGAATAAGTTATAAGTAAGAGATACTCTACCATTAATTCCTGGTTCAGATTGCCAGTATAAGTACGTTCCGTAGTTTGCACCAGAATACAAATGTTTGTTTAAAATATTGTTGATATTTAAAGCAACACGTAATTTGTTGTTCTTCCAATGAATACCTCCATCCATTCTAAAGTAGTCTGGTAATTCTGTTTTGTTGTCTGCATTCCAAGCCCAAGAAGATCTATCTACTAAATATTGATATCCTAGAGAAAGGCCAAAACCTTTCAGGGCTGAATTCTCATTAAAGTTATAATTTAACCACCCATTAGTGATATGTTTTGCATGTCCAGCAATTCTTGTTCCTACGGTATTTGGAATGTCAGATTTTGCAATCTCAACATTTGTATTGGCGTAATTTAACAGTAAGTCCAATTCACTTGTAATGTGCGCTTGCATATCAAATTCAAAACCTTTCGACTCTACTTCTCCGAGTAAAATGCTAAACTGGCGGGTAGGATCGGTAGGATCGCTAGTAGTCATGTTGTTTTTATTGATAATGTATGCACTTAATGAAGCGTTTATTTTGCCGTTTAACCAATTGGTTTTTAAACCAGCTTCGTAAATAGTTCCTTCAATAGGATCAAATCTTTTTCCAGTATTATCAATAGCATCATTTGCTAAGAATGATTGGTCGTATAATCCATAAGCGGTAATTTGCGGAGTAATATCAGCACTCAAACCAATTCTAGGAGTGAATTTTTTAGTGGTAATATCCCCTTTAGGCTGTAATTCAGTATACCTACCCGCTAATGTTAAGCGTATTTTATTCTCTAAAAGGCCTATTTCATCTTGTGCGTACAAAGAGTTAATTCTTGTTCCGTAGGTATATAAACTAGCACGTTCTTTTAAAGGGGTACTTCTGTTAAATACTGGAAAAACTCGATCTCCATAAGTTGGGTTATAAATATTAAACGGATTTGCAGGGGTGTCTACCGTACCAGCTTGACTAAAATCAGCAAAATACTCTTTGTCGGTATAATCAAAGCCTCCCATCACTTTATGGCTAATAGCTCCTGTATTGAATTTTCCGTTCGCATACAATTGAAAGTATTCGCTTTCAGAAATAGCGTCCCATATACTTACACTTCTAATAGCATCACCATTATTTTGTATGCTACCTAACCAAGCAGAAGCTCCTTCTTGTGTGTAAAGCATTGTTACATATTTTGCTTCCACAGACCAGTTTTCGTTAAAGTTATGAGTTAGTTGGTTTAGTAAGCTAACTTCTTTAATATCAGTGTCTGGGAAATTACTATCAACCATAGCAAAATCTTTAGGGAGGCTACCAAACCCTTTGTCAACAGGGCCAAATATATAAGCTGCACCAATGAGAGTGTTAAGTTTTTGGAAAGAAAACTCGGTTAAGAAGTTAGTTTTATCTGTTATTTTATAAGATAAAGAAGGAGCGATACCTATACGTTCGGTATCTTCAAATTTTCTATGACTTCCTGTATTTTGATATAAAACATTTAAACGAGCTAATAAGCGCTTGTCACTTGTCAAAGCACCACCAAAGTCAGCCGCCGCTCTATAAGTGTCAAAACTACCAGCCATTAAGTTTACAGTTCCCATTTTTTCTTCTGTAGGTTTTTTGGTTACGACGTTGTAAAAACCTCCAGGTTCACCAGCAGCCATCATAAAGCCTGATGGGCCTTTGACAAACTCAATACGATCTACCATAAAAGTATCTTCAGATAATGGTCCCCATGAATCTTGAATATTGACTCCATTTCTAAAAGCAGGTAATCTGAATCCACGCATGTTAACACGAGCAAAATGTCCCCAATGCTCTATATTGCTAACACCACTAACGTTTCTAAATGCACCTTCTAACATGTTTGTAACAAGTTGATCTTGCAGTATTTCTGTGCCAACAACTTGAACGTTTTGTGGTAATTGTTTAATTGGAGTTTTTAAACGTAAAGAATTGGATACGTTGTTTTTAGCATACCTGTTTTTTACACCATCAATTGTAACTTCATCTAATTGATCAATTGCCTCTTTAAGAACAATTTTACCGAGGTTTTTAGATTCGTTACTCTTAAGTTTTACGGTAATTGTTTTTCTTTCAAAACCAACCATTGATAAATTAACTACATATTTACCTTTTTTTAAGTCTCTAAACTCAAACTCCCCTTTTTCATTGCTTACAAGCCCTTTATTAGTTGGAGATAGAGTTATATTTACTGAAGCGAGGAAATCATTATTGTCAGATACAATGATTCCCTTAATAGAATTGTTTTGGGCAACTAATGTTGTCGTAATAAATAAAAACAATACCAACGATATAGGTACAATTTTCTTCATTTTGTTTATTTATTTAGATTTAATAAAAATTATTTAACAAGGCAAATATATTCCAAGAGCCGTAAGTGTCAAAATTTATTTAGACTAATTTTAAATAAAAAAAACTAAAATTTTGAAATTTAATGAGATATCAACATCTTTTTAAATTTGGTATATTTGTAAAACGCAACTAAAAAACCTATTTAAAATGCATTGGAAAGATCTTTTAGCGCATTTAAAGTTTATGATAAAACGGAATCCAGAGTAACTATTATTGATTGATTTTGTGATTTAGTCACGATGTATGTAGTAAGTAGTATGAGCTGACTAAATAAAGGAAGAGTGTTAATTGTAAAATTAACATATTGTTGAATTATCAAATTAATTAAAAATGCCTTTTTATCATAAATTAGGAAAAATTCCACACAAGCGACACATTCAGTTTCGTAAAGAAGACGGAAGTTTATATTACGAACAATTGTTTGGTACGATTGGTTTTGACGGGATGTCTACCAACAGTTACCATGAATACAGACCAACTATGGTCAAAGAAATCCGCAAACAATATTCGGTAGCACCCAAAGTAGCGAAGGAAAATAATATTCAATCGTATCGTTTTAGAGGATTTCAAGTACCGCCAGAAAATGACTATTTAAAAAGTAGAAAAGTAGTACTTACCAATTCTGATTGTAATATCATTTTAGCAGCTCCAAAAGAATCTACCAAAGAATATTTTTACAAGAATACCGATGCAGATGAGGTAATTTTTATCCATAAAGGAACTGGGAAATTACGTACGATGTTAGGGAACTTAGATTTTAAATACGGTGATTACTTAGTAATTCCTCGAGGAATTATATATAAATTAGATTTCGATACGGAGGATAACAGGTTGTTTATTGTAGAATCTTATCGTCCAGTATATACTCCTAAAAGATACCGTAACTGGTTTGGTCAATTACTAGAGCACTCGCCATTCTGTGAGCGTGATATCCGTAGACCAGAAGAGTTAGAAACCCATAACGAAAAAGGAGATTTCATTATCAATGTGAAAAAACAAAACGAAATTATTGAAATGGTGTATGCAACCCATCCTTTTGATGTTGTTGGGTATGATGGATATAATTATCCGTATGCTTTTTCAATTCACGATTTTGAACCTATAACAGGGCGTATACATCAACCACCACCAGTACATCAAACTTTTGAAACAGATGCTTTTGTCATCTGTAGTTTTGTCCCAAGATTGTACGATTACCATCCACAAGCGATTCCCGCACCATACAACCACAGTAATATTGATTCTGACGAAGTACTGTACTATGTAGATGGAGATTTTATGAGTAGAAACGACATTGCACCAGGTCATATTTCATTACATCCGGCAGGTATTCCTCACGGACCACATCCTGGAGCTACTGAGAGAAGTATCGGTGAAACTGTAACTGAAGAACTAGCAGTAATGGTAGATACTTTTAAGCCGTTAAAAGTAACTGAAGAAGCGATGAAAATAGCAGACGAAGATTATTATAAATCTTGGTTAGAGTAGCTCAGCATACATATAAATATGACAATTTGAAAATGTGTCAATTCAATTTTCAAATTAACTAATTATCAAATTTTCAAAATAGAGAGAAATGTCAAAAGAAATAAAATCAGTAAACTACGGTTTAGAAAAAATATTTGAAGGAGCACAAGACTTCTTACCACTTTTAGGAACAGATTATGTTGAATTTTATGTAGGAAACGCAAAACAAGCAGCACATTTTTATAAAACAGCTTTTGGTTTCCAATCACATGCTTATAAAGGGTTGGAAACTGGTTCTAAAGAAGAAGTAAGTTATGTGTTAAAACAAGACAAAATCAAATTAGTTTTAACAACACCATTAAACAGTAAATCACCAATTAATGAGCATATTGTTAAACATGGTGACGGAGTTAAAGTAGTGGCACTTTGGGTTGAAGATGCAAGAAAAGCATATGAAGAAACGACTTCAAGAGGAGCGAAGTCATATATGGAGCCAACTGTTGAAACAGATGAGTACGGTGAGGTTGTAAGGGCAGGAATATACACGTATGGGGAAACAGTTCATATGTTTGTTGAGCGTAAAAACTATAACGGAACATTTTTGCCAGGATTCCAAAAATGGGAATCAGATTATAACCCACCAGCAGCAGGGTTAAAGTATATCGATCACATGGTAGGGAATGTTGGTTGGAATCAGATGGACGTTTGGGTAAAATGGTATGAAGATGTAATGGGATTTGAAAACTTCTTATCATTTGATGATAAGCAAATTCATACAGAATACTCAGCTTTAATGAGTAAAGTAATGTCTAATGGAAATGGAAGAATTAAATTTCCAATTAACGAGCCAGCTGAAGGGAAAAAGCGCTCTCAAATTGAAGAGTATTTAGATTTTTATGAAGGAGCAGGCGTACAACATATTGCAGTAGCAACTGATGATATTATAAAAACAGTAAGTCAATTAAAATCTCAAGGGGTAGAGTTTTTATCAACTCCACCAGAAGCATATTATCAAGCAGTTCCTGGAAGGTTAGAGGAATTTAGTCATGAGTTAAGAGAAGACATTGAAAAACTAAAGTCTTTAGGAATTATGATTGATGCCGATGAAGAAGGGTACTTATTGCAAATTTTTACAAAGCCAGTTGAAGATCGTCCTACATTATTCTTTGAAATCATTCAACGCATGGGAGCTCGAGGTTTTGGAGCAGGAAACTTTAAAGCATTATTCGAGTCAATAGAAAGAGAACAAGAATTAAGAGGAACGTTATAGACTAATAGATAATAGAAAAAAGAGAAAAGAAAATAGATGGTTTTACGGTCTATTTTCTCTTTTCTCTTTTCTTTTTTCTCAAACAAATGTAAAATGAGCAAAGAAGAAATATTAAAAGCAATAGAAGAAAAGTACGATAAATTAGGGGTTCCTGTTGAAGCAATGCTCGAAGGGCTGCTTTGGAGTGAGCCTATAACCTATTGGGATTATATTCAAACAGATGCCCTTTTAGGGTTGCAAATACCCCGAACTACATTACCAGATGAAATGGTATTTATCATGTATCATCAGGTAAATGAATTGTTGTTTAAAATGATTTTATGGGAAATTGAACAGGTGGCAAAATCATCAGAAATTTCTGCAGAAAAGTTTTCAAAACACTTAATGCGTATAAGCCGTTACTTTGATATGTTATGCAGCTCGTTTTCAGTTATGGGTGATGGAATGGATGTAGACCAATACTTAAAATTCCGTAATACACTAACTCCAGCAAGTGGATTTCAAAGCGCACAATATCGTAAAATTGAATTTGCTTCTACAGACCTTATTAATTTAATAGACGCTCGTTATAGAGATACAATTGATAGAAATTCGTCGTTTAAAAATGCTTATGATCACCTATACTGGCAGGCAGCAGGGAAAAACTACTCAACGGGACAAAAGACAACGCTTTTAAAGTTGTTTGAGAAAAAGTATATGGGTGATTTTATAGATTTTATGGAAGATTATAACGATTGTAATCTTTCAAAAAAATTCAAGCAATTGCCTGAAGAAGTTCAAGAAAATGAAGAGCTAATCAAGGCAATGCGTCATTATGATTATACAGTAAATGTAAAATGGGTAATGGCACATTACAATGCTGCAGGAAAATATTTGGGAGGAAGTGATGGAGATATAGAAGCTACAGGAGGAAGTAACTGGCGTAAGTACTTACATCCAAAATACCAAAGAAGAATTTTCTTTCCATATCTATGGAACGAAGAAGAATTGAAAAACTGGGGAACTTTTTAAACTCCCCCTAACAATAAAATAAAAGCTGTTTAATGTTCTGTTAACCAGCTTTTTTAAATTTTGGAATGGTAATTGTCTATGAATTTTCATAAGTTTGAACATTATGAGGAAAAGAATATTATTTTTTACATTTTTGGTAGTTGCACAAAATTTTTTTGCACAAAGTAAACCACAAGCCTATAAAAGTGGTGAATGGCTTCGTTTTGATATGAGTTATAGTGGCTTTTTAAAAGCAGGAACCGCTGTTTTGCAACTAAAAGAAAAGAATTTAAATAACCAAAAAGTATTGCATGCTATAGGAACAGGTAAAACAACAGGTGTAATTAGCTGGTTCTTTAAAGTTGATGATCGATATGAGAGTTATTTTGGAATAGATAAAGTAGAACCTTATTTGTTTAAAAGAAAAATAGATGAGGGAGGACATAAAAAGAACCGTCATATCACTTTTAATCATAACAAGAATACAGCATATGTGCAAGATTTTTTGAAGAAAAAAGACACATTGATATCTGTTAGATCTCCACAAGATATGATTTCTACGTTCTATTTTCTAAGAAGTCAAGATACTGAAAGTTTAAAAAAAGGACAAGAAATAAGGTTAGATATGTTTTTTGATGATAAAAGTTATCCATTTAAATTACGATTTTTGGGGTACGAAACAGTTAAAACCAAGTTTGGAAAGGTGAAAACACAAAAATTTAGGCCTTTGGTACAGGCAGGTAGAGTTTTTAAGGCAAAAGAAAGTGTTACTATTTGGATTACTGCAGATGATAATAAAATACCCGTAAAAATGAAAGCTTCTTTAGCTGTTGGTTCACTTCGTGCAGAATTAGATGCTTATAAGGGCTTAGCGAATCCTTTTGAAATAATAATAATAGACTAAAAACATGTTAGCTGTTTAAGATTTGTTAAAGTAGGAGAAAAAATAGTATTTATTTGTACTTTTGCGCATAAACTCAAATTTAAAGCAGCTTTTTTTTGAAAAAAATCATTTTCACACTCATTATTGTAAGCCTTTTCTTTTCTTGTAAAAAAGAAAAAAAGGTCGTCGTACAAGAACCTGTTAAGATAGAAAAGCCGAAGCCAATTATGGCTTACGGGTTTAATTTAGATAACTACAAGGTTATTAATGATACAATTAAGAGTGGAGAAAGTTTTGGGGTTATTATGGATAGACATCATGTGATGTATCCTAAGATTAATGAAATAGCAACCAAAATAAAAGATACTTTTGATGTTCGAAGAGTACGCTCTGGAAGAGCATATACAATTTTAGCTTCTAAAGACACTTTAGAACAAGCCCAAGTTTTTATTTATAAACATAATAAAGTGGAGTCGACTGTTATCAATTTTTCAGACTCCATAATTTCAGCGTATAAACACAGAAAAAAGATAAAAACGGTTGAAAAGGAAATAGCAGGTAAAATATATTCGAACTTATCAGTTACGATGGATAGTTTACAGTTAAAGCCAACATTAACAAATACGGTTGCAGATATTTATGCCTGGACATTGGATTTTTATCGTTTGCAAAAAGGAGACACATTTAAGTTGATTTTTGAAGAAAAGTTTATCAACGATACTACTTTTGTCGGATATGGCAAAGTTAAGGCGGCAATTTTTAAGCATAACGGAGAAGATTTGTATGCTTACAGATATGTAGCCGATTCGGTAAAAAAAATTCCTGAATATTACGATCAAGAAGGAAATATGTTACGAAGAGCATTTTTAAAGTCACCGATTAAATTTCAATATAGAATATCATCGCGTTATAATTTAAGAAGACGTATAAAGTTATACGGAAACAGAGTTAGAGCTCATAAAGGAACCGATTTTGCTGCTAGGTACGGAACTCCTATTATGACCACTGCAAGTGGAACCGTTGTAGAATCTGCAAGAAGAGGAGGGAATGGGAACTATGTAAAAGTAAAGCATAATAGTACTTATACAACACAGTATTTACATATGAAAAGGAGGAAAGTTAGGGTTGGCGAATATGTTAAGCAAGGAGATATTATAGGTTGGGTAGGTATGACGGGTAATACGAGTGGCCCTCATGTTTGTTACCGTTTTTGGAAAAATGGGCGACAAGTAGATCCATTTCGTGAAAAACTGCCTTCTGCTGAGCCGTTGGATCCAAAAATAAAACCCGCATATTTAGAATATATAAAACCATTAAAAAGACAGTTAGACAGTATAACCTTACCGCAACCAGAACCCCTATCTTTTAAAGAAAAAGAAATCTTAGCTACGAATTAACTATGCCTTTACAAAATATAAATCCAACAGAAACCAATGCTTGGACAGATTTAACTAAACATTTTGAAGAAACGAAAGATTGTGAATTAAGAGAGTTGTTTCGTATCAGTAAAAGCAGAGAAAATGAGTTTACAGTTTGCTTGGATGAATTGTTTGTGGATTACTCAAAAAATAGGATAACACAAGAAACAATTGACTTGTTGATTTCTTTAGCAGAAGAAGTTGAACTAAAAGATGCTATTGAAAAATATTTTTCAGGAGATAAAATTAATGTAACAGAGAATAGAGCGGTATTACATACTGCTTTAAGAAGTAGTACTGATGTTCCTGTTTTTGTTGATGGAAAAGATATAAGACCTAAAATTAAAACAGCTTTACGAAAGATGAAAGCTTTTAGTAATAAGGTTATTTCAGGTAAGTGGAAAGGATATACGGGAAAATCAATTACAGATATTGTCAATATTGGTGTTGGCGGATCAGATTTAGGTCCTAAAATGGTTGTTGAAGCATTACAGTTTTACAAAAATAAGTTAAACACTCACTTTGTATCAAATATTGACGGAGATCATGTTTCTGAAATTTTAAAAAAGATAAACCCAGAAACAACCCTTTTTGTTATTGTTTCTAAAAGTTTTACAACCCAAGAAACTATTAACAACGCAAATACGATAAGAGATTGGTTTTTAAAATCAGCTACTGTTTTTGATGTTTCCAAACATTTTGTAGCAGTGTCGTCTAATATGAAAGCAGTTGATAATTTTGGAATCGACAAGAAGAATGTATTCCCAATGTGGGATTGGGTTGGAGGTCGATTCTCTCTTTGGTCAACCGTCGGTTTGTCAATTTCTTTATCCTTAGGGTTTGACAATTTTGAAGAATTGTTAAGAGGTGCTGAGAAAATGGACGAGCATTTTAAAACAGCTAATTTCAATGAAAATATACCCGTTATATTGGCTCTTTTAAGTATCTGGTATAATAATTTTTTTGGAGCTGAAACAGAAATGATATTACCTTACAGCGAATATTTAGAAAAACTTCCGACTTATTTACAACAGGCTGTGATGGAAAGCAATGGGAAAGATGTAGATAGGAATGGAAATCGAGTTGGTTATCAAACAGGAACCATTGTTTGGGGTGGGACAGGTGTGAATTCTCAGCATGCCTTTATGCAGTTATTGCATCACGGAACTAAATTAATACCAGTTGATTTTATTGGTTTCAAAGAACCGCTACATCATTTAGAAGATCATCATGAAAAATTGCTTGCAAATTATTCTGCGCAACAGGATGCATTAGCTTTTGGGAGAACAAAACAAGAAGCCCATTTAGACTTAAAGACAAACAATCAATTAAATCAGGTTAATAGTCTTTTACCGTATAAAATTTTTAAAGGAAACCACCCTAGTAATTCAATAGTTTTTAAAAAAATAACTCCCTATTCTCTGGGGATGCTTTTAGCGATGTATGAACATAAAATTTTTACCCAAGGAGTTATATGGAATATATTCTCATATGATCAGTTTGGTGTAGAATTAGGAAAAGAACTAGCTCAAAAAAAACTTAGAAACGATTAAATACTGCTCAATCGTATTTCTTTTTGGTTTTTTAACATATATATAGATTTTGTTAATAAGGGTGTTGAAAATTAAATCGCTGTTAATCAGTGTTTAGTGTGCATTTTTGTATATTACCTTGTCTTAATTTCTTGTTAAAACTTAACATTAAGTTAATATTAGCAATAGGTAAAAGCGGGATATTTGCACCTGCATTTAATAACAATTAGATTAAAAAATGAAAACATTTAAAAATGTATTACTTGTAGCTTTGTTCTTTGTAACAGCTACAGTTTTAGGTCAAACAAAAATTACTGGTACAGTAGTTGACGAAATGGGGGAACCATTACCAGGAGCTAACGTTGTAGTAAAAGGAACTACAAACGGATCTGCAACTGATTTTGATGGAAAATTCATACTAAACGCTAGTTCTAATTCAGGAGCAGTAGTAGTATCGTTTGTTGGTTATACCAACAAAGAAGTTTCTTTTTCAGGAGCTTCTGATTTAGGAACAATTGCTTTAGAGCCTTCTAATGTGTTAGGAGAAATTATTATCACTGGAGTTGTTGATATAGCGAAAGATAGAAGTACACCAGTTGCTGTTTCTACTATTAAAGCTGCTGAAATTCAAGAGAAATTAGGATCAAAAGAATTTCCAGAGATTTTAAACACAACTCCTTCTGTATATGCTACTAAACAAGGAGGTGGTTTTGGAGATTCAAGAATCAATATTCGTGGTTTTGATCAAAGAAATACTGCAGTTATGATTAATGGTATGCCTGTTAATGATATGGAAAACGGATGGGTGTATTGGTCTAACTGGGCAGGTTTATCAGATGTTACTTCTGCAATGCAAGTACAAAGAGGTCTAGGTTCTTCTAAATTAGCAATTTCTTCTGTTGGTGGTACTATAAATGTATTAACTAGTTCTGCTGATAAGAAAGAAGGAGGTAGAGTTTATGCTAGTGTAGGTAATGATAACTACTTAAAAACAACTGTTTCTTACAACACAGGTTTATTAGAAAATGGTATGTCTGTTTCTGCTTTATTTGGTAGAACAAATGGAGATGGTTATGTTAATGGTACTGAATTCGAAGGGTATAGCTATTATTTAGCATTTGGATACAGACCAAATGATAATCATAATTTACAACTAACAATTACTGGTGCGCCTCAAAGGCATAACCAAAGAGGCTTTGCACCAAGTATAGCCACTTATATTCAGTATGGTAGTAATGGAGAACCAAACAGAAGATATAATTCTGATTGGGGTTATAGAAATGGAAAAGAAGATACTTTTAGTGGAAACTTCTATCACAAACCAGTAGCATCTTTAAACTGGGATTGGAACATAAATGATAACTCTAAGCTGTCTACAGTTTTATATGCTTCTTTAGGACGTGGAGGATCAATTGGTTCTTTAGGACGTATAAATGGGAATCAATCATATTCTAACGATTTAAAAGATAGAAATGGATTAATTCGTTTTGATGATATCGTAGCATGGAATTCTGGACAATCAGTTCCTGATTTTGGAAGTGATAGAGAAGGATATACAGGAGGAGAAGGTGGCCCAGCTTCTATTCAAGGACAGTTTATTAATGGGAATAACAGTAATACACCTCATAGTAGCTTAATACCTGGATACGATAGAAACTGGAGATATAGTCCTGAGAATGGAATTACTCAAAGATCTTCAATGAATTCACACAACTGGTTTGGGGTTATTTCTAACTTTAATACAAAATTAAATGAGAATTTAACACTTGATTTTGGTGTTGATTTAAGAACTTATAAAGGAATTCACTATAGAAGGTTAGTTGATTTAATGGGGGCAGATGCTTACATTGATAATGATGATATAAATAATTTAGGTAATGTAGTAACAGAAACTTATGAGCCTTCTATTTCAAACATCTTAAATGTATTTTCCAATGTAGATGACGAAGTAAAAGTAGATTATTACAATGACGGTAAAGTAAACTGGCTAGGCGGATTTACTCAGTTAGAGTATAAGAATGACGATATTTCTGCATTTATTCAAGCAGCTGTTTCTCGTCAAGGTTTTAAAAGAATCGATTATTTTAACTATTTAGATTCTGACCCAGAACAAGAGTCTGATTGGCAAAATTTATGGGGAGGAAACGTAAAAGGTGGTCTTAATTGGAATATAAATGAAGAGCATAACATTTTTGGTAATGCTGGTTTCTATTCTAAGCAACCTTTATTTGATGCGGTTTTCCCTAATTATAATGATAATAACGTAAATGAAGGGTTAACAAACGAAAAAATCTTAGGATTAGAAGTAGGTTATGGCTTCCGTCATGAAAACTATAGTGTTAACTTAAACTTATATAGAACATCTTGGAAAGATAGATTCTTAAGAGCATCTGCTACTTTTAATAGAGGTCAAGCGAATGAAGTAAGAGGTACTGCTAACTTAGAAGGCGTTGAACAAGTTCACCAAGGTGTTGAGTTGGATGCTACTGCAAAATTTGGAAATTTAACAGTAAGCTTAATGGGGTCTATAGCTAATTATGAATATGGTGCGGATGTAACTGCTACGTATTTTGATGAATCAAACAACCCTGTTTTAGTTAATGGTCAAGAACAAACACAAACTTTATACTTAGATGGTAAAAAAGTTGGTGATGCACCTCAAACTACTTTCAGATTAGGATTTGATTATAAAGTTACAGAAGGTTTAAGATTTGATATTAGTAGCTTTTATGTAGGAAGTTTATATGGTGGAGGAATTGATCCAGAATCTTTCGGAGCAAGCTCAACTGATTCACCATCAGATATTTTAGAGGCTAAAAATAGAAAAACTATTCAGTTACCAGGTTATGCATTAATAGATACTGGATTATCGTATAAGTATAGTTTTAAAAATAATAGCTCTATTGGATTAAGATTAAATGTTAGTAACTTAACTGACGAATTATACATGTCAGAATCTGATACGAATATCGAAGCTAAGCCTGGAGATGATACTTATAGAGGAATTAATACAAATAACAGGGTATATTTCGGATTAGGTAGAACTTGGAATATTGGTGTAAATTATACATTCTAATTACCAACCTATATAAAATATAAAACCACCTCATATGAGGTGGTTTTTTTATGCATAAAATTCAGTATTTTTACACTAACTTAAAATGTATAAAATCATGATGAAAACTTTGCACTCTTATTGGGCATATATTGTATTAGCAGTTTTAATTTTTACTGTGGTAAATGCTATTATAGGATTAGTACAAAAAAAAGAATTCACCCATAAAGAGTTCCGTTTAGGGTTATTTACGTTAATTACAGCTCACATTCAATTATTAATAGGCTTAGGATGGTATTTTATGTCTCCTTGGTATAAAGCCTTAAAATCAAACGGAAGCGAGGTAATGGGAGAGTCAACGACACGTTTATTAGCGATTGAGCATCCATTAATGATGATTATTGCCATAGTATTAATAACCATAGGATGGTCAAAACATAAAAAACAAGTAAAAAGCGAAGCTAAGTTTAAAACCTTTGCCATCTTCTATGGATTGGCTTTATTGCTAATTCTCTCAAGAATTCCTTGGAGCAACTGGTTTTAAGATAAAATTATAGTCCCGCTTTCGCGGGATTTTCTATTTTTGCGGACTAGTAAAGTTTTAAAAATGAAATCGGTATGTTTTCTAAACGGTTTTTGCTCTTAAAAAAACAAAACTAGCAAACAACAAAACAACTAAATAGAATGAAGGTCTTAAGTTATATTCTCTCATCAATCTTTGCATTGGTGTTTTTTTCTCTATTGTTAATTTTCCATCCAGTACAATGGATTGGATTAAAATTTTTTGGTCAAGAAGGACACCAAAAAGTAGTAAATATCATGAATTGGTTTCTAATTAAATCGTTATTAATTTTAGGAATTCGAGTTCAATTTGAAAATAAACATAGCTTACCAGAAAATACCACTTTAATTTTTGTAGCAAATCATCAAAGTACATTTGATATTCCGCCAATTATTTGGTATCTTAGGAAGCACTACCCAAAGTTTGTATCCAAAAAAGAGCTAGGAAAAGGAATTCCTAGCATTTCTTTCAATTTAAAACATGGAGGAGCAGCTTTAATTGACAGGAAAGATCCTAAGCAAGCCTTATCTGAATTAGGTAAGTTCGCCAAACGAATTAATAAAAATAAATGGTCTGCGGCTATTTTTCCAGAAGGAACAAGAAGTAGAACAGGAAAACCAAAGACATTCTCTGTTAATGGGCTTAAAATGATTGCTAAATACAATCCAGATGCCTATGTGGTTCCGTTGTCAATAAACAACTCATGGAAAGTTTTTAAATACGGAAAATTCCCGTTAGGAATTGGAAGCCCAATAAAGATAAAAACGCACGAACCTATAAAAGTAAACAGTTTACCGTTTGATGAGTTAATAGCAAAAACTGAAGCAGCTGTAAAGTCTGCGATATACTAAACAAAAACAAACAACAATAAATATAAACCCTTAACTTAAATTATGTCATTACAAAACATTAGAAAAGAAGTAATGCAAACGCTGGAAAAAAACATTGACAGTTTTGTAGACAAATTCTTAATGCCAATAGAAAAAATTTGGCAACCAACTGATTTTTTACCCAACTCTCAAAAAGATACTTTTATTGATGAAGTGAAAGAAATTCAAGAAATTTCAAAAGAGCTTGACGATGATTTTTGGGTGGTTTTGGTAGGAGATACGATTACCGAAGAAGCTTTGCCAACCTATGAATCTTGGTTGTTAGACTTAGATGGAGTAACACAGCAACCTGATAATGGTTGGGCAAAATGGATTCGTGCTTGGACCGCTGAAGAAAACCGTCATGGAGATGTATTAAATAAGTATTTATATCTTTCAGGAAGAGTAAACATGCGTGAGGTAGAAGTGTCTACACAGCATTTAATTGCTGACGGATTCGATATCGGTACTGCAACCGATCCGTATAAAAACTTTGTGTACACAAGTTTTCAAGAGCTAGCAACGTATATTTCGCACTTAAACGTAGCGAAAATAGCGAAGAAGAAAGGACACAAAGCTTTGGCAAAAATGTCTCGAATTATCGCTGGAGATGAAATGCGTCATCACTTAGCATATACTGAATTTGTAAAAGAAATCTTTAAGATTGATCCAAGTGAAATGATGTTAGCGTTTCAGCATATGATGAAACATAAAATTGTAATGCCAGCAATGCATTTAAGAGAAGCTTTTGGAGAAAAAGGAAGTTTGTTTGATGATTTCTCAACAGTAGCGCAAAGAATAGGTGTTTATACTGGTTTTGATTATGTTGATATCGTAAGAAAATTAAACGAAGCTTGGGAAATTGATAAGATTACTAATTTAACACCAGAAGCAGAAAAAGCACGTGATTTCTTAATGAAATTACCAGATAGAATGTACCGAATCACCGAACGTATCGTAGTACCTGATACAAAGTTCAATTTTAAATGGATGATTCCTGCATAAAAATAAAAAAGCAACCAATTTGGTTGCTTTTTTATTGTAATATAAACGTGTCTTGATCATCCAAAAAGCGAAATCGATCACGGATTTTTGTTTGCTCTTGTTTGTTTAGTTTAACAATTAACGTTTCTTCACTTCCTAGGTTATTTTTAGCTAAACAATTTCCTAAAGTATCGTAGCATACGGTATTTCCTGTATACTCATACTTATTAGGGTCAACTCCTACTCTATTCACACCAGCGGTATAAGTCATGTTTTCAATAGCACGTGCTTTTAATAAGCTATCCCATGCTTCGATACGAGGTTTAGGCCAACTAGCTACATATAGCAATAAATCGTAATTTTCAGTATTTCTAGCCCATACAGGAAAACGTAAATCATAACAGATTAACGGGCAAATTTTCCATCCTCTATAGTCAACAATAATTTTTTCAGTTCCTGCAGAAAATACTTCATGCTCACCTGCTAGCGTAAAGGTGTGTTTCTTATTATATGAATCTATTTTCCCAGAAGGATGTACAAATAACAAACGATTGTAAAAACGATCATTTTCACGAATAACAATACTACCTGTAATGGCTGTGGTTTTTTTTTGAGCCAAATCTTGTAACCATTGTACCGTTTCACCTTCTATAGTTTCAGCAACTGCTGAAGCATTCATGGTAAATCCTGTAGTAAACATTTCAGGCAAAACGATTAAATCAATTTCATCTAATAAACCATTGATTTTTTCTTCAAATTTTTTTCTGTTTGCTGTAGGATTTTCCCAAATTAAATCCGATTGAATCAAAGCTACTCTTAAGTGATTCGTTGTGTTCATGAATATAGGCTATTTGTACTCTCAAAAATAGGATAAAAATTGTACTTTCGATTCAAGCTAAAACCATTTTAAAAAAATGCAGTCTTTTATCTCAGAAACGTTAGATACTATTTTACAAAACACCAAATCGTTTGAAAATGTTGTGTTTGTATTGCCTTCACAAAGGGCGGGAGTTTTTGTAAAAGAAACGTTTAAAAAGAATTTTTCGACGACGCTTAAAAAGGCAGGTTTTTTACCAGAGATTATCAATATTGGTGATTTTGTTGAAGAAATTTCTGAAATGAAAAAGATTGATGCAGTTCAGCTCCTTTTCCATTTTTATACCATTTACAAAGAACAAGAAGAGAGCCCAGATTCGTTTGATGTGTTTTCTTCGTGGGCATTTACGCTTTTACAAGATTTTAATGAGATTGACCAACACTTAATTAACTCACGAGAGATTTTTGTGTATTTACGAGATATACATCGTTTACGAAAATGGTCGGTAAAAGGAGCGTTTAAAGAAACCGAATTGATGAAAGATCACTTTTCTTTTATGGAAAAGTTGAATAAATATTACGATGCTTTTTATCAGTTTTTGGTTGAAAATAATATTGGATACCAAGGAGTTTTATATCGAGAATCAACTAAAAAAGTAGCAGATTTCATCCGTAGAAATCAACAGAAAAAATACTTTTTTATAGGATTCAATGCGTTAAATGCCGCAGAAGAATTGTTGTTTGAACAATTTTTGTTGCATGGAAATGCAGAAGCCTATTGGGATATTGACAAAACGTTTTATGAAAGTCAACACCAAGCAGGAAGCTTTTTAAGAAAATATAAAACTCGATGGAAATATTATCAGCAGCATTCAATTCAAACGGTTAAAGATTTCTTTTCAGAAAGGAAACATATTGAAGTAATTGGAGCGTCTAAAAACATCACGCAGATAAAATATGCAGGAGAGATTTTAGAAAAGCTACCTAATTATAACAACACAGCGTTGGTTTTAGCGGATGAAACACTATTGCCTATTACGTTGAATTCGTTGCCTGCGACTGTAAATGCTATTAATATTACAATGGGATATCCGCTAAAAGATATTCCTACAACGAGTTTAATATTTGCTATTTTTCAATTATTTCTACATCAAGAAAAGTTAGAAAAGAAAGAAAGCAACTTTTTTTACCATAAAGATGTAGTTCGCTTGGTAAAAGATGCTGCTATATATCAACTATTACAGTTAGATGAGTATACTAATGTAGCAGATGTGCTTTCAGAAACAGTAGCCGAAGAGAACAATACTTTTATCAGTCCAGAAGAAATCATAACATTTCTTTCTCCTGTTGAGGAGGGTATTAAAGAAAAAATTGTCACTATTTTCAATCCGTTTGTATCAATTAGTGAATTTTTAAACAGAATAATTGAGCTGATTAATTTGCTAAAAGAGAATGCGAATGAATTGGAAAAAGAATATTTATTCCGTTTCTACACCGCATTTACTCAGTTGCAAAACCTGCATAATGAATTTGGATATGTACAAGATTTAAAAACCTTGCATCAATTTTTTAGACAATTAATACAGTCGGAAAGTTTATCATTTCAAGGAGAACCCTTACAAGGGTTACAGTTAATGGGAGTATTGGAAACTCGTGTACTAGATTTTGAAAATGTAATCATCACTTCAGTGAATGAAGGAGTCTTACCAGGAAATCATCAACAAAACACCTTTATTCCGTTTGATGTAAAAATAGAATTTGGTTTACCTACGTACAGAGAAAAAGATGCACTGTTCTCCTACCACTTTTTTAGATTGTTACAACGTGCCAAAAACATTTACATTTTATACAATACCGAACACGATGTGTTTGGAAGTGGAGAAAAAAGTCGTTTTGTAACGCAGCTAGCAATGATGCGAGATGATATTACTGAAAAGATTATCAGTCCGAAAGTAGTAACATCACCTGTGCAGTTAAAAGAAATTCAAAAAGATAAAAAAGTACTAGAACGTTTACAAGAATTAGCTCAAAAAGGAATTTCTCCATCGGCATTGACCAATTACTTGTACAATCCGATTGCTTTTTACAAGCAGAAAATTTTAAAAATTAATGAACTAGACGATGTTGAAGAAACGGTTGCTGCAAATACTATGGGAACTGTTGTGCATGATACCCTGGAAGCATTATATAAACCTTTTGAAGGTAAATTTCTGCAAGTAGAAGATGTTGAAAATATGCAGAAAAAAACCAAAGAACTCGTAAGTTTTTATTTTTCAAAACACTTTAAAAACGGAGATGTAACCACAGGGAAGAACCGGTTAATTTTTGAAGTGGCTAATCGTTTTGTAGAGAATTTTCTGTTGAAGGAAAAACAATTGCTGAAGGATGAGAATAACCAGCTAAAAATAATTGCTACAGAGCAAGAGTTGTCTTCAGAAATAAGAGTTGAAGGAATTAATTTTCCGATAAAAATAAAGGGAATTGTCGACCGAATTGATGAGCTCAACGGTGTTACTCGAATTATCGATTATAAAACAGGAATGGTTGATAGTACTAATTTAAAGGTACTCGACTTTGAAGTGATACGCGATTTAAAATACCACAAAGCGATTCAGGTAATGTTGTATGCTTTTTTATATACTCAAGACACACAATTTAATTTTGATAAACCGCTTGAAGCAGGAATTATCTCATTTAAAAACCTAAAAAGTGGTTTTTTACAGATGAATTTCTCATCTAATTATCGAAAACCTGATAATGCGATTACAGAAGAAAAATTAGAGGAGTTTATGACCGAAATAAAAGTAGTGTTAACAGAATTATACAATCCTGCACTCAGCTTTGTAGAAGCTACTAATTTACCCTATTAAATAGCTAAATAAACAATTTCCCAATCTTGGTTGTTACTCGTATAGGTTTTTAAAGTTTTAAAACCAATGGCTTTATGCGCATTGACAGATCGAGTATTCTTCTCATCAATTTCTGTGATAATAGAGTAGTATATTCCAGAGAATTCTTCTTTCATTGTTGCATACAAACCTCTAAAAACTCCCTTTCCTCTGTAATGTTTGTCTATACAAACTTGCCCCATTAAAATATAAGGTTTACTACCCTCTGAAGTTGTATCTATTTCATCAAACATAGGAATGAGGATAGGAATGTCATTTCTGAAAATTTTAGACATTGACAAGGCATAACCCACAACAATCCCATTACTTTTTGCAATGATATGAGGGTGTACATCGTTCATTTTTTGTAACAATTCTAAGTTATGACGAACCGTAACAAACCCTTGTTCTTTTTTATCTGCTTCCGATAATTTTTCGGGTAAGTTTTGTTGCTGCAGCTTTAGTATTTGAAGCAATTCTGTTGGGTTGGTTGCGGTAGTGAACTCAATCATAATTTTAAAAAAATAGTGGAGCATATCGGAGTCGAACCGATGACCTTTTGACTGCCAGTCAAACGCTCTAGCCAACTGAGCTAATGCCCCAATAAAGATTGTTATGCATTTACATTATTAGAAATGACTTCATGCCAAATATAGTATTTTAAACCTGAGTTCAATTTATTTTTTGATAAATAATGTCAGTTCGAGTATCGACCATTGGGAGATGTATCGAGAACTAATAGCCCCATACATCTCGATACATTTTTCTTTCTTTAAGTCAGAAAAATTACTCGATGTGACAATTAGTTTCAAAATATCCTTTAATTAAAAGTATTAAAGTTTTAAGGATGCGCATTCACCCAAACCTCACCATCTTCAAAAAATTCTTTTTTCCAAATAGGAACTGTTTCTTTTAAGGTGTCAATGGCGTGCTGACATGCTTCAAAAGCGGCTTTTCTGTGTGGAGAGGAAACGGTAATAATTACAGGAATATCACCAATCGTTAACAAACCTTCTGCGTGATGAATGGCAATCTTTTTTACTCTAAATTTTTCCAAAGCAGCATCCGCAATTTTTTGCATTTCTTTAATTGCCATGGGCTTGTAGGTAGAAAAATCTAGTTGAGTTACTTCCTTGTTTTGAGTAGCATTTCTTACAGTACCTACAAAAACAGCAATTCCACCACAGGAAGGATCGGCTACAAAATCGTAACATTCTTGTAAATTAAGTTTTTCTGAAGTTATTTTTATAGATGTTGTGTTCATATTAGTATGCAAGTTTAACAAAGATATAAGATTGAAAGCTTAAAAAGAATAGAAACCAATCAGATTTAAATAATTATTTTTGTTAGCTGAAACAGAATACAACTTAAAATGAAAACATTGAACGATTTCAATTTCGAAAATAAAAAAGCATTAATTCGTGTAGATTTTAACGTACCTCTAAACGATAGTTTTGAAGTAACAGATGATACGAGAATTCAAGCAGCAAAACCAACGATTATAAAAATATTAGAAGATGGAGGTAGCTGTGTGTTAATGTCGCATTTAGGGCGCCCGAAAGGTAAAGAAGATCAGTTTTCGTTACGTCATATTGTTAGCAAAGTAACAGAAGTGTTAGGTGTACAAGTGAAGTTTGTTGATGATTGTATTGGTTCAGCGGTTAAAGAAGTGGTAGCTAATTTAAAAAGTGGAGAGATTTTATTACTAGAAAACTTACGTTTTTATCCAGAAGAAAAAGAAGGAGATGTTGTTTTTGCTGAACAATTATCTAAATGGGGTGATGTATATGTAAATGATGCTTTTGGTACTGCACATAGAGCACATGCTTCTACTGCGATTATAGCACAGTTTTTTTCAGAAAATAAATGCTTCGGAAATTTATTAGCAACAGAGATTGAAAGCATTGATAAAGTATTAAACAACTCAGAAAAACCAGTAACCGCTATTTTAGGAGGCGCAAAAGTATCGTCTAAAATTGGTGTAATAGAAAATATTATTGAGAAAGTAGATCACATTATTGTGGGGGGGGGTATGACGTTTACGTTTATCAAAGCTTTAGGAGGAAAAATTGGAAATTCACTAGTTGAAGAGGATAAATTAGCCTTAGCCTTAGAAATTTTAACGAAAGCAAAAGAAAACAATACAGAAATTCATTTACCAGTAGACGCTGTTATTGCAGATGCTTTTTCAAACGATGCCAATACGCAAGTAGTAGACACAAATGAAATTCCTGATGGATGGATGGGGTTAGATTGTGGCCCTAAAACGGTTGAAAAATTTGCTGAAGTTATTGCAACGTCTAAAACGATTTTATGGAATGGTCCTTTAGGGGTTTTCGAAATGGAAAAGTTTGCACAAGGAACCATTGGTTTAGGAAATGCTATTGAAGAAGCAACTAAAAATGGAGCCTTCTCGTTAGTTGGAGGAGGAGATTCAGTTGCTGCGGTAAAACAATTCGGATTTGCAGATAAAGTGAGTTATGTATCTACAGGTGGAGGAGCGATGTTAGAAATGTTAGAAGGACGTACCTTACCTGGTATTGAAGCAATTCTTAATTAGTAAATTTGAAAATGAGTTAATTCGCTAATTTTTAAATCGAAAAATTTTAAAATAAAAGTTTAAATGTGTAATTGTTGAAGTGTTTATTAAGTTGCTTTTTTAAACAATTACACAATTCAACAGTTAAACGATATAAAGAATGAAATATACAACCTTACCAACTACAGATATAAAAGTTTCTAAAATTTGTTTAGGAACCATGACATGGGGGCGACAAAATACCGAAGCAGAAGGTCATGAACAAATGGACTATGCCTTAGAACAAGGGGTAAACTTTTTTGATACTGCAGAATTATATTCTGTACCTGCGACTCCAGAAACATATGGAGCTACGGAAAAAATTATAGGCTCTTGGTTCAAAAAAACAGGAAATAGAGAAAAAGTAGTGTTGGCTTCTAAAATCGCAGGAGGAGGTGATTACACAGCACATATTAGAACAGGTGGCTTCAACAGGAAGAATATAAGTGAAGCCATTGAAGGTAGCTTAAAACGCTTACAAACTGATTATATTGATTTATACCAATTGCATTGGCCAGATCGTGGTGTAAACTGTTTTGGGGTACGTGATTACCCATACAAAACTTCTGCAAAAGAAGCTGAAAAGCATCTAGAGATTTTAGAAACGTTGAATGATTTTGTAAAACAAGGAAAGATAAAGCACGTAGGTTTGTCTAACGAAACACCTTGGGGAACTATGAAGTACTTAGAAACTGCAGAACAACGTGATTTACCAAGAATGGTTACCATTCAAAACTCATACTCGTTAATTCATAGAGGATATGAAGTGGGAATGTCTGAGGTTTCTATGAGAGAAAATATTGGATTATTAGCGTATTCTCCTCTAGCACAAGGAGTGTTAACAGGAAAATATATTGATGGAAAAACTCCAGAAGGAGCAAGAGGAACTTTGTTTCCTAGGTTTATTGCTAGATATAAAAATGAAGGTTCAGAAAAAGCGGTTTTAGAGTATCAAAAAATAGCGAATAAACACGGATTAACATTAACAGAGCTGTCTTTAGCATACATCAATCAGTTACCATTTGTAACGAGTAACATTATTGGAGCTACTAAAATGAGTCAGTTAAAAGAGAATATCAATTCTATCAATATTGCATTGTCAGAAGACATTTTAGCAGAGATTGAAGCGGTGCATACAATGATTCCTAATCCAGCGCCTTAAAAAAATAAAAACGGAAGTAAGCTTACTTCCGTTTTTTTTATTTAAAAAATAGTATAACCTATATTTAAGCTGAGTGATTTGTAATCTGAAGACCAAAAAGAATAGTTTCCTAACAGATCTTTGCTATTGTATCTCAAATCAATACTATACTTATCATATTTGTACCCTAGAGTTACAGCAAAAGAAGAGTTCGGTTTTATATTTAATGAACTTAAATTAGAACCATCCCCTCTATTAAAATCTACTGCTGAATCAATTTTAATGTCTGTTACTACGTAAGACCCTAAAAGGTAAATTTTAGAATTTTTGTTTAAGAAAAAAGAGTGTTTAACACCAATAGGAACTTCAATAGAACTGTAATTAATACTAGAAACTAAAGTATTCCCTGAAACATTATTGCTTTCTGTAGATTTTTGAGATTTAAAAGATTGATATGCAGGGGCAATTACCAAACTCCATTTGTTTTTGTTAAATGGGAATATGTATTCAGCCTCTATACCAAACCTGCCACTAATTTTATTACCAAAGTCAGTATTTCTACTATTATCTGTACTATTTTTAATACTTAATGAGTTGTTGTTAACTCCTGCTTTTATAGCTAGACTAAAAGCTTTTCTTTTTTTAGAATTTCTATAAAAGTTTATAGATTCACTATTTTTACATTCATTGTAATCTATAAAAAAATTAGATAAGCTGCTGTCATTGTATTTTAGAGCCTCAATCCTTTTAGTAGTTAGAGTGTGGCATTTTAAATTGTTAAACAATTGTTGAAGAAATTGCTTGTTTTCGTAAATTGTATAGTTGTTTGTATACTTTTTATAAATCAATTGGGTAACTTCTCTTTCATTAGTAGAAAAAAAGAATCTTTTTAAGTTACTATTTTTGTAGGAAAATAAACTGGCATCGCCTTCAATTAGTACCTTTAAAAACAGCGTTTCTCTTATAAATACTGGATTGCGATTATTAGATAGTTCGCCTACGATACTACTAGACTTATCAATATCTATATTGGCTCGAATGTACTTAGAGGAGTTGTAAATTCCAAACTCTTTGATGGAATTAATTGTGTTTGTTTTTTCAGAATCGATAGCACTACGCTTGTATATAAACTCAGTAGGGGTGTCTTTCCAGTCTATATTTTTAATTAAGCATTCAACCTTTTCTCCTTCATTAGAAATAAAATATCCTTTTTCAAATGTAATTTGAGCATAGCAATTAATGGTTGCAATAAAAATGGCAACATAAGATAGAATTTTTTTCATTGAATTTTTTTTTTGAATCTTGACAAAAGTATAAAAAAAACCGAAGTAGCTTTTATGTTTCGGTTTTTTGTTTTTTATCTAGAAGTCTAAAAACTATTCTTCTACAATTTTAAAAGAAGAAGCTTTAAACTTACCATCTTCAACTTTTCCAGTAACCTCGGCCTTTCTAATAACATTACAAAAACCAATATTCTTATCGTGAGCATCACCATAGTCATCTATGTGAGCACCTTCAATAAAATAGGCTTGTCCATCTATTTTTATAGCTAAATCACATCCTTGTTGGCTGTCTAAACCAAACTTACATTGACCGCACGAAGCTTCTACTATTTGTGTTTTTTCTTTTGGAGTACTACAGGCAACGATTCCTAAGAATACTAAAAGTAATATTTTTTTCATGTTGTGAATTTATGAAAATAAGCATAAAAAAACCAGAATAAATTTATTCTGGGTTTAATTAATTATAGTATTTAAACCTCCTAACTCTCTTCTTCTCCAACAAGTTCTTCTTGTGTGGTTACAGAGCCAGTAGTTGCGTTTCCGTAGACAGGAGTTTCATTTCTTAGAATATCAATTACTCTTGCAAAATTATCTGCCGTCATATATGGAGTTTCTTGTCTTTTTCCCTGAAATGTCGTAAAGTAAAATTTACCCAAATCAATTTTAGGATCCCATAAAGCTTGATAGCCTTTCAATTTTGTCCACCCTGTCGTTCCTTGTGCATAATGTGGCATAATATGTTAGTTTGAGTTAATAGTGATGTAAAACTATCAAAAAACACAGCCAATAAGGGGTGTCTATTTCCCGTTTTTAGTAGGGACATACCCCTTATTTTTTAAGGATGAAACAACTTGTTTATCAAAGGGAATATAATTTAATATCCTATTTTACCTCGAACTCTTTGTAGCACATCTTTAGCTATTATACGAGCTTTTTCTGCCCCTACAGCCAAAGCTTCATCAATTTCATGACGGTTTTCCATATAGTGGTTGTACTTTGTGCGTACATCAGCAAACTGGTCTATAATTAATTCATACAAAGCTTGTTTTGCATGTCCATATCCGTACCCTCCATTTTCATAATTAGCACGCATTTCAGCTATTTGCTCTTCTGAAGCTAATAATTTATATAGAGCAAAAACATTATCTGTATCTGGATTCTTTGGGTCTTCTAAAGCTTTACTATCTGTTTGAATTCCCATAATTTGTTTACGTAACTTTTTGTCTGGGAGGAAAATGTTGATGAAGTTATTTCGTGATTTACTCATTTTTTCACCATCAATACCTGGAACTAATTTGGTGTCTTCATTTATTTTTGCTTGAGGTGGAACTAAGGTTTCACCAACTATATTGTTAAATCTATTAGCAACATCACGCGTCATTTCTAAATGTTGTAACTGATCTTTTCCTACTGGAACCACTTCAGCATCGTACAATAAAATATCCGCAGCCATTAACATTGGATAGGTAAATAATCCAGCGTTTACATCTGCCAAACGATCAGCTTTATCTTTAAAACCATGAGCTAAGGTTAAGCGTTGGTAAGGAAAAAAACAACTTAAATACCAAGTTAATTCAGTAACTTCAGGAATATCACTTTGGCGATAAAATACGGTTTTATTAATGTCAATACCACAAGCAAGCCAAGTAGCCGCAACACTATAGGTGTTTTCTCGCAATTCGTTTCCGTCTTTAATCTGTGTTAAAGAGTGCATGTCGGCAATGAAAATAAACGATTCATTTTTAGAATCATTTGCCATTTCAATTGCAGGTAAAATGGCTCCTAATAAATTCCCTAAATGTGGGGTTCCCGTACTTTGTACTCCTGTTAAAATTCTTGACATAAGTCTGTTTTGAAATGTTTTTAAATAAGTGCTCGCTTAAGTGAGCAAAAATAAGCTTAAAATTTATCAAACAAAAGAAATTACTACATTCGCATATTGGGGAGATCTTAATACTCATTTTCGTAGAGAAAAAGTATAAGGTTAATTAATTGATTATAATTTAAAAGAGTTGAAATATCTATTTTTTCCTATTCGTTTTATTTGGCGCGTTTGGTTCTACACATTAATTGTAGTTTCAATATTAATAATGGCACCTTTTATGCTGATTTTAACTTCAGATGAAAAATACTATCCAGTTTTTTGGAAGGTAGTAAGAGCGTGGGCTTATTTTTTAATTTATGGAATGGGGTTTCGACTAAAAGTTGAAAAAGAGCAAGAAATAGATCGAAATAAAAGCTACATGTTTTGTGCCAACCATGCGTCATTTATAGATCCATGGATTCTAATAGCGATGAGTAAAAATCCAATAGTTTTTGTGGGGAAGAAAGAATTGGCAAAATTTCCAATTTTTGGTTTTTTTTATAAAAAAGTGGTTATTGTAGTTGATAGAAGCGATTTGGAAAGTAGAAAAAAAGTGTATGAAGAAGCCCATAAAAGATTAAAAAATGGAACTAGTATTGCAATTTTCCCTGAAGGATTAGTGCCTGCTGAAAACATCGTTTTAGCTCCCTTTAAAAATGGAGCATTTAGTTTAGCTATTGAACATAAAATTCCAATCGTTCCTCAGGTGTATTACGATGGAAAACGGTTGTTTTCTTGGGATTTTTTTAAAGGTGCTCCCGGAACACTGAGAGTAAAACAATGTGAGTTTATTGAAACAGAAGAACTAGTTGTTGGAGATAAGAAAAAACTTAAAGAAGAAACATATCGTGTTATATACAATGAATTGATAAATGATGAGTTGTATATGAAAGATACTAACCGACCTAACAATGAGCGAGAATTTAAATCACTTTTATAGCGAAAAAGAAGAAAGAGTAAACATCCTTACTCACGGATTTGGATTGTTGTTAAGTATCATAGCCTTTCCTTTTTTAGTAAAAAAATCCCTTAACTATCATACTTTTTGGAAAATAGCTAGTTTTTGTATTTATGGGTTAAGTATGATAATTCTTTATGCAGCATCTACTTTTTATCATGCAGCTAAAGAACCTAAACTTAGGCGAAGACTTAACATTTTAGACCATGCAGCTATTTATGTATTAATTGCCGGAACATATACCCCATTTTGTTTAGTTGTATTACCACCAAAACTAGGTTGGTATATGTTTATTTTTGTTTGGCTATTTGCTATTACAGGGGTTATACTAAAGCTTTTTTTTACAGGACGGTTCGACAAACTATCAACAGCGTTGTATTTATTAATGGGATGGCAAGTTGTTTTTGTAATTCAACCGTTAATGGAAAATTTATCAGATAACGGCTTGTTATATCTTTTTCTTGGTGGAGTTTTTTATACCGTTGGGGCTATTTTCTATTCCTTAAAAAAAATAAAATATAGTCATGCAACCTTCCATGTTTTTGTATTGTTGGGTAGTTTGAGTCATTTTTTAGCTATTTTCTTTATTGACTAACTTTTTACGGTAAAAAAATAAAATATCTGTAAAATTAAAGTTAAAAAACTTGTTATTGGTAATTTATTGTTTGTATTGGTTAGTATTGTATCAAATAGATTTGTTTTATAACTGTAGGTTTGTTTTAAGTAATTTAAAATCAATCAATTATGAAACAAAAAACTATTTTGTTACCCTTCTTCTTTTTGTTGTTTTTCTGTGTTGAAGCTCTGCTGGCTCAAGACTGTAAGATTACAAGTGAAAATCAAAAGGTATTTTTAAAATACCCAGAATCAAAAAAAGAATTTGACAAGTTTAATAACTACACAAAAAATGTAGTTAGAAAAAAACAGACTTCGCTTTTTAATAAAGCTGGAGAGACCTATACCATTCCGGTGGTTGTACATGTTTATGGCTCAGTTCAACATGGACTAACGGTAACGTATGATAAAATAAAAGTAGCATTAGATAAACTGAATGAGGATTTCAACGGACTTAATGATGACTTCAATACTGTTGATCCTGTTTTTTCAGGAAGACGAGGTACTCTTGGTATTCGATTTGCTTTGGCAAAAATAGATCCTAATGGAGGAAGTACTAACGGTGTAGTATTTCATCCAGAAAAATCAGGATATGGAAACGGAGGTGGTTATGACGATCAAATTTCAGCAGACGCTTGGGATAATTATAAGTATATGAATGTATACATTATGGGAGATTTATATGCAGACGGGAGTGCAACAAACTCGGGTGTTGCTTGGTATCCTAATACTACCATGTCTGATAACAACACTGCTAGGGTGGTTTATAACGGGCGTTACATTCATGGAAATACGAACAAAGAGTTTGCTTCAGTATTAACGCATGAGTTTGGTCATTGGTTAAATCTTATACACACGTTTGAAGGTGGGTGTAATGACCCAAATGGAGATTATGTAGACGATACTCCAAAAGAAGATTCTAATTCAGGAGATGATGGTTGTACGGTTGGAGCAAGTGATTGTGGTAATTTAATTAATTATGAAAACTACATGGGGTATGATGCTGCTGCTGGTTGTGGAAAAATGTTTACACAAGGACAAATTGATAGAATGCTTACAGCATTACAGCATCCAGCCCGTAAGCCTTTGTGGCAACCTGAGAACTTAACAGCTACAGGAGTAAACTTAAATGGGGCATCTCTAATAGTAGATTCTACTACAGTAGAAGAAGCATTATCAAATGATGGTTCAATAGTTGATGAAACTAAAAATATATCTATAGAAGGAACTACTTTCTCAGTTTCTTCAGGAAACTTAATTTCTGGGACTCATTTTGAAGCCAACCTTCCTCAAGGTTTGTCAGCTCAAATAACCGTACTTAATAATAAAACACTTAGTGTGAAGTTTACAGGACAAGCAACGAGCCATTCTAAATTAGGTAATACTACAGGTTCTGTTACGTTTAAAGATGCTGCAATTTCAGGAGGAAGTTCTTCTTTAAACTCTAATAAAGTAACGTTTAGTTTTTCTTTTTATGACCCTTACAAAGTAGTGTATTTTGACAACGAAGATTACACAGCTAACTCTGGAAGTACTTGGACGTTTTTTACAATAGAGGGTGCTAGTAACAATAGATTCGGAACTTTTTATGAGAATAGTTCATTGATATTGGAAACCTATAAAAAAGCATTAGTATGTCAATCCGGAACTAGAAATGTGAAACCAATTGAATTGAATACAGTGATTGATCAACAAAGTTCTTGGGTTGATGGAGGCGCATATCCCGATTTGCATGTAATTAGAAATACTAATTACTCTTCTTGGGATGGTAAAACTGCTTATATAGGTTTTCAATTAGAATTATACCCAGGAAAAACGAATTACGGTTGGTTTAGAGTTAGTGTTAACAATGATGGAACATCATATGCGCTACTAGATTATGCATATAGCACAGAGCCTTTTGGTACCATTAAAGCGGGTAGTAAAGTGTGGGACGGAAATACAGGAGCTACTTGTAGTGATGGAATTCAAAATGGAGATGAAACAGGAATTGATTGTGGAGGTTCTTGTGAACCTTGCACCGTAACATATTGTGATTCCAACGGGAAGAGTGTAAGTGATGAGTTTATAGGTAAAGTTGAATTAAATACCATTAGTAATAGTTCGTCAGGATCAAGTGGCGGATATGCAAATTATACGGCTACAATATCAACTAACTTATCAAAAGAAAGTAATTATTCAATAACCATAACACCAGGTTGGAATAGCACTGTTTATTCCGAAGGATATAGTGTTTGGATTGATTACAATCTAGATGGTGATTTTACAGATGCTGGAGAGCAAGTTTGGGCTCAAACAGCATCTAAAGACACTTCGGTAATAGGACAGTTTACCGTGCCAAATTCAGCAGTTTTAGGAACTACTCGAATGAGAGTGGCTATGAAATATAATGGTATACCTGCGTCTTGTGAATCGTTTAGTTATGGGGAAGTGGAGGATTACAAGATTGTTATTGGTGACGGAAACTGTAATGATGGGATTCAAAATGGAGATGAAACAGGAGTTGACTGTGGAGGTTCTTGTGCACCGTGTAGTACAAATGATGATATCGTATATGTCGATATAGATGATCTAACGGTAACCTCAAGTGACCCTTGGAAGTTTTTTAGAATTGAAACAGGAGACGATGCAGATTATGGAGCTTGGTATACTAGCAACTCAGTGCGATTGGAAACCTACAATAAAGATATTGTTTGTGAAGGAACAACGAGTAAGGTGTCCTATTTAGAGGAAGGTATTACTGTTGGAGCATCAAGTAATTTTGTAACAAGTTCTAGTCCTTATACAGTTAGTTCATCCAATTATACGTCTTGGAATGGAAAGACTGGTTTTATCGGGGTTACTTTTAAAATAAACGGAAACACACATTACGGATGGTTTCACATTGTGGTAGCAAACGATGGACAATCTTATACATTGACAGATTATGCTTACAATAAAACGGCGAACTCACCAATTACAACAGTGACAAGAAGTGGAGTTGCAGGGCCTAACGATGAAAAGTCTAATAATAGTGGAGTCATCTCTGCAATACCTAATCCATTTGTGTCACAAACAAAAATTGATATCTCCAGTATTTCAAAAGATGGGGCTATTCGATTAGAGGTGTATGATTTATTGGGAAGACATATACATAGTAAAGATATTCAATCGCCTTCTACATTTATATTGATAGATGATAGTATACTAAAGAAAGAAGGTATGTATTTGTTAAAGATACAATCAGGAAAACAAGTAAAAACTCTTAGTATTCTAAAAAGATAAGCAAAGAGTTTTATTAGGGGAATAAAAGCTGTTTGGAAGATTTTCAAACAGCTTTTTTACCACTTATTATAAGGTAATTTACTTAGGTTGGAGTTGTAGTATTTGGTAATTCCAGTAACCTCTTTACCTAACCACTCAGGTTTTGAAAAATGTTCGTTTTCGTCTTCTAACTCTACTTCAGCAATAAGCAATCCACTATTGTCTCCTAAAAACTCATCTACTTCAAACGTATGATTGTCAATTTTTACTAAATACCTATACTTTTCAATACTACCTTTTTCACACAAGTCAAAAAGACTTTCAGCTTCTTTTTTATCAATTTCTTTTTCCCATTCAAATCGAGTAGTTCCATTAGCATTTGATGGCCCTTTGATGGTTAAAAAACCGGTATCGTCTTTTAAACGAACTCGTACTACTCTTTCTTTATCTGAATTTAAAAACCCTTGTTTTATGTAGTTTTTTTGAAAAGCTTCTTGTTTAAACTCAGTAGATTTTACCAAGAATTTTCGCTCTATCTCTGTTGTCATGTTAAAGGAATCAATTTTACACGAATGTACTATTTTTGTCGATATTATTGGTATATCTTTGAGTAATGATTTTAATAGTTAAACTTGGTTAAATGGCAGTAATTACTACAAAAGCCATTGTTTTAAGTTCTCTTAAATATGGAGATACTAGTTTGGTTGTAAAATGTTTTACTTTACAAGAAGGAGTAAAATCGTACATGATAAAAGGAGTACTAAAATCAAAAAAAGGAAAGTTAAAGCCTGCGCACTTTCAACCATTAACACAATTAAATCTTACTGCAAATCACAGCAATAAAATTTCGTTGCATTCTATTAAAGAAGTGCAAGTGATTCATCCGTATGAAACCATTTATACTTCTATAGTAAAACAATCAATTGTACTGTTTTTATCAGAAGTGTTATCATACATTTTACAAGAGGAGGAAGAAAACAATCCTTTGTACAGTTATATTGAAACATCTTTAATTTGGTTAGATACACATGATGAGGTTGCGAACTTTCACTTACTGTTTTTGTTAAATTTATCTAGGTATCTAGGCTTCTATCCAGATACAACCAATATTGATAAAACAGCATTTAATTTGTTAGAAGGAAGTTTTACCGATACCGAATATGAAAAATTAACAATTTCAGGGAAAGAAATAATGCTGTTTAAAAGCCTATTAGGCATAAATTTTGATGCAATTAATTCAATTTCTTATTCAAAAAAAGAAAGACAAATAATTCTCCGAATTATAGTTCGGTATTATGAGTTACATTTGGAAGGATTTAGAAAACCTAAATCATTAGATGTTTTAGAAACCGTATTTAATTAATATGAAGCATAGAATTACTGTATTATTTTTATTGTTCGTAACTACAATTTTCTCTCAAACAGTTACTGTTATCGATGCTGAAACAGGAAAACCTGTAGAAGCTGTTGCCATTTTTAATAAAAATAAAACAACATCGGCTGTAAGTGATGAACTAGGGAAAGTTGATGTTTCTGATTTTAAAGAAAACGAAGTGCTCACCTTTACACATGTGTCTTATGCGGTGTATCAAGAGAAAAAATCAGTAATAAAAAGGAATAATTACCACGTATATTTATCAAAAAACTCAGAACAGTTAGATGAGGTAGTTGTTTCGGTTTTTAAGAACAGAGAAAAAACCAACCGCATTGCTGAGCAAATAGCCGTGGTATCTTCAAAAGAGATAGAAAAGTTATCACCACAAACATCAGCAGATTTATTAGCAAGTGTTCCTGGAATTAAAGTTCAGAAGTCACAGTTTGGAGGAGGAAGTCCTGTTTTACGCGGAATGGAAAGTAACCGAGTTCTTTTGGTAGTTGACGGTGTTCGTATGAACAATGCAATTTATCGAAAAGGACACTTACAAAACTCAATAACAGTAGCTCCAAATTTATTAGAGAGAACAGAAGTTGTTTTTGGACCCTCATCGGTAATCTATGGTTCAGATGCTTTAGGAGGAGTAATTCATTATTATACTAAAACCCCAAAGCTATCAGAAAAAGGAAGCGAAATTAAAGGAAATACTTTTTTGCGATATAGTTCAGTAAATAATGAAGTAACTAATGTAGTTTCTGCAGAATTAAGATTTAAAAAATGGGCATCTTTTACAAGTGTAGCTCATAGTAATTTTGGAGACTTAAAGATGGGAGAAAATCGTTCTCATGGTTTTGATAATTGGGGAAAGGTTCCTTTTTACTCCAATAATACAAACACTTTTTATAGTGATACGCCAGTTGCTAACTCTGACCAAAGCTTGCAAAGAAATACAGGGTATAGCCAAACAGACGTATTGCAAAAGTTTTATGTGCCTTTTTCAAAAAATACAGATTTTAAATTCAATATTCAATATTCAACTTCTTCCAATATACCTCGTTTTGATAAGTTAACGGAGTTGAAAAAAGGAAGTTTAAAATTTGCTGAGTGGTATTACGGACCACAAGAACGTTTGTTGGTCTCTCCGCAGTTAATTATCAACCCAAAGAAAAAGTGGATGGATAATGGAACCATTACTTTGGCATACCAAAACATCAAGGAAAGTCGTATTCAACGAAAGTTTGGAAGCTTAGATAGGTCTTATAGAGAAGAAAAAGTTGATGTTTTTAGTTTGAATGGAGATTTTACAGTTCCGCTAGCAGAAAATAGAAATTTAGGGTACGGAATTGAAATTGCATATAATGATGTAGTGTCAAACTCTTACGGAAAAACATTACGTGTTAATGGTAATAGTATTGTTGGCTTTGATGGTGATTTCGTAGTGCAGTCTCGTTACCCTGATGGAGGAAGTAGTTATTTGAGCTCTGCTTTTTATGTAGATTACCGTCAAGATATCAATAGTAAATCAACATTAAACACAGGAATTAGAGGAACGAATACAGTATTGAAAGCAAAGTGGTTGGACGAAACTTTTATTGATATTCCTCAAAAAGATATTCAATTAGATAACCAATCGTTAACAGCAACTATAGGGTATGTATACAAGCCTAATAAAACATGGCAGTTAAATACAGTAGTATCTTCTGGTTTTCGATCTCCCAATATTGATGATGTAGGAAAAATAAGAGAGAAGAACGGAAAGGTAACCATACCAAATACTAGTTTAAAACCAGAGCATGCATACAATGCTGAAATTGGTGCTCAAAAATACTTTAACAATAGAAAATTTAGAGTTGGGGCAAATGTGTATTATACTTTGTTGAATAACTATATTTATAGAGAGGATTTTGAATTGAATGGAAATTCAACTATTGAGTATGACGGAGAAGAAGGGGCTATTGTGGCTAATGTAAACAAAGGAACAGCTTATGTTACAGGTGCTACGGTAAGTTATCAAGGGAAGCTGCATAAAAATTGGAATACATCAGGATTTGTTACATACACGTATGGTAAAGCGTATGATACAAACGAACCGTTATCATCTATTCCGCCGTTATTTGGTCGTTTTGATTTAAGTTATGTAAACAAGAAGTTTGAAGGAGGAGCTAACTTAGTTTTTAATGCGAAAAAAGATATTTCAGACTATAATATAACTGAAGGTATTGACAACCATGAACAAACACCAGTTGTCAACGCGAATGCAACCGAAGATATAGATAAATACTACGGAAGTCCTAGTTGGATGACTGTTGGGTTGTACGGAAAATTCCAGTTTACAAAAAACATAGCTTTACAAGCACAATTATCTAACCTATTTGATGAACATTATAAAGAATTTGCTTCTGGAGTTTCAGCTTCAGGACGTAATATTTCAGTATCTTTGCTAACCAATTTTTAAGTAAAAAATCAAATGATTAATTTTTTCAGGTTAGTAAGTTTATTAGAAGGAATATCTTATATTTTATTGCTTTTTATAGCCGTTCCAATTAAATATTTACAAGGAAATCCAGAGTATGTAAAAATGCTGGGTATGCCTCACGGATTGTTATTTGTAGGATACATAGTGTTAGCAATCATGTTAAAGTATGAGCTAAATTGGAATGGTAAAACTTTCGGAATTGTTTGTTTACTTTCTATCTTACCTTTCGGAACATTTTTCGTTGGCAGGTATCTTATAAAAGAAACGGTATAATATTGATTTAATGTAATAAAGGTTAGTAAATAGTAGTTCGTTGAGCGAAGTCGAAACGAAACCCCATTAGTATATTAAACCATTGCTACATTGTTATATTAACTCATTACTCTATTGACCATTATGACATTGAATAACTATCCTCCGCTAACTGGAGGAATAATTGCAATTACATCATTTTCTTTTATGAGTATGTCGTCTGTAGCGTAACTTTCGTTAATAGCTACAGCATACGAACTTATTTTTTGTAGCTCGGGGAATTCTGCTAAAAGAAATTCTTTAAAGCTAGCAACAGTACTTTTGTTTGGTAGTTCAATTTCTAATGAAGAACTGTCAACCAAGTCTGTGGCCATACCGAAAAATAGAATGCTTATTTTCATATAACAAATCTACAATTTTATCCCGAAAACTACTCTGTTTTCAGATTTTCCATTAAAGTAAGAGCGAGCAAAATCTACACGTAAAAAGCGCCATTTTCCAATACCAACATTATCTAAACCAATAGCAAATTCAGTATAAGGTTTGTTGCCCGCAGTAAATAATCCTTTTGCTCCAGTAACTAGATGAAAGTTAAGTTTGTTTAACAAAGGAACCTTGCTTAATAATGCTCCTTTAAAATTATATTCTCCATGGAACTCAGCGTATGTATCATTAGAACTTAGCTGATAATACGGAAGCATATAAAAGTTGTTTAAATAGTTGTCTTTTGGGGCTATTAACAAGCGATTTCCGTTAAAATGAGCATAATCTATAAAAGGAATGTCTTTTTTCTCTAAGAACATACCTCCTTTTGCTTTGTAAGCAAATTCACCCCAATTACCAAAATTGATTTGTTGATATAATTGAGAAAAAACCACATCAGAATTCCATTCAGAATTTCCTGAGCCAAAGTTTTTTTGATAACCAATGTATAGTGATGGGTACTTACGACTAGGAATGTTATATTTTCCATCAGGGTATGATAAGTATTTTTGTCCAAAATTAATGTTTGCTCCTAAAGAAAAAGTCCACATTTGATGAGGTGTAAAACCTGTTGAAAAATCGGTAGGATTTTGCGGATTGTTAGAAGTATAATCTATATCATCTTGCGGAAACATTACATAATCAGTTGTATTAAATAATGGTTTTCTATCTGCAAATTCCAAAGAAGAAAACATGCGTATTCCGTTCGTTACTTCTTGAGAAAAAGATGCTTTGGCAAATGTCTTTTCATAAATTTTTAAATAGTTTCTTTCAAAACCAATAGAACTTATTGTATTCCAAAACTTGGAAATAGGCTGTTTTGGGTTAAATTGTGATGTAGCAATTCCTCCAGAAATTGTTAAAACAGGTCGCGTAGTATTATTCCAACGATAGTTGAAGTTGGCTGTAGGACGCACTTTTTTCTCTGAAAAACCATAATTAATATCAGCCCCAATACTAAAACGTTTTCCTTTTTTGTTCAATGATTTTCGGTAGTTAATACCTAAAGAAGAATTCCATCCTTGCACCGTATTAAAGTTAAGACTTTCAATAGGCGAAGAAGTGCTTATCGACCATTTGTTGTAAGAATCTTGGTAAGTGTAACCAGAAAGAATATCCAACGGTTTAAACTTATTGTTTTTGGTGTCAATAGAATCTAAATATTTCTTCGATTTTCGAATGGTTTTTATACTGTCTTTTAATTTGTAATCTGATATTTCTTCAGAAGTTAAAGTTACAGGGCGAATTTCATTCCAATATACAGAATCCTTTTCAGTAGCATTTTCTGCAAACGAAAGCACTTCGTTACCAAAAGTGTCTTTAGTAAAATTAGGATTAAAATTATAGTTAGAATAAGCAGCAGAAAAGCGTCCGTTAAAATGAAATCCAAATAACCCTGCTTTAAAATCTATGGTTTGTGTAACCGGTATCCAAGCGTTATTTTTACTGGAGAAATTATAGTTCTGTTTAATATGTAACGAATCTACAATTGGTAGGCTTATTTGTGCACCTGTAATCATAACATCAGCACCGTAAATAGCCCAATCATCTTCAACAATATAAATAAAACCACTAAAAACGCGATCATTTTTACGTTTTGGTAAAAGTTGAATTTTGTTAATTAGTTTTCCATTTTTATCGTAAAAAACACCCGTTAGTTTATAGCTGTAATAACCAAAAGCACCATTAGCAATGGGTGAAATAACGTTAACATCAGCCAAATCAAAAGAGTTTTCATAAAAGTTAAAGTTTACTTCTTCTGCTTGATTAAAACTAATACCGTTGTCTTGCCCACTAACTTTTGAAGCTATAATATGTTCTTTAAAGTTTTTAGGCCTTTTTTGAAAAGCGATTTTTGAGACCGTTTCAGAAAGATATACCACACCACTTCGAGTTGAGTCTAACCCACCTCCCATATCACCAATGTCTTGCCCTAAAAATTTTTTAGGTAAATCTTTTACCCTAAATAAACCACGAGAGTAAAAATTGGCAGTATACTCAGCAAACTTATCCGTGTTTTTAGCTTTATTAGCAATAGCATTCCTAATAATTTTGTTAGCAGGGTTTTCTTCAGAAGAAACAACCACTTCATCTAAGGTAACCTCTTCTTCAGCCAAAACAACATTTAAGATAAAAGGAAAAGAGTTGATTTCAACCGTTTTTTTAACGGTTTTATAGCCCAACATTTGAAATATTACCGTGTGCTGTCCTGTTGAGTTAAAGGCTAATTCATAGTCGCCATTTGTATTGGTTGTGGTGCCTGTAATAGTGTTTTCTAAATAAACACTTACAAAAGAAATAGGTTGGTTTTTAGTATTGGTAACCTTTCCTGTAATTTGAGAAAAGGTTATTGAAGAGCATATTAAAAACAAAAATGTAGTTATGATTTTCATAGTCAGTTAGTTGTTGGTAACAAACATAAAAGAAGAACTTTGTAAAGTGTATTTAAGAAGTGTTAAATAACTTACAAAGTTCTCTTAATATAATGTAAGACTACGAAAAATAAAAAATGTTACAAAAGACTATTTAACCGTGTCTTTTTGTTGTTTTTTCTTCTTCTTTCCGAATAAACCACCTAAAACATCCGTTACTTTTTTAACGGTTTCCTCCTTTTTGTTGGTTGTGCTAGTGCTATCTTTCTTTTTGTTTCCGAATAAACCACCTATAGCGTTGTTTACTAACTTGTCTTTTTGTTGCTGAACTAATTGCTGACTTAACTTAGTAACTGATGAAGATAAATCTGTTTTTACAGAAGGATTTGTCATGTTACCTGTAATGTTAGCAGTAACAGGAACCGTTATGTTTTGTTGGTCTTTTGCGCTCAATTTAGAAAGTAATCCTTGTGCTTCGTTACCTAAATATTTTGCAGGAACATTAAGAGTGACATTATAGCTCATTGTCTTATCAAACCCGTGGCTTCCACCAACGGTAATACCAATGTCCTTATATTTTAAATCAAATGGTTTTACCACCACTTTACCTTCTTTAAAAGACAGGTGTGTTTTAATATCAGATAAATCTAGTTTTGATAAATCAATGAACGATAATTTATCATTTAATAAACTTAAAGCTTTCGTTTTTTGTGGATTGATACTAGTGGTTAATAACTCAGCTAGTGCTTTACCAGAAACAGAAGCTAAGTTAGGTGTAAAATCATCATTTAAACTTCCAGCTAAGTCAATGTCAGAATTTAATTTACCATTCATAGCACCTGCTATAGGACTTATTGATTGTAGTAAATCTAAGCTGGTAAATGATTGAGCTATATCAAAAGATTTAATACCTAACTTCATATCGAAAGTAGGTTTCTTTTGCTGTGTGTTAACTTCTCCATTTAAAGCAATTTGACCATTAAAAATACCAGCATTCATGTTTTGTAAAATGGCTTTTTCATCTTTTAAAAGCAATGTTCCTCTTACATTTTTTAGAGTCAAATTATCGTAATATACAGTTTGAGCGTTTGCAGAAACGGCACAATCTAAAAATGCAGGGATTTTCAAAGATTCAGTTGGTGTATCTTTTGTAGAGTCATTTTCTTTGTTTTCGGAAGCTTCAGGGTTTTCTTGCATAAAATCACTAACATAAAAGTTGTTTGAATTCAGTTTGAAATTTCCACGTAATTTTTTGTCAGAAAGTAAAAAACCTAATAAGTTTTTAAGTGTTCCAGTAGCATTTAAATCACTTTTTCCAGTAGTAGCATCAAACTTTGTTAAGCTAACGGTACCAGGTGTAAAATTGACAACTGTATTTTTAATATGAAGAGGGTTTACAACATCTTCCGAAGAAAAAACAAAGTCGCTTACTTCCATTTTTCCGTTATTTTTAATACGACTTAAAGTATTATTCTCAAGCGCCTTCATGTCGAATTCTGTACGTAAATCTGCCTTTAAAATCCCGCTTAATTCATTTTTTAAATCAATAGGATACGCTTTGTTAATATTGGCAAGGTTTAAAAGACCTTTTAAACTAGCATTTACCTTTGGATTGCTAGTTAGGTTATAAATATTTCCTTTTCCAGAAAACGTATCTTGATCAATTTTAAAAGAGAGTCCGTTAATAGTAACAAAGGTATTTTCAGTTTTACCAGTGGTGTTTTTTATTTGTGCATCAATATTAATGTTTTGAACACTTTTGGGTAAATCAGGATATTTAAATGAAGCGTTATTTGACTTCATAGAAATATCTAACTTCGGAATATGGTTGTCGTCAATAATTCCGTTTACCTTTCCATTTACACTAAAATTACCTGTAGTACTTACGCCAGCAATACTTTTGGTATAGGTTTCAGGAATTAAACCTAAAAAGTTTTTAAAGTCAGAAGACGGAGTTTTGAAGTTGATATCAACCTCTTGATTTTTTTCGTTTACTTGAACAAAACCATCAAAAACCAATGGAAGGTTATTTAATTTAGCTTTATTTTTTAAGAAAGAAAACTTCATATTAGTTAAATCCATTCCTACAATAGCATCTAATTCTATTTTTTGGTTCTTAGCATACGAATTGCCGTCCATTCCAAAAGAAACTAAAGTAGAGGTTTGTGTGTCTAGCTCTGTATTAGATTGAGAGAAATCACCACTTCCACTATGATTTAATTCGGTTAGTTCAAGGTTTAATTTACCTTGCTCATCATTGTATTTTATCGTAGCATTGTTAATAGCGTATGAATTAATAGATAGCCCGAAAGTAGATGGTTCTTCATCTTTTGTCTCTTCTGTCTCAGAAGGTTTTGCAATATCGTAGTTAGCATTTCCTTTTTTATCAACTAATACATTTACTAGAGCATCATCAATAGTAAATGATTTGATATTTAGCTGCTCAGAAGAAGCTTTAAAAAGCTCTGTAAGTTTTAAGGCTAAGTTTACTTCTTTAGCATATACTAAAGTGTCACCTTCAAAAGGAGCGTTGTTAATAACCGTTAAGTTAGATAACTGTACTGAAGCGTTTGGGAAATTTCTAAGCAGGCTTAAGTTCGAATCGCTAAAATCAACTTTGGCGTTTACGTTGTTGTTAATAGTAGTTTTTACCAAGTTCATCACTTTATCTTGAAATAGTAGGGGAATACTAACCAAAAGGATGAAGAAAAAAACTACAATACCTAATAATATTTTATATATCTTTTTCATAATGAATAAAGTTTATTATGTAATACTAACGAACAAATTTCAACATTTATTTGTAAATAGAAAGTCAATGAAATGATAAATTTTCTTTTGGTAATTTTGCGGCGACAAAACCACGTATTTTGAATAAGAAACAGCAATACTCAAACTTTATAAAAACACAAGCAAAACGTTTAGGTTTTTTGGGTTGTGGTATTGCCAAAGCTAACTTTTTAGAAGAAGAAGCACCCCGTTTAGAGCAATGGTTACAAAATGGGTATCATGGTGAAATGCGTTATATGGAAAATCACTTTGATAAACGTTTAGACCCAAGGTTGTTGGTAGATGGTGCAAAATCTGTGATTTCTTTATCGTATAACTATTTCCCTTCGGAAGTTCAGAAAGAAGGAAGTTATAAGATCTCTAAATATGCTTACGGGCAAGATTATCATCATATTATAAAAGGAAAGTTACGAGAACTATTACAGTTGATTAATGATGAAATTGGGGAGGTTTCTGGTCGTTGCTTCGTTGATTCAGCTCCTGTGTTAGAAAGAGCTTGGGCGCAAAAATCAGGATTGGGTTGGAACGGGAAACATTCGTTATTAATTCAAAAGCAACAAGGCTCGTTTTTCTTTTTAGCTGAATTGATTATTGATTTAGAACTTGAATATGACGAACCTTTTAAAACAGACCATTGTGGAAGTTGTACTCGTTGTATTGATGCTTGCCCGACACAAGCTATTTTACCAAATAATACAGTTGATGGAAGTAAATGTATTTCGTATTTAACAATTGAGTTAAAGGATGCAATTCCATCAGAATTTAAAGGAGAAATGCAAGATTGGATGTTTGGTTGCGATGTATGTCAGGATGTATGCCCGTGGAATCGTTTTTCACAACCACACGAAGAAAGTTTATTTACGCCTCAAGAAAATTTATTGCAAATGACAAAACGTGATTGGCAAGAGTTAACGCAAGAAACCTTTAGTAAGGTTTTTAAAAAATCAGCAGTAAAGCGTACTAAGTTTTCAGGTTTATTAAGAAACATTGATTTTATAAAATAATAAAAACCGCTTTTTAAAGCGGTTTTTATTTATGTTTTGAAGATTATTTTGGGTTGGTTTCCCCGAAGAAAAACCAATTAAGTCCTTTTTTAATCATTCCGCTTTCTTTGGCAGGAGCTTGTTTGTCTGCTTCTTTTGTGTTAGCCGTTTCTCCTTCAAATAAGTTTACAACAAAATCTTCGTATGAAGAGTTAACTTCTTCTTGTAAATATGAATTAAAATATAATTCACTTGCTTTTTCGCCTTTAACTTTTTCAATTTCTAATAGCGTTTTGTACAAAGGTTCAATTTTTTTTATAACGCTTTCAGGTAACGATTTTCTCCTTCCAGTATATCCAGTAATTTTTCCATGATCATCTTTTTCTACATCAAAATCAGTAATAACCCAATAGTATCTACCAGTTCTTGTTAAGTTTTTAACAATAGCATGGAAGTTGTTTCCCTGTTTTAAGTTGTCCCATAAAACTTTGAAGACTACCTTAGGCATGTCGGGGTGCCTAATTACGTTGTGAGGTTCACCTATAAGTTCTATTTTATTATACTCAGAAGCTTCTTCAAAAGTATCGTTCATGTATAAAATAGTTCCTGCAGGGTCTGTTTTGCTAATAATTGTTTTTGATTTGTCCCATTTTACTTCCTCATCTATAACTTTGGAAGGTCTAAGAGAATTGTTTGTGTGCATTTTTTTTGTTTTAATAGTTATTCGGGGTGGTTTACTTAAAAATAATCAGCAAATATAAGGTTTTTGATGGAGGAGTATGTTTTGAATGAATTTTTAGTTGAGGTAAAAGAAGATAATTTTTATTTGATCTAAAAAATTGATTGTTAGATAATTGTATTGTATTAGTTTTTGTTTTGTAATGATAGAATTGTGTTATTTTAAGAAAAAGGAATGTTGGGGTGTTTTAAAATAAAAAGGATTGAGATGACTATCTCAATCCTTTTTGGAAAAATGTTTTTTAAGAGGATTATTTAGGGGAATAATAAGTTTTACGTCGGGTTTGTTTCCCCGAAGAAAAACCAGTTCAATCCTTTCTTTAAAGGGTTGGTTTCGTTTTTAATTTTTTCAGCTTCCTCTTTAGAGAGTTCTTCATTAAATAAATCAACAACAAATTCATTGTAAGTTTTACCAACCTCTTCTTTTAGGTAGGCATCAAAATACATTTCACTAGCCTTTTCGCCTTTTAGTTTTTCAATATCTAACAGTGTTTTATATATAGGCTCAATCTTTTTTACAACTCCGTTAGGAACGGCCTTTCTTCGAGCTGTATATCCTACAATTTTACCTTCATCATCTTTGTCAATAGTGAAATCGGTTATAACCCAGTAATACCTACCGGTTCTTGTTAGGTTTTTAACGATAGCATGGAAGTTTTCGCCTTTCTTAAGAGCGTCCCACAATACTTTAAAAGCCACTTTAGGCATGTCTGGGTGACGAATAATATTATGAGGTTCACCAACTAATTCAATAGTGCTGTATTCACAGGTGTTAGAAAAAACATCGTTAGCATATAAAATAGTTCCGTAAACATCAGTTTTACTTACAATGGTTTTTGTTTTATCCCACTGTACTTCTTCGTCAATAATGTGTCTATGTGTAGTTTCCATTTTTTATTTGGTTTAAGGTTAGGGCAAAATTCAGGAAATTTTTAAAGACGAAATATGACTTTTATCAGGTTACAAATTCTTTTTACTTCACAACAAAATGTATATTTGTAAGTTCAAACAAACAAGAACGAACCTATGAGAGATTCTAGAAAAAGGCATGAAGCACTACTTTATCATGCCAAGCCGAAGCCCGGGAAAATAGCAGTAGTACCTACTAAAAAATATGCAACTCAACACGATTTATCGTTAGCATATTCTCCAGGAGTAGCAGAGCCTTGTTTAGAAATAGCTAAAGACAAAAACAACGTTTATAAATATACATCAAAAGGTAACTTAGTAGCTGTTATTTCAAATGGAACAGCGGTTTTAGGATTAGGAGATATTGGTCCTGAAGCATCCAAACCTGTCATGGAAGGAAAGGGGCTGCTTTTTAAAATTTTTGCTGATATTGATGTTTTTGATATTGAAGTAGATACTACAGATGTAGATAAATTTATTGAAACTGTTAAGGCTATTGCTCCTACTTTTGGAGGAATTAACTTAGAAGATATTAAAGCTCCTGAAGCTTTTGAAATAGAAAGACGATTAAAAGAGGAGTTAGACATTCCTGTAATGCACGATGATCAGCATGGTACAGCAATTATTTCAGCCGCAGCCTTAAAAAATGCATTAGAAATTAATGAAAAGGACATTAAGGATGTAAAAATTGTTGTGAACGGAGCAGGAGCCGCAGCAATTTCATGTACGCGTTTATACTTGGCCTTAGGGGCAAGTCGTGAAAATGTAATTATGTGTGATAGTAAGGGTGTTATTAGAAAAGATAGAGGCAACCTAACATCACAAAAATCGGAATTTGCTACAGATCAAGATGTAAATACATTAGAAGAGGCAATGTTAAATGCTGATGTGTTTATTGGTTTGTCAAAAGGAAACGTGGTGTCTCCTGAAATGTTATTGTCAATGGCTAAAAACCCTATTGTTTTTGCAATGGCAAATCCAGAGCCAGAAATTGAGTACGATTTAGCGATTGCTACTAGAGACGATATTATTATGGCAACTGGAAGATCAGACCATCCTAATCAGGTAAATAATGTACTAGGTTTTCCTTTTATTTTTCGTGGAGCATTAGACGTACGCGCCAAAAAAATAAATGAAGAAATGAAAATGGCTGCTGTACTTGCATTGGCAGATTTAGCAAAACAGTCGGTGCCAGAACAGGTAAATATCGTATATGACGAAGTAAGTCTTTCTTTTGGAAAAGAATATATTATTCCGAAACCATTTGACCCAAGATTAATCTATGAAATTCCACCAGCAATTGCAAAAGCTGCGATGGATTCTGGGGTTGCTCAGGAACCTATTGATGATTGGGATAAGTATCGAGAGGAGTTAATGGATCGTTCAGGAACAGGAAGTAAAGAAGTACGCTTACTACACAACAGAGCTAAAAAGAATCCTAAGAGGTTGGTGTTTGCAGAAGCAGATCATCTAGATGTGTTAAAAGCGGCACAGAGAGTGTATGAAGAAAAAATTGGAAAACCAATTTTATTAGGAAGAAGAGAAATTATTTTAGAACTGAAAACGGAGTTAGGATTCGATGCTGATGTGCCGATTATTGATCCTAAAACAGACGAGGAAGAAGAAAGAAGAAACCGATATGCTGAAATATTTTGGAAATCAAGACAGCGTAAAGGGGTTACCTTTTTGGAAGCTCAAAAATGGATGCGTGAACGTAACTATTTTGCAGCAATGATGGTTAATTCAGGTGAGGCAGATGCGTTAATTACAGGATATTCAAGACCTTACCCTTCTGTAGTGAAACCAATGTTGGAATTGATTGAAAAAGATCAAGGAGTAACAAGGGTTGCAGCAACAAATATGATGCTAACGAAGCAAGGGCCGATGTTTTTAGCTGATACCACAATCAATATCAATCCAACAGCAAAAGATTTAGCTAAAATTACACAGTTAACATCTGTATTAGCTAAGATGTTTGGAATGAAACCAAATGTAGCAATGCTAGGGTTTTCAAATTTTGGATCATCAAAATCTGAAAGTTCAACTAAGATTAGAGAAGCTGTTTCTTACATTCACCGTCATTATCCAAATGTTGTAGTAGATGGTGAGTTGCAAGCAGATTTTGCCTTGAATCCAGAGTTGTTAGCAAAAGAGTTTCCCTTCTCTAAATTAAATGGAAAAAGAGCAAACGTATTAATTTTTCCAAATTTAGAGTCGGCTAACATTACTTATAAATTAATGAAAGCTGTTGATGAAGTAGAAACAATAGGGCCAATTTTACTAGGAATGAGTAAGCCAGTACACATCTTGCAATTGGGGGCAAGTGTTGACGAAATGGTAAATATGGCTGCAGTAGCAGTGGTGGACGCTCAAAACAAAGAAATGAAAGCCAAAAACAAGGTTTCTCAATAGCTTAGAGAGAAATTTTTTTAAAAGATATTTTTGTCTATTTTAGACGAATAGAAAAAATAGCTGGATGATAACACAAATAAGGGGAAAACTTGTGGAAAAAAATCCTACATACGCTGTTGTAGATTGCAGTGGTGTAGGATACTTAATGCATATTTCTTTAAACACATATTCATCATTACCAAACGATGAATATGTGTTGTTATATACACACTTATCTATTAGAGAAGATGCTCATACGTTGTATGGGTTTTCAACAAAAACAGAGCGAGAAGTTTTTAGGTTACTAACTTCAGTTTCAGGTGTAGGACCAAGTACTGCACGAACAATGCTGTCTTCAATGACTTCTCAAGAAGTTTCGCATGCCATAGCTTCGGAAAATGTAAAACTAATACAAACAGTAAAAGGCATTGGAGCGAAGACTGCACAACGGGTTATTGTTGACTTAAAAGATAAGGTATTGAAAACTTTTGATGTAGATGAAGTTTCTGTGGTACAGAACAATACAAATAAAGAAGAAGCGTTATCTGCTTTAGAGGTTCTTGGGTTTGCACGAAAGCAAGCCGACAAGGTAATAGGGAATATATTAAAAGAAACACCTGATGCAAGTGTTGAAAAACTTATAAAGCAGGCGTTAAAAAACTTATAAAAAAGGTTGGAAAAAGCAGTTATGAATAGATTACTTACGGCACTTACTGTTTTGGTAAGTGTTGTTTCGTTTTCACAAAACACTCAAAAGAATAACACTAACGCTGTTAAAAAAGACACTGTAACTCCCCTCAAATACAATTTTAAATACAATCAAAACGGAACACTTTACTTAAACAATCCTTCTCAAAAAGTGGTAACTTACGATAAGGCGTTGAATAAGTTTATGATTGTTGAAAAAATAGGAGACTATTATGTAGGAACTCCTATTTTTATGACTCCTAAAGAGTATAATGAGTACCGTTTAAAAAACGATTTAAAAGATTACTTTAAAGAAAAAGTAGATGCTACTAACCCTAAAAAGAAAGGGAGTGAAGCAGCTCGTAAAAACTTATTACCTAAATATTATGTAAACTCTAAGTTTTTTGAGTCTGTTTTTGGAGGAAATACCGTTGAGGTAAATCCAACAGGGCAAATTAATATTAAACTAGGAGGAGTATATCAAAACAACGAAAACCCTCAGATTTCTGTTGAAAATCAAAGCAGCTTTACATTTGATTTTGACCAACAAATTAGTGCGAGTTTACAAGCGAAGGTAGGTAAACGATTAACGGTAACTGCAAATTATGATACCCAATCTACTTTTGATTTTCAGAATGTTATCAAATTAGAGTATACTCCAACTGAAGACGACATCATTAGAAATATTGAGGCAGGTAATATTAGCATGCCAATTAAAAATTCACTGATTAATGGAGCACAATCGTTATTTGGGGTAAAAACAGAATTACAGTTTGGTAAAACATACGTAACTGCTGCTTTTTCGCAACAAAACTCGCAATCTAAAACAGTGGTAGCAGAAGGGGGAGCAACCATAGAACCTTTTGAATTAAGAGCTTCTGATTACGATAATGACCGACACTTCTTTTTATCACAATACTTTAGAGAAAATTACAAAGAAGCTTTAGAGAATTATCCTTTAATTAACAGTCCTATAAATATTACTAGAGTTGAGGTTTGGGTAACTAACAGAAATCAAAATGTAAGTGATTACCGTAGCATTGTAGCTTTTGCCGATTTAGGAGAATCTGATGATGCAAACGAGGTAAACCCAGCAGAGATTACAACAACACCAGGAGCCATATCAGTAAACTCAGAAATTATACCATATAATGGAGTGAATAATTTAAGCTCATTATTAGCTGCAAATTCAGGAGGTATTAGAGATGTAGCAACCATTGATGCTGCTATTAATGGAATAGGAGTGCCAGCACGACAAGGGTTTAACTATACCTACTTGCAAAATGCTCGTAGGTTACAACCAAATGAATTTAGGCTGCACCCGCAGTTAGGTTTCATCTCATTAAATAGAAGGTTGAATGATGGAGAGGTTTTAGCGGTGGCTTTTGAATATACGGTGGTAGGAGCCTCTAATAGTGAAACAGTATTTAAAGTAGGAGAATTTTCAAACGATGGAATTGTAGCACCAGCAAATATTGCCGTTAAGTTATTACGTAGTGAAATTTTAAATACGACAAGACCAGGAGATGATACGGAAGCTTTTCCAACTTGGAGATTGATGATGAAAAACGTATATGCTTTAGGAGCTTTCCCATTACAACGTGATGGATTTCGTTTTGAATTATTGTACCGTGATGATGAAACAGGAACTTTGCAAAATACTCTACAAAAAGCACAAACACCCGGGATAACAGATAAGCCATTATTACGTATTTTAAACTTAGATAAATTAGATCAAAGTGAATATGCTGTTCCTAATGGCGATGGTTTCTTTGATTATGTTGAAGGAATTACAGTAAATTCTGAAAGAGGGTATATTTTGTTTCCTGAACCAGAACCATTTGGAAATGATTTAAAAGATGAACTTACCAATCCAACAGATCAAGATAAGTATGTGTTTGAAGAATTATACTTAACCACAAAAATTCAGGCAAAAAACGAGTACCAGAACTTAGATAAATTCTTCTTAAAAGGATATTTTAAATCAGAAACGAGTAGAGGAATTTCTCTTGGAGCCTTCAATGTGCCAAGAGGATCAGTACGAGTTACAGCAGGAGGAAGGCAACTGGTTGAAGGGATTGATTATGTGGTTGACTATCAGTTGGGGCGTGTGCAAATTTTAGACCCAGGTTTAGAAGCATCTGGAGTACCAATTAATGCATCTGTAGAAAATAATACATTCTTTAATCAACAACGAAAAACATTTATAGGAATAGATGTTGAACACCGTTTTTCTGAAGATTTTATTTTAGGAGGAACTTTTTTAAATGTTAGTGAAAAACCAATTACACCTAAGGTAAATTTAGGAGGTGAACCTATAGATAATATCATGTTAGGGTTGAATTTAGATTACTCTTCAGAAGTTCCATATTTAACAAAACTAGCAAATAAATTACCTTTTGTTGAAACAGAAGCACCGTCTAATGTTTCGGTTAGAGCGGATATGGCTTATTTATTACCAGGATCTCCTAGTGGAATTAATGTAGATGGTACTGCAACTTCATATTTAGATGATTTTGAAGCTTCACAAATACCGATTAACTTGAGCTCCCCACAGCAATGGTTTTTAGCCAGTACACCAGAATCTCAAGGTTTTGATGGGGGAACTTTTGGTTTAGAGTATAATTACAAAAGAGGAAAATTAGCTTGGTACAACATTGATCAACTATTTTATGGTAGTGGAAACCGACCAGATAATATTGATGAAAATGAACTGTCTAGAGATGAGGTACGTCAAATTCGCTACAACGAATTATTCCCGAATACAGATCTAGATATTACACAACAAAATTTAGTTAGAACGTTAGATTTAGCGTATTACCCAGCAGAAAGAGGACCGTATAACTATAATGAGAATGCAAATACCGTAACCGCTGAGGAGCGTTGGGGAGGTGTTATGAGAGCATTAACTACTAACAATTTTGAACAAGCAAACGTTGAGTATGTTCAGTTTTGGTTAATGGATCCGTATGAGAATTACTCAATTACAACTGATGAGGGGTTGCCAGCAGGAATTAATCCTAACGATCCAACAAATCAAGTAGGAAAGTTATTTATAAACTTAGGTAATGTTTCTGAAGATATTTTAAAAGATGGAAGAAAGCAATATGAAAATGGACTTCCTGCTGATGGACAAAAAGCTGATGGAGGAAACGTTCAAACATCTATTTGGGGAGATACACCTATAAACCCTTCTATTATATATGCTTTTGATTCTAGTAATGATGCAAGAACAAATCAGGATATTGGTTTAGACGGGTTAAACGATGAAGAGGAAAGAGCAAAATATCCAGCATTTGCTGGGTTAGATGACCCAGCGGGAGATAATTTTCAGTTTTTTAGAGGAGGGGCTATAGAAAATACCAATCCATCAGTTTTATCTAGATATAAAAACTTTAATGGGACAGAAGGTAACTCACCAACAGCGAGTCAATCAAACGAATCGTACCCAACATCATCAACTACATATCCAGATACAGAAGATATTAATAAGGATCAAACAATGAATCCTGTAAATAGTTATTTTGAGTACGAGGTTTCGTTGAATAAAACAGATTTAGTATTAGGTCAAAATCATATTATTGATGTTAAAACACAAAATGTAACACTTTTAAACGGAGCAACAAGAACCACTAAGTGGTATCAATTTAGAATACCAGTTAGAAATGTTACCGATGCTCAAAAAATTAATGGAATTACTGATTTTAATAGTATTCGTTTTATACGAATGTTTTTAACGCAATTCAAAATGCCAGTAGTATTACGTTTTGGAGAGTTAGAATTGGTAAGAGGAGATTGGCGTCGTTACACAAAAACATTACCAGATACTAATATTCCTTCTGAAGATTTAGATGCAGATGAATTAAACAAGTTTGAGGTAGGAGTAGTAAGTATTGAACAAAATCAAGATCGTTATCAATTACCACCAGGAATTCAAAGAGAGCGTTTACAAGGAACCAATAGAATCCAACGTCAAAATGAGCAATCTGTAACGTTAAAGGTAACTGACTTAGAAGCTAACGAGGTTAGAACTATTTATAAAAATATTAGTATTGATATGCGTAGGTATAAAAAACTGCGTATGTTTTTACATGCAGAAAATCAAAATAGTGCAACCGGAGCTAATGATGATGAAATGGTTGCTATTATACGTTTAGGTACAGATTTAAATGATAATTATTACCAAGTAGAAAAGCCATTAAAAATATCTACATCAAATGCATCATCTTTAGATGTTTGGCCCCAAGAAAATAATTTAGATATTCCGTTAGAAGAATTAGCTAACTTAAAAATAGAAAGACCAACAGGAAGCAATCTTACTGATGTGTATTCGTCAACAAGCTCTAATGGGTTAAAAATTTCTGTGAGAGGTAATCCAACATTAGCACAAGTAAGAACAGTAATGTTAGGGGTGAAAAATACTGTTGCCGACGATAAAACTGTAGAAGTTTGGTTCAATGAATTACGTGCAGTAGGCTTTGATAATAAAGGTGGATGGGCAGCTGTGGTAAATGCAGATGCTAATATGGCTGATGTAATGGATGTGTCTTTAGCAGGAAGAATGTCAACCATAGGTTTTGGTAATGTAGAAGATCGTGTACAACAAAGAAGTATTGAGGAGATAAAACAATATAGTGTAGCAACAAATATTCAGTTAGGTAAAATGATGCCTAAAAAATGGAACATGCAAGTGCCAATGAATTATAGCTATGGAGAAGAATTTAGAGATCCAAAATACGATCCACAATTTCAAGATGTAGAATTAGAAGACGCTATTGACAAAAACCCAAATAGTAAAAATGCCCAAGACTATACAAGAAGAAAAAGCATTAGTTTCATTAATGTAAAAAAGAATAGAAACCCAGAAAGTAAAAAGAAACCTAAATTTTATGATGTAGAGAATTTCTCTGCTTCGTATGCACATAGTGAAGAGTTTCATAAAGATTACAATATTGAAAGTTATGTAAACAAAAATGTAATGGCAGGCGCTAGTTATAATTTTACTTTTGTTCCTTTTAATATAGAACCATTTAAAAAATCAGAAGGATTTAAAAATAGATACTTACAATTTATAAGGGATCTAAACTTTAATCCGGTGCCAAAAACAATAGCATTAAACTCAAGAATTAACAGAAATTATAATAGTCAGCAGTCAAGAAACTTAATTATTGACCCAATAAATCCGTTACCTGCACAGCCAGAGTTAATTCAGCGAAGATTTTTATTTAATTGGGATTATACAATCGGTTTTGATTTAACCAAATCGCTACAATTAAACTTCAATGCAACGAACAACTATATATATGATAGTTTTGGAGAAGATGAAGAATTAGAGGTTTACGATCAGTTTTTTAGCATCGGAAGACCTGACAATTACCATCAAAAGTTAAATACAACCTATAAATTACCATTAGACAAGTTCCCGTTCTTGAATTTTATCAATGCGGATTATGGATATACAGCAGATTTTGATTGGAAGGCAGGATCGCAAAGTTATATTGAACAAGTTGGAAACATGATTCAAAATGCCAATACTCATAACTTAAATACGAATATAGATTTTGGTCGTTTTTATAAAATTGTTGGAGTAGATAAATTATTACTGAAAGGAACGAAGAAACAGCCTACGCAAAAAGGAGAAGCTATCTTAGGAGGAGATCAAGTAGCACAAAAACCAAAACTTAAAAAGAAAGCTACTTTTGGACAGAAACTAGGAAAAGGAGTATATGATGTATTAACATCTGTAAAAAGAGCAAAAATCAGTTACTCTCAAAATAATGGAACTTTACTACAAGGATATAAACCTTCAGTTGGATTTTTAGGAAGAAATGGTTTTGATGGAGGCTTAGCTCCAACATTAGGATTTGTGTTTGGGAGTCAAACAGATATTTTAAATACAGCTATCGAGAATGGATGGTTAATTACTAGAAATGCTGGAGACGAATATTATAGTAAGAATTACACTAAAACAAGGTATAAAAAATTAGATTATAATGTATCTGTAAAACCACTTAGAGATTTAACTATTGACTTACGAGGAAGCAGAATTCAAACAAGCAATTTAACACAACAGTTAGACGTAGTTTCAGATGGTAGTGGAGGTTTTGAACAAGACCCAAATATCAAACCTTTTGAAACAGGTAATTATAGCATAAGCCATTTTATGTTAGGAACTATTTTTACAGATAATGAAACGCTGTATCAAAACTTTTTAGACTATAGAAGTACTATTTCAGGAAGAATTGCTGATGAACGAGGAATAGCGGTAAACGATTTTGATAGAAATAATAACAATCCTGGGTTTAAAGAAAATGGACAACAGGCAATGCTCCCAGCCTTTATTGCAGCATATTCTGGAAATAGTCCGAATTCTGTAAGTACAGGAATCTTTAAAAATATACCAATTCCAAACTGGACATTACGCTATAATGGGTTTATGAAGTATAAGTGGTTTAAGAAAAACTTCACGTCTTTTACCTTATCACATGGATACAAATCTTCGTATACTATAGGTAATTATACCAATAATTTACAGTACGATTCAAACGCACCAACAAATACAAATACTTCTGGTAATTATCAATCAGAACTCTTAATTTCGTCGGCAACTTTAATTGATGAGTTTTCACCATTAGTAAAAGTAGATTTTAGAATGAAAAATTCAGTTTCATTCAAAGGAGAGATAAGAAGAGACAGGTCGTTAACATTAAATTTTAACAACAATACTTTAACAGATATTAAAGGAACAGAATATGTTTTAGGATTTGGATATAAGATTAGAGATGTTAAATTTGTCACCAGATTTACAGGAAAGAAAGAAACCTTAAAAGGAGATATAAATTTAAGAGCTGATATTTCGTTAAGAGACAACTTAACATTGATAAGAAGCGTAGATGAAGAGAATAGTCAGATTACAGGAGGCGAGAAATTATTTGGATTAAAATTTATTGCTGATTATAATTTAAGTAGCAATTTAACAGCATCTTTTTATTACAATCACCAAACGTTTGAATACGCAGTTTCTACCACTTTTCCAAGACAATCTATTAATGCAGGAATTAATTTAGTATACAACTTAGGAAATTAAAACAAACACAATAAAAAATCATTACAATGAACATTCCATCAGAATTAAAGTACACCAAAGACCACGAGTGGGTTAAAGTTGAAAGCGGTGTAGCAACTATTGGTATTACTGATTTTGCACAAGGAGAGCTAGGAGATATCGTATATGTCGATGTAGATACATTAAATGAGGAATTAGAAGCTGAAGAAGTTTTTGGTTCTGTAGAAGCAGTAAAAACTGTATCAGATCTTTTCATGCCTTTATCAGGAGAAGTAGTAGCGTTTAACGAAGCGTTAGAAGACGAACCAGAATTAGTAAACTCAGATCCTTATGGAAATGGGTGGATGATAAAAGTAAAATTATCTGACGATTCACAAGTAGCAAACTTATTAAGTGCTGAAGCATATCAAGAACTTATTAAAGGGTAAACTAATAATAGCAATACTAATAACTTTAAGTATTGCTATTATTAGTTTAATAAAACTAGAAAAAGCTCCTATACAAGTTAATCATATAGATAAGTTAGAACATGCTTTTGCTTATTTTGTGTTAAGTTTGGTATGGTTACTAGCTTTAAAAACAACAAAAATTAATAAATATATTATCGTTTTTTGTTGTTTCTTTTACGGCATAATTATTGAGGTTTTACAAGTTACAACCACGTCATATAGATCAGGAGAGATTTTAGATATAATGGCAAACACGACGGGTATTTTAATAGCTTTTATAGTTTACAACTCTTTTTTTAATAAAAATAAAGCTATTTAAAGATTATGCTTGTAAAAGTTGAAATAAATTAATTAAATTAGCGAACTATTAAAAACATTTAGGATGGAAATCAAGAAAAATCCAAAATCAAACTTAGAAAACTATAGTAAACTATTTATGCAAATAGGTTTGGTTTTAGCTTTATTTGTAACGTATGTTGCTATTGAAAATAAGACATATGATAAAGAGTATGGAGAGTTAGGTATGGCTAACATGGCTTCTGATATTGAAGAGGAAACTATCGAGCTTCAAATTGAACCACCAAAGCCAAAGCCAAATACACCTCCACCACCAGCTCCTGAAAAAATTGAAGTAGTAGAAGACGAAGAAGAGATTGAAGAAACAGTAATTGAATCTACTGAAACGGATGAAACTGAAGCTGTAGAAGTAGAAGATATTCAAGAAGTAGAAGAGGTAGAAGAAGTAGTAGAAGACGTACCTTTCGCAATTATTGAAGAAGTTCCTGTATTTCCTGGATGTAGTGGAACTAAGGCTCAAAAGAAAGAATGTTTAAATAAAAAGTTACAAAAACATATCCAACGTAACTTTAATGCTGAACTTGCGAATGAGTTAGGTTTAACTCCTGGGAAGAAAAGAATCTACGTTCAGTTTAAAATTGACAAAGATGGTTCTATTACAAATGTAACTGCAAGAGCTCCGCATCCAAGATTAAAAAAGGAAGCAGAAAGAGTTGCTAGAAAGATACCTAAAATGAAACCTGGTAGACAAAGAGGTAGACCAGTAAGAGTAGGTTATACTTTACCTATTACATTTAATGTAGAGTAGTAAAAACTTACTAAAAAGATAAAAAAAAGCAATCCATTTTGGATTGCTTTTTTTTATTGGCACGTTTCTTGTCTTTAACAAAGTATTAACATAAAAATAGAATACTATGAAAACACCAAAGAAACATGCTAAAAAGCAACTAGAAAAATTCTCAACTATTTTTACTCAACTAGGCTTGGTCCTAACGTTGTTTGTCGTTTTCCTTGTTTTAGAACACGAAACAGCTAAAGATGTCGCAATAGTGGAACCTACCAATGCACAAGTTTATGAGAAAGTTTACACTTTTGATACCCCTGTTATTATAAAAAGAAAAGTAAAAGAAATTGAAAAGCCAAAGCCAGAGCGTGTAATTAAAGAAGTATTTAAACCAGAAGTAGTAGATAATAATACAGAAAATACCACTGTAATAGATTTACCTGTAGATGAAGCACCTATTGATTTAAATCAAATTCCAGAGTTAAAAGAAACTGAAACTATAAAAGATAGTGATGATCCAGTTTCAATAAACAATGTACAAAATACTCCAGTTTTCAAAGGTTGTGAAGGACTCTCAGAAGAAGAAAATATAAAGTGCTTTGAAAGAAAAATACAACAGCATATACAACGTAATTTTAATTCAGAATTAGCACAAGAAGTAGGATTAAATTCAGGAAAGTATAAAATAATAACGCAGTTTATTATTGATAAAAAAGGAGATGTAGTTGATGTTAAAATTAGAGCACCCCATACTAAATTAAAAAAGGAAACAAACAGAGTAGTAAATAAAATTCCAAAATTTATTCCAGGTAAACAGAATAATAAAGAAGTAAAAGTAAAATATACTTTGCCTATTACTTTTAGGGTAGAATAAAAAGTAAAAACTCAATCAACTGGTTGAGTTTTTTTTATTTTTGTTATATATGAATACAGATAAAACGTTTTTTGCACACGAAACAGCAGTTATTGATGACGGTTGTAAAATTGGAGAGGGAACCAAAATATGGCACTTTAGCCATATCATGCCTACTTGCATTATTGGAAGTAATTGTAATATCGGACAAAACGTAGTAGTGTCACCACAAGTTATTTTAGGGAATAATGTAAAGGTTCAAAACAACGTTTCTATATATACAGGAGTAACATGCGAAGACGATGTTTTTTTAGGCCCTTCTATGGTTTTTACGAATGTAATTAATCCGCGTAGTGCCATAAAAAGACAGGATCAGTATTTAGAAACGATTGTTAAAAAAGGCGCAAGTATAGGGGCAAATGCAACAATAGTATGCGGTAATAATATTGGAGAATACGCTTTTATAGGAGCGGGTGCGGTGGTAACTAAAGAAGTAAAGCCTTATGCGTTAGTTGTAGGTAATCCATCAAAACAAATAGGGTGGATTAGTGAATACGGGCATCGTTTAAACTTTGATGAAAAAGGCTTGGCTACTTGCCCAGAAAGTGGAGAAAAATATATCCTGAAAAACAACGAGTTAAGAAAACTTTAAGCAAATGTTTTGAAAAAGTAAAAAAAGATAAAAAAAATATTTGCGAATAGAAAAATCTTAATTATATTTGAACAGTGGTTTTTAAACCACTTTCTTTTTCTTTTTCATAGCAATTTTTCCCACTCAATTTTGAGTGGGTTTTCTTTTTATAAAAACTTCCCAAATAAAGTAAGTGTATAGAAGAGCGTACTCTAAAGTAATTAACCAAAGGTTTTCTTTCCAAGGAGAGTTAGCATAGGCTTGGTAACTTAATATTACAACAAAACTCCACAGAACAGCATATCGATATTGAGTACATACAGATAAAATTAAAAGCGTTGCAATATACCAAGGGTGCATTGTTGTTGTTAAAAAGTAATAGCAAGATAATGTAAGAAGCATGCTTACAATTAGCTGTTTTACCGATTTGTTTTTCTTGAAAAAAGTAAGCATTAATAAAAAGCAAATAGTAAGAACAGGTATTATCTTACCAATAATGGCAATCTCATTATAACCTCTAAAGAGGTAGCCAATTTCTCTAGCAACGTAGTAAAAGCTAGCATTAAACTCAAAATTTCTAAACCATAAACCAACAGAATTGGTGTAGTTTGAAATTAATTCAGAAGAATAAAAAGGGAGAAAGAGTAAAAAAACAGTGAAAATTGTGGTTAAATGAAAAAGCACTAATTTTTTGAAGCCTTTAAGAGTTGAAATATCCCCTTTTACAAACCATTGAAAAAATAGAGGTAAAAAAAGTAATGGAATAAGTTTTACCGAGATCGAACAAGCCAATAAGATGCCTGCTAAAAACCATTTATGTTGCTGTAAGGTATAAATACTCCAAACTAAAAAAAATAACATTACTGGTTCAAAATGTAAGTTTCCGGTAAGTTCAATTATCACAAAAGGATTTAAAATGTATAGAAAAATGTTTTTAACAGGTAATTGTAGCCTTTCTAAAAGCTTTTTTCCGAAGTATAAAATACCAATATCAGCTAGGATAATTAGTACTCGCATTACAATAACACTTCCAATAATACTGTTTTTGGTAAACAAAGCAGCGATAAAAAAGCACAGTTGATTAATTGGAGGGTAGTTGGTATAATGACTACCATTTAAAACTCCCATTCCTTTATATAACTCGTTAGCTTGGTTTATGGGATAGTTGTTTTGCTCAATAAATGTTTGAGGCAAGGTTAAATAAGGGTTTAACCCTTCTAAAATCATGCGTCCATCCCAAATAAAACGATAAAAATCTTGTGATAAATTTGGAGTAGCAAACAAGAAAACTAACCGAAATAAGACTGCAATTCTGGTTAAATAAGCAAACGATAATTGTTGATCACGTAAAAGAACAAAATAACAAGTAAATAGGCTTATCCATAGAAAAAGCAATTTATTAAACTCTGTGCGTTCAGTCGTATAAGCAAATAAAAAATACAGCACTACACTAACCAAAGTTAGTATAATTGAACTATGTTTTTTAAAAAAAGACATTTAGGCTTTTGAGAAAATCGACTTAAAAAACACATATCCAAAACCAACAAATAGCATTAAGTGAAAAGGGAAGAGTCCGAAGTCACCTCCTTGATTTCCTACGATAAAAGCACTGTACATACCAAAAGCAAAATACAGAGCTAAGACCCCTTCTATAATTACATGTAAAGAAGGTCTTTTACGAATGTATTTATTATTTTTCCAACTATCTTTTAATGACTTAATATTGAACTTAGGAGTTCTTACAAATTCACTTTTTTTACCCAAATGTCCTTCTAGAACAGCAATTGTATTGTGCAAAGAGAAGCCCATGGCAATAGAGAAAAAAGCGAAAAAGGCGCCAATATACTTGATGAAGTTCCAAAAACCTCCTCCATAGGTCCTTTTATACATAAACCAGTAACAGATAAAGAAAATAAAGGTACTTACAATAAAAAAGCTCATTACTAAAAAGTAAATTTTTAAATGAGCGTATTCATTTTTAATATACAGCATAGGAATACTTAGTACAGCTACTAAAAAGATGCAAGTAAACATTGAACTATTTAGTAAATGCAGCGTTCCGTGAAGTTTTGTTTTAAAAGGAATAGTAGGGCTTGTAATTATTCTTTTTAACATTTTTTGAAAATTCTCAGCTCCCCCTTTATTCCATCGAAATTGTTGCGAGCGTGCAGCACTAATTACCACGGGTAATTCAGCAGGAGTAACAACGTCTTCTAGGTATTTGAATTTCCAGTTCTTTAACTGGGCGCGATAACTTAAATCTAAATCTTCTGTCAAGGTGTCTCCCTCCCAGTTTCCAGCATCGTAAATACATTTTTTACGCCAAATACCTGCAGTACCATTAAAATTAATAAAATGTCCTTGACTATTTCTTCCTACTTGTTCTAAGGTAAAATGAGCATCCAAAGCAAACGCTTGAATTTTTGTTAAGGTGGAATAATTTCTGTTAATGTGTCCCCAACGAGTTTGAACTACCCCTATTTCAGGATCTTTAAAATACGGAACGGTTTCAAGCAACCAGTTTTCTTGAGGTAAGAAATCGGCATCAAAAATAGCAATAAACTCACCTTTGGCTGTTTTTAATCCCTCTTTTAAAGCACCTGCTTTAAATCCTTCACGGTTTTCACGTCGAATATGTTGAATGTCTAATCCCGTTTTTTGAAGTTCTTCAATTTGAGTAGCCGTACTCTCAACTGATTCATCGGTAGAATCATCTAATACTTGAATTTCTAGCTTTTCGTGAGGGTATTTTAATTGAGCAATATTGTTTAATAAACGCTCCATTACATATAACTCATTATAAACAGGTAGCTGTATGGTTACATACGGAACATGGTTAAGATCAGTTAAATCTAAAATAGGTGAACTCTCCTTTTTTTTCTGAGCTTTTAAATAATTGATAAGTAAGTTTAATTGTGCTATTGCGTATAGTAATATTAGTGCTAATGATATAGTGTATAGCGTAATTATTATGTATTCTAAAACCATTATTTAAAGCTATATTTAAAAATCCAACCTAAAATTTTTATGCCCGCTAAGATACTACCTTTTACGGTTCCTGAAACCTTAGAAACGCCAATTCTGTTTCTATATTTCATCGGAACTTCTGTATAGGATAGTTTTTGTTTTAGGGCTTTTAATTGCATTTCCACTGTCCACCCATAGGTTTTATCCTCCATGTTTAAAGCAAGTAGTTTATCATACTTAATGGCTCTAAATGGCCCCAAATCGGTAAACTTTGCTCCAAAAAACAAGTTCATTAAAGTTGTTGCCAACCAATTACCAAAAACTTGCTGAGGAGTCATAGATCCCTTTTCACGTAGTCGTTGTACACGAGCACCAATTACAAAATCAATCTGATTGTTTATTATTGGGGCAATAAGCTCCGTGAGTTGTTCAGGGTAATCAGAATAATCACCATCTAAAAAAACAAGGATATCTACGTTTTCATTTTTTTGAGAAAGGTATTCCATCCCTTTTAAACAAGCATATCCGTAGCCTCTTCTATCTTCAGTTAGTACAGTAGCTCCTGCTTTTTGGGCATTAATTTCGGTATCGTCTGTTGAATTGTTACTAATAACAATTACCTCATTTACTATAGGGGGAATGTCATTAATTACCTGCACAATAGAGTCTTGTTCATTATATGCAGGAATGATAACTTTTATAAGTGGATCCATTAATTATTTTAGGTCGTTGAGGTTGTTTTCTTTTGCAAAAGAAGACAAATTATTCCATTCCTTTAACTTTACTCCTTCTTTAAATTTTATAGCTTTTGTTAATTTATGTTTTTTGTATAACAAACAGTAGCCGTTTTTTTTATTGTTTTTGATTTGGCATTTTTGATAAATGTTTCCTTTGTTAGTATAAAAAATCCACCATTTGTTTTGTAAGCCGTTAATAAAATGTCCTTCCTTTTCTTTTAAAGAGTTTTCATAAAAGTAATACCAGTATTTCACAGGAAGGTTGTTTTTAAAACTACCTTCTTTTTTTACAGTTCCATTTTTATAATAAAAAATCCAATAATCTGTTTTCTGATTGTTATCAAGCCAACCTTCTTCTTTTAGTGTTCCATTTGCATAAAATGATTTATGATACACTTTTTGTCCGACTAAAGAAAAAGAAATAAAAAAAAATACAATGAAAATATTATTTTTCATTTACTAGGTTCATTAAATCTACATCGTTGCCTAATAAAACTTCTGTTGGATTGATGCGTCCTTTTTCTGGACCATTTTCCAATTTTAATACTCCACGAGGACATACTGCTGAACAAATTCCGCAACCAACACAACTTGCACGAACAATATTTTCTCCCTTTTGGGCATACGAACGAACGTCAATGCCTTGCTCACAATAGGTAGAACAATTTCCACAAGAAATACATTGCCCACCATTGGTTGTAATTCTAAAGCGCGATTTAAAACGTTGTACAATACCTAAATAAGCGGCTAATGGACAACCAAAACGACACCAAACGCGGTTTCCAAAAATTGGATAAAATCCAGTACCAATAACTCCCGCAAACCAAGCTCCTATTAAAAAGCTGTAGGTATCTTTAATCCATTGAGAGTTGATTCCAAGAAAAGATTGTGTTCCAGTAAAGTAACAGTATAGTGTTACGATGGTCATTACCAACGAAAATACCAATACACTATGTATTAACCAGCGTTCTAGTTTCCAAGCATTCATACTTTTGTTTGAGTGTTGACGGTATGGATCTCCTAAGGTTTCAGCTAAACCACCACAACCACAAACCCAAGAGCAATACCATCTTTTTCCGAAGAAATACACCATTACTGGTACAATAACCAATGTAAGTATAATACCCCAAACTAAAATAAATAAACCAATGGCTCCACTACTTCTTAAGCTATCTAAATTCCATTCAAAAAAGAAGTCATAATCTAGTGGAAAAGCATTCTTAAAATCATATCCAGGCATATTTAAACTGGTCATGATTTCTGGAATAAGGAAGGCAAATACAATTTGAAAGAATAAAACAGAAGTTGTTCTAATAACTTGATATTTGTTGTGCCTGTATTTTATATACATTCTTACTCCCATTGTAAGCATAATTACACAGTATAAAAAACCGTAAACGAACCATTGGCTAGCTTCTCCACCGTTTAAAAATTTACTGATAGGGTCTACTATAAAAGTCCAGTTCACCACATAATCAGGAAAAAAATAAAGCAATAAGTAAAACACAACGAGGTACAGTAAAACGAACCAAGCTATCCATCCTCGGTTTGTACTAGCTTCTAAAAAAATACCGTTGTTTTTAATTCCTTTAGGGCCTAGTAAAACAAAGTTAGGAAGTATAAATAACAGCGCCCCAAGAATACCTAAACCAAAAGTAAGTAACCATAGAAAACCCGAATTGTTTTTTACAAAACCATTTCCTGATTTTTTAGCTAACTCGTAACTCAAGGTATGAGGTTTACCGTAAATTAAAAATTGGTACTGCTCTCCTTTTTTATCCCAGTTTTTTTCAGCGTCGTATTTAGCAATTAAAGCGTTGTAATGATTGTTAGATGCTTCGTAGGCATTTCTAACTCGACTAGAAAACTCAAAAATATTCAAGTTTTCATCGGTAACAATAGCCTTATTGAGTTCTTCTTTTATCAGTTCATTTTTATATCCTTTCTCAGCTATAAATGAATCTAACGCTGATTGATTTAAATTAAAAGAGCCCGTAAAAATTACTCCTGAAAAAATGGTCAACCCTATTAAGAATAGAAGTAAACCTGTTTGTTTTATTACTTTCATTTTACATTCTACTGAAAATTCGTTTCCAGCTTTTCTTTTTTAATTGAATATTTGTATTGTTTTCTTTGTTGAATTTTGCTACAATTTCCGGTTCATGAAGTTTATAGAATTCAGGATCGAAGTTAGCGTCTGCTAAATGTTCTAAAGTATAAGTTACAGGTTGTTTTTCATTCAAAATCGTATCAAAAAATTCATGACGCATGCGGATTCCTAATACATTTATACCTAAGAATTCCTGTGTGTTTTTATCGTAGTTTATTCGAATACATTTTTTACCGCTTTCGTGCTCCCAGTAAAAATGGGCTTCATTTTCTTTAGGCAGGGGCCATACCCAACCATAAGTTTGGTATTCAATATCAATAAACTTTGCAGAGTTAAACCAATGTCCTGGTTTGTATTCAATTCGATTGCCACAAATAGTTTGTGCAACGGTTTCACCCATCATTCTACCAGTGTACCAAACAGCTTCAATAGGACGACGCAAACCAATCGCTTCATGCTGCTCAGCACAATCGCCTATAGCATATACATCTTTAATATTGGTTTCTAAAAAACGATTCACTTTAACGCCTCTACCCAGCACAATTTCTGAATCTTTTAAAAAGTCAACATTCGGAGAAACACCAGCGGTTAAACCAACAACATTGCAAGGTATTTCTTCACCTGTTTCTTCAATAATTACAGATGTAACCTGTCCGTTTTTGTCGGATTTGATTTCCTTTAGATTTACACCCAAACGTAAATCGATATGATTTTCTATAATTTCACGATTTATCATGGCTGATTCTTCCATGGGCAATACCTTGTCCCAGAAGCTATCTTCTCGAACTAAAAAGGTAACAGGAATATTTCTGCTATGAAGCATTTCTGCAAGTTCAATACCAATTAAACCACCACCAACAATAACGGCTCTTTTACATGCTTTGTTATTGGGAGCATATTTTTCAAGAGCTTCTAAATCTTGCTTATGGTACATTCCCATAACACCTTTTAAGTCTTGTCCTGGCCAACCAAATTTATTAGGCTTAGAACCAGTGGCTATAATTAATTTATCATAAGATAATTTCTCTCCAGTACTAAAAGCTATTTCTTTTTCCGATGCATGTACTTTTGAAATAAACCCTTTTTTAAGATCAATTCTGTTTTTTTTCCAAAACCAAGACTCGTAAGGTTGTGTGTGCTTAAATTTCATGTGTCCCATATACACATACATTAATGCAGTTCTTGAAAAGAACTCATCAGTCTCAGAAGAAATAATGGTAATTTTTTTATCTGATAATTTTCTAATATGCCTTGCAGCTGTAACTCCAGAAATTCCATTACCAATAATAACAATGTGCTCCATAATTATTGATTTGCGGTTTAGGTCGTTGTTAAAGTTAAGAACTTAATAAAGGAATTAAATTTAGAATGATTTTAAATAACAGAGCTTTGTAAGTGAAGTTTTTTTTAGGCGACCTATGTTTTGTATTAAAAATGAACCTTATGAAACAACCTTTAGTAAGCCTTTCAATTTTGCTTTTTTTTGTAGTACAATTTTCAAATGCTCAAGAGGATAAAGCAAAAAAATCAAACATTCAAACCTATACCCCATCCAAGCTTTTAAATAGTGGGCAGTGGGATATTAAATGGTTTAATAATTTATATACAGAAACAAAATTTGCAGATGCAAGTAGCAACACCAAATCGAAATTAAGAGAAAACTACTTTACTACTACTTTGGAAGCATTTACAGGAATTTCTGAAAATAACCGAATCAATATAGGAGCAATTGTAGAGTTTCGTTCCAACACAATTGGAGGGCGTCAAGCACTATCTGTATTTAGTTTAGAAGACAGTCCAAACTCTGAAAGAAAAGGAATATCTTCAATAGCACCGGCTATTAAATTTCAACCATTAAAAAATATTGGAAATTTTTCCGTTCAATCAGCAATACACATTCCTTTAGTGAGTAATGAAACAGAGAATGGCGTGTTTTTAGACCAAACAGCGTGGACTTTCCAAAACCGATTTTTTTATGATTATACTTTTTCTAGTGGAAAATGGCAATTATTTACTGAGTTGAATACTGAATATAATTTTGGTGATGATGATAGTTTTGCGAACAATACTTTTTTGTTAGCTCCGGGTTTTTTCTTCAGTTATTTTCCTAACCAAAAGTCCACCGTATTAGTGTTTTCTCAACACTCACAAAGGTTTGGAGATTTTACACAAGATTATACAGCTTTGGGTTTGGGAGGAAAATATCAATTAACTAGTGTTTTAAACTTGGAGGTATTGTACAGTAACTTTGTTAGAGGAACCAACAACGGGTTAGGGCAAAGTTTTAATGTAGGATTAAGAGCATTATTTTAAAAGTAGTAAATTAGAGGAGTAATGAAAACTCTAAAACTCCTTTTTATAGGCTGTGTCTTTTTGGGAAGCTCTTGTACGAGTCAGTCAAATAAGATAAATGGCGTTAGTTTTGTTGCTTCTTCAAAGGAGATAACAACTCAACATATTGATGATGTAAAAAAGGTATCAGCAAATTATGTTACGCTGATGCCTTTTGGTTTTGTTAAAAGTTTATCTTCTCCAAATGTAATTTATAACTCCCAAAAGCAATGGTTTGGAGAAACAAAAGAGGGAGTAAAACAATATGCCAAAGAGTTTCAGCAAAGCAAGATAAAAATTATGTTGAAACCACAAATTTGGGTTTGGAATGGGGTGTATACAGGAACTATAAAAATGAATTCTGAAGATAAGTGGAGAACACTAGAGCAATCGTATGAAGACTTCATTCTTGCTTTTGCCATAGTAGCAGAAGAAATTAACGCAGAAATTTTTTGTATAGGTACTGAGTTAGAGCAGTTTGTGAAAAGCAGGCCAGAATATTGGATAAGGCTTATTGGAAAAATTAGAAAAGTATATTCGGGAAAATTGACCTACGCAGCAAATTGGGATGAATTCAAGCGAGTAGATTTTTGGGAAGATTTAGACTTTATCGGAATTGATGCTTATTTTCCGTTAAGTAATCAGAAATCGCCTACTCTTAAAGATTTTGAAAAAGGTTGGCAACCTCACAAAAATGAAGTTATTCAGGTTCAAAGTAAGTTTAATAAACCTGTTTTATTTACTGAATACGGATACAGAAGTGTAAATTTTACAGGAGAAAAACCTTGGGATTCAAGTAGAATTGATGGGAATGTCAATTTAGAAAATCAGCAAAGGGCATTACAAGCTTTGTACAACCAATTTTGGAAAGAAGATTGGTTTGCTGGCGGTTTTGTTTGGAAATGGTTTTATAATCATAAAGAAGTTGGAGGACAAAAGAACAATAGATTTACACCTCAAAACAAACCCGCAGAACAGACGATACAAAAAATGTATGAAAAGAGTAAATGAAAAACATAAACACACACTTGTCTTTTTTTAAAATCATTATTTTAGCTCTATTTTGCTTGTCTATAAATTCGTATTCACAAGAAAAGCACATAGAAAAAATTACTTTTTTAGGAGCTAAAAAGACGAAAACTCAGGTCTTAAAGAAAATACTAACATCAAAAGAAAATAAAGTACTTGATTCAATTGTATTAAAAGAAGATATAATTCGTTTGAAGCGCTTACCAGCAATTTCTAATGCGTATTTTAAAACATCATGTTCTAATAACAAGTGTAATATTGTTGTAACTATAGAAGAGAATTTTACCATAATTCCAGAAGTCAACTTTCACAAAACTATCAATCAAAAATTAGCCTACAGAATAGGAGTGGGTGAGTATAACTTTTTGGGGAGGAATATAACCTTAGGAGGGTTTTATCAATATAATGGTTTTGATTCTTATGGAATTAACTTTAAGGCGCCTACGTTATTTTCAGCAAAATGGGGAGTATCATTAAGTCATCAAAACTGGACAAGTGAAGAACCGCTATACTTTGATAGTGAATCGGCCAATTATACATATCAGAATATCTCTTATGAAGCTTTGGCTTTATATCAGCACGATTTTAAACATCAATTCCAATTTGGAATTAATTTTTTTAAGGAAAAATATAATTATTTGAACGGAAGCACTTCATCGGATGTTCCAACTGAGTTAAGCGTCGATAAAAAATTGTTGAAGCTAATTTATACTTTTGATAATCTAGATTATCATTACCAATATATCAACGGATTAAAAAATGAATTTCATGCACAATACGTAACGTCTGAAAATGAATATCAGAATGATTTTTTAATTTTTTGGAACGACTTTTTTTACTTTAAAAGGCTAGGAAAAAAAGGGAATTGGGCAAATAGGCTACGCTTTGGTTTGTCGTCTAATGACAATACCCCTTTTGCTCCATTCGCATTGGATAATAATGTAAATTTAAGAGGTGTTGGTATTTTGGTTGATCGTGGTACGGGAAGTATTGTTTTAAATACAGAGTACCGTTATACTTTGTATGAAAAGAAATGGTTTGTTTTGCAAGGAAATGTTTTTACAGATGTAGGAACTTGGCGAAAACCAGGAGGAGCGTTGAGTGATTTTATAGATAGTGATAATGTTAGAATGTACTCTGGTATTGGTTTACGCTTTATTAATAAAAAAATAGTTAATGCAGTTTTTAGAATTGATTACGGACATGGACTTACAAAGAATGCATCAAAAGGATTTGTATTTGGGATAGGTCAATATTTTTAATCGCAGGGAGATAACTAAGAGTTCAATCTGCAACTGTTTATTTGTATAAAAAAACGAGGTATGTATTTTACAACCTCGCTTTTATATTATTCTTATGTAGAAAAATGTTTTATTTTTTCTTTGGGTGTACTAACTTCATCTCTTCAATTAAGTGCTTTGCGCCTGCGTATTTATCAACAATAAATAATACATAGCGAACATCTACCATAATATTTCTACAAATTTCAGGATCGTAATTCATGTCGCTCATCGTTCCTTCCCAAACACGGTCGAAGTTTAATCCAATTAGGTTTCCATGTGCGTCAATTGCAGGGCTTCCTGAGTTACCCCCTGTGGTATGATTGGTTCCTAAGAAACAAACAGGAACTTTTCCATTTTTATCAGTGTATTGTCCAAAATCTTTAGCGTCGTATAAATCACGCAATTTTTGAGGAACGTCAAACTCATAATCACCAGGAACGTACTTTTCAATAACTCCGTCTAAATAACTTACAGGATTGTAATATACGGCATCTCTAGGAGAATACCCACGAACTTGACCGTAAGTAACACGTAATGTGCTATTAGCATCAGGAAAATAGCGTGTATTTGGTAATGCTTCCATCAATGCTTTCATGTATGTTTTTTGCAAGGCCGTAATTGGTTGATTTTTCTGTTGAAACTCTGGATTGATTTTTGTGTAAAATTCTTCAATCATAGGTTTTGCATATTGGTAAGCAGCATCCTTGTTTAAATTTTTCACCACTTTTTTAGCGTCTCCCTCTAATAACTGTAAAGCTTTATCTAAATCAGTAAAACTTGTTTTATCGTAAATAGAAGCATCTACATTAGTAGCGTTGTATAATGGCATCACATTCTTAAATACTCCCTTATCTACATTTGTATCAAAGTTTTTGTGAATTGCTTTAATTCTATTAACTAACGACGTTCTAGCTTCCTCAAATTCCTCAGGTTTATTTAAAGCCACTTGTTCTAGTTGATATGCTCTAAAAGTTATTTGCATCAATTCGTTGGTAACTAAGAAAACCTCAATAAAATTTCTTCTTTTAACATTAATATCAGCAAAGTCTGCATACAATTTTTCAAACTCAGGAAGAATATTTCCATAGGTATTTTCTAACCCTTTTTCTTTTAATGCTTTTTTGAAAGTAGTTTCAAAAGCTTGGCGTTCTGTAATTGCATTGCTCTTTTTAATCCCTAAGTTTTCACCAATCCATTTTTTCCATGCATTTGCAATGCGTGCTTGCTTAGATGCATATTTAATACGAACAGCGTCACTAGCTTTCATTTGTGCGTCAATTTCTTTTAATGCAGCCTCACGAATAGCAATATTACTCGGATTAAACTCTTGCGTAATATGCTTAATAGCAACGGCTGGTAAGTACTCATTGGTACGGCCAGGAAATCCAAAAACCATCGTAAAGTCACCTTCTTCAATTCCGTCTAAAGAAACAGGTAAAAAGTGTTTTGGCTTGTAAGGAACGTTGTCTTTACTATATTTCGCAGGACGATTGTTTTTGTTAGCATAAATTCTGAACAATGAAAAATCTCCTGTATGACGTGGAAAAACCCAGTTATCGGTATCACTACCAAACTTTCCAATGCTACTTGGTGGTGCGCCTACTAAGCGTATGTCTTCAAATTTCTCAGTAACGAATAAGAAATATTGGTTCCCTTTGTAAAAAGGTTTTACTTTAACATCTTGCCAAACTTCTTTTTGTACTGTTTTTTGAATTTCGTTGATGTTTTTATCAATAGTCGATTGCTTTTCACGCTCAGTCATAGTATCGGTAACTCCATTCAATGCTTTGGTAGTTACATCATCAATACGAACAATAAATTCAACATATAGCCCTTTATTAGGCAATTCTTCTTTTTTGTTCATCGCCCAAAAACCATCTTTTAAATAATCGTTTTCTAAAGAAGAGTGGGATTGGATTTGTCCAAATCCACAGTGGTGATTGGTTAAAATTAATCCTTCAGGAGAAATCACTTCACTAGTACAACCTCCATTAAAATGCCCAATGGCATCTTTTAAACTAGAATTGTTTACATCGTAAATGTCTTTAGCGGTAAGTTTGCTTCCTAAAGAGGTCATTTCTTGTTCATTCATTCCTTCTAAAAGAGAAGGAATCCACATACCTCCTTGTTGTGCAGTAACTTGAACGACAATAAATAAGAATAGAATTTTTATATACTTCATCTGTTTGTTTTTAAAAAGCTAAAGATACGAATTGATCGTAAATTAGCTTGTTCACAGCATAAAGTAATAGGTTAAAAAAGGCTTAAAACATTATTTTTTGCCTAAAGGGTATAACTCTTGATGAATAAAATCTTTTGGAAATTTTTCATCGCCATCAAATCCTAGCTCAATATCACGACCGTTATACGGTATGTAGTTTGTTTTAAAAATGTAGTCCCATATACTCAGTGTAATACCAAAGTTAACCCCCATTTTTCTTTCGGCTGGAAGTTCTTTTGCATGATGCCAAATATGCATTCTTGGATTGTTTAAAATGTATTTTAGCCAACCGTAATCCCAGTTAATATTGGCATGATTTAAGTGACCAATAGTGATGTTGAAAAAATGAACAATGGCTACATCTTGTGCAGTAAAACCCCCCATAATAGCTAGGGGAATATATTTCATAGAGTTGTAAACTAAGGGTTCCATCCAATGATAGCGAAGGTGCGCAGCGAAGCCCATTTGTTTTACGGAATGATGTACTTTATGAAAGTTCCACAAAAATTCGTATCGGTGTAGTAAGGTGTGTGTAAACCACTGCACAAAATCAATACTAATAAAGAAAACTGTAATCCTTGCCCAATAAGGAATCGTAGTAATATCAAAAAGTTGAAAGCTAGCAACGGATAAACCAATCAAACCAAGGAGGTCGTTAAATAATTGTTCTGTAGCATTCGACAAGGCAATGAACACAATTAGGTTTAATAAGAAGAAATTAAAAAACATGTAAAAAGTGTCTAGCCAAAAATCTTTACGAAACAAAGGCTGATTTTTACGCCAAGGAAATACAATTTCCAATCCCCAAACAACAAGAGAAATTAGAAGTAAGCCATAAAAATAATTATCCCATTGAATTTCAAACAAAACAGATTGTTTTAGATAGTTCCAATAACCAATGTATGAGTTCTTTATAATTTCCAGGTATCTTTCCATGGGTGCTATAAATTTTAGCAATAAAAATAATGAATTAATGACTTATAATTTTAAATAAATCTCGTCCTTTCCATAGTCGTTCTTCTTTGGGTAAAATTTCCATATTGTCCCAAAAACCTGTGAGTAATGTTTGTGCATAAGCAGGAGGTAACTGTTGTTCAGTCATTAATGTATTTGCTTTTTTATAATTATAAGAAAGTGTATGAAAAGTGTATGAAAAATCATTAGTGTCATTTAAAATGGCATACCAAACATGGGATTTTCCATTGTTAGCGGGCATGCCAATAACCCCTGGGTTTAACCAAAGAAGCGAACCTTTCTTATCTGCAAAAGGAAGTCCACAATGCCCCGCAACAATTACATCACTATTAGTTTCATTGAATGATGGAGTTTTATTTTTCCATGCAGTAGATTTAAAAATAAATTCAGAAATATCATGATACGAACCGTGTACCAAGACGACCTTTTTATCTGCGTATGTAAAGGAGATATAATCGGGTAGGGTTTGCATCCAGTCAATTGATGTTTCTGAAAGGTGGTTTTGAGCAAAAGGATACCATGCTTTTGAAAAAACATCACAACGAGAACCTTCTGTAAAATCGCAACCACAATCAATCTCCCCATTTCGTAACTGTTGTTCTACATTTCCAATAATACTATGTGCTCCCCAGTTTATAAAGGTTTGTACTGTTTCTTCTGGTTGTGCACAATAGCCAACAATATCACCAGTGCAAAAACAGTTTTCAGGCGCTATATTCTCCTGTTCAGCAACTTTAATTAGAGCTTCTAAAGCTTGTAAGTTGCTGTAAATTCCTCCAAATAAAAGTGCTTTTCCCTTTACGGTATTTATATATGTTGTTTTTGTATCCATAACGGAACTAAATAAAGAGTGAAACAAAGAATACTTCCCCAAATGTTGCTCCATAATAAATTAGCATACTTGCCAGAAGTAAAAATTAATAAAGAAGGAAAAGCATCAAAAACTAATAAAAAGCCAATAAAAATACCAGTACCTACAGATAAGTAGTAACTAATTTTAGGGGGTTTTAACTTCCATAGCATAAAAACTGGAGCTAGCCCAATAACCATAGTACCGCTAATAGTGGTTGCTGATAAAATTGAGGCGTCTAAAAATACAGGAATGGTTCCTGTGACAGCAATGAGTAGCATCATTATTCTGCCAAATGAAACAGAGGGTTGAATGTTTAAGTCAATAGCAAAAAGCTTGGCTGTTGATGAAAATGTAGAATCTAAGGTAGATGCAGCTGAGGTAATCATGATAAAATTAACCACTAATAACATTCCAATACCTAATGTTTTACTAAATGCAACAGCTGCTTGCCCATCAAGACCGTTGATTTTCCCGAAGACACCTACAAAACTAAATAAAACGATACATAAAAACCCAAGAACAGTAGCCCAAAGGTAGCTTTTTAGGGTTGTTTTTGGACTGCTTATAAAGCCACGATCGGTTAATACAGGATCGTGAAAAGGATAGCTAAACGATTGTAAAAAAGCAGCAATAGCTAAGTTTCCTCCTAAAGCCATCGTCCACTCACCAGAGTTTGAAATTGCTACGTAATTTATACCTTCAGAGGAACAGATATTCCAAAGAATAATTGCTAAAAGTACCGAGAAAAACAACATTTGAATTGCGTCAGTAAAAATACTACTGCTCAAGCCTCCTTTCAAAGCATAAGCTAAGGTTAGAAGTGTAAAAGCTACAATAGATGTGTAGTATGAGGAGCTACCTACAGCTCCAAAATAAGAACCAATAACCATGGTGTTTGACCAGACTTCGTTAAATAGTCTAATGAGAATTAAAACAGAAAATACAAGAATAGCGGTATTGCCAAATCGAATATTTAAAAAGTGATGAATGCTTTTAAAACCTCCTTGGGTACGTAGTTGGTATATAATTATTCCAGCAACGGCAAACGAAAGGTAATACAGTGCATATGCAACCCCTCCTACAAGTCCGAATTGCAAGCCTAAATTAGCCGCATTGGTAATGCTTTTCGCAAAAATCCAAGAGATGACTAAGCTACCTGTGAGCAATAATGTATTGGGTGCTTTTTTATTGTGTGTAGCTTTAAAGAAGGTTTGATTGGTTTGGGCAAAAGGGGAAAGTATTAAAAATATTAAGCTGGTACTAAGTAGTAAACCCCATTGCCAAATGTATATTGTTTCTTTCATTGGTTATACGTATTCTGAGAGAATTTTAATTTCTTACTTTAGTTATTCCACCAAACACCAAAATTAATACTATTACCATTAGTAGCTTGAGCAGCTAGTTCATAATTTGTGTTGTTTAAAGAGGCCTCCTCTGCAGGATAGGGCATTCTTACAGGAATTAAATTGTTATTTAAACTAGCTGAAATAGGATTCAGGTTAGGAAAACCAGTTCTACGATATTCTATCCATCCTTCATAGCCGTTAATAATGTTAGCAATCCATTTTTGCGTTATAATTTGCTCTAGGGCTTTTGTGTCGTCAAAACTAGCAGTTGTCGTAAGGTAATCATTAGGTATGTTAGTGTTCCAATAACGAAAGGCTTGCGTGGTAGCTAATTCGTATAATGATTTGGCATTGTGGGTAATAAATCCTTTGTGTGCTGCTTCTGCTAATAAAAAATTAGTTTCCCAAGCGGTCATATAATTGGCTTGCAAATTTCCGGCATGTTCTCTAAAAATAAAGCCAGCTAATGAATAATTTCCCAATGAAATAGTGGTTTTTGAAGCATCTATTCCGTTAATTAACCCGTTGTAATTGTTGGGAGGAGTACTGGAAGGTCTAAAAAAAGTTTGAATTCTAGGGTCATTTAGCTCTTTTAAAATCTCTTCAATAGTTTTAGACATTACAAAGTTGTTAAAATCTCCTACTCGTAAACGCGCCATTCTAAAGTTATTAGGCTCTCCATCTGTAAAATTAAAAATAGCATTTTGAGCATTGTTGGCAATGTAGTTGCCATCGGTTACAATTTCTTGAAGTTCTTTGTTTATGTTTTGTTTTGATGAAATACGGATAAGTGCTTTTATTCGTAATGAGTTGGCAAATAAAATCCAGCTATCTAGATTTCCGTTGTATAAAACATCGCCCGTTAGCGGTAAATTACCCGTGTAATTTTCAATTGCTATTATTCCCTTTTTTAAACTATCTAAAATACCTCCATCTGCTAAGTAAATAGCTTCTTGTGTGTCGTATTTGGGAGTAACAGTTTTGTTATCTCCATTAAAAGCATCACTATAGGGAACATCTCCAAAAAGATCTGTCAAAGCCATAGCCATATATGCCTTAAAAATTAAAGCAGGGCCTTCATACACTTTAAATGTTGGATTATTTTTGGCTTTGTTTAGGATAATTTCATTGTCTCTTAGATTAGTGTAAAATACAGGCCATGGATTCCCACCTAATTGTGGTGATTTTAAAGCATGACGATCAAATAAATTAAAATCTAAAGCAGTAAGTTGTTGACTTAATAAATTACCTGCAACAAAACCTTCATACGACATTGCTTCTCCATAATTGTAAATAACTTTACGAAATAATAAACTGGGTTCTACATCGACAGGAAAGTTGGGGTTTGTATTTATTTTTTCAAAATCACTAGTACAACTTGTTATGAGTACTAATAGGAAGAGAGATACGTAATTTTTCATGACATTGTTTTTTAAAAGGTTACACCTAGTTTAAATCCGAAGCTTTTGGTGGTAGCATACGACATATCTTCTACACCACTAACAATTCTATTTCCCTGCACCGCTAGTTGTTCTGGGTCAAAATGAGGAATGTTACTAATTGCAAATACATTTTTACCTATAAAAGAAAGAGTTATATCAGCTCCGTTTTTAACAAAGCCAAAGACATTGTTTTTTAAATTGAAGGTATAACTGAGGGCAAATTGTCGTAGCTTTAAATAGGAGGTATCATACACATTATTTTCTTCATGATTTCTGTCGTAAAATTGTCTGTAATAACTTTCGGGAGTTATTGCGGTTGTGTTTGGGGCATATATTGGGTTTTCTGGAGTTCCAGTATTTATAACCCCTTGCGCAATAATGCCTGATGTTGGTCGGTAAGTTGTTTCTTTTAATTGACCAGCAACCCCTGCCAAAGCTAAGGTTCTCGAAACTAATTCACCTCCTTGTCGCCAATCAAAAAGAAAATTCAAATTCCAGTTTTTGTACGAAAAACTATTGTTGAGTCCTATTGCAAAGTCAGGATTGTAATTTCCTAGTTTTTTAAGTGTAGGGTCTGCAATAAAATGTCCTTCAGATGTTAAGACAAAATCACCTTTTTCATTTTTTAAATAACCAGTTCCGTAGAAATCACCAATGCGTCCGCCTTCTTCTACTTGAAACCAAACAGTTTGATCTGGATTGTTGTAGACTCTTGAATACGCCAATGTAATTCGTCCACTGTTTTGAGGTAACGATTCAATGGTGGCAACATTTTTACTAAAGTTTACAGTAGTATTCCATTTGAAGTTATTAGTTTTAAAAGGAGTGGCATTAATAACAAGTTCTACCCCTTCAGAACGTACTTTTCCGCCATTAACTACTTGTTGTTTAAAACCTGATGAAATAGGAATTGGAAGTGATAAAATTTGATCTTTGGTAAGTGCGTTGTAATAAGTAATATCAAAAGTTAAACGATCATTAAAAAAACGAAGATCAGCCCCTATTTCAAAAGAAGTTGTTTTTTCTGGACGTAAGTTAGGGTTGGCAATAAAATCTTGACTTGTAAATGCGGGTTGTGCATGTACATTTGTTGTGGGGATAAAAGTTCTTGAAGTTTGATATGGATTGGTGTCGTTACCAACCTGAGCAATGCTTGCACGAACTTTTGCAAATGAAACCGTTGTAGGAAGGGGAAATAATTTGCTTAAAATGACGCTGGTAGAAACCGAAGGATAAAAGAAAGAAGTATTAGTGGTGGTAATTGGAGTAGCAAGCGCGCTAGACCAATCATTTCTACCTGTAATATCTAAAAAGAAGACATTGTGATACCCTAATTTTATCAAGCCATATAAACTGTTGATTCTTTTTTCTGATGAAAAATCAAAAGTTTCAATAGGAGAAGCGGCGTTGTTAAAGCTAAAAATACCAGGTTGTGCTAATTGCGTAGTTTGTGTTTGTTGTGTACTAGCTCTTTGATCAAGGCGATTTCCTCCTAAGGAAATGTCAAGAGTAACATTATCAACTTTTGGGGTATAATTAATTAAAAAATCGGTGTTAATTTCTCGGTAGGTTACTTTGTGTTCAGCGTATGCACCATTCCTAAATCGATTGGAACTAAAGTTTCTTAAAAAACGCCTGTTTTCATTAGAGTAATCCATTCCTGTTCTTAGTGTTAGGTTTAGGTTGTTGGTAATTTGTTGTTTTGCTGAAATATTACCAAAAACACGGTCTCTGTTAAATTCATTTCTATTTTCGTGTAATATGAAATATGGGTTGTCAAAAAAAGTATAGTTGAACGAATACTGTTGCCTACCCTCTAATCCTGGTTGCCAATAATTTTTTAAACTGTTAATGTTTAACGATCGAGGTCCCCAAGCTACTAATGAATAATTCACGTTTTCAGACCCGTATCCGTTAGAAGGTCTGTTATCGCTATTACTATGTACATAATTAACATGCGAAGTAATGGTAGTGTTTTTTGAAGGGATGAATTGCAAATTAGTAGCAACTGTTTTGCGCTGTAAGTTAACACCGGGTATAATTGATTCGCTGTTAACATTGGTCAATGATAAACGATAATTCCCTTGATTAAATCCCGATGCTATGGCAATATTATTAATTGTTGTAATACCTGTTTTATAAAAATTTGTTACGTTGTTAGGGTGTGCTATAAATGGAGTAGGTGTAATAGGGAGTCCGCTATACAAAGCGGTATCACCTCCTCTAACCGTAGTGCCATCGGGTAGAGATACTGGACTGTCAAATTGAGGAATTAAAGTACCTTGGTTTAATCTTGGTCCCCAACTATAGGAAATATTGTCGTTAGTTCCTCCACCTAATCCATTAATAAATTCAAAACGACCAGAGTTTCCTTGTCCGTATTCGTTTTGAAACTGAGGAAGTTGGAAAGCTGTGTCAATGAATAAAGAAGAGTTAACACTCATTTGAAAAGCATTGCTTCCTTTTTTTGTGTTGATGATGATAACTCCATTAGAAGCTCTAGTACCGTATAAAGCAGCAGCACTTGCCCCTTTTAATACAGAAACTGAGGCAATATCATCGGCGTTTACTTCCATGGCACCGTTACCAAAATCAGCTTCTTGAAAACCTGCGGCTGCTTCGTTAGTACTATTAAAAATAGTATGATTGTTTATGGGGGTTCCGTCTACAATAAAAAGGGGGTTGTTGTTGGTGAAAGATTGTTCGCCACGTATAACGATTTTTGAAGAAGAGCCAACACCAGTGGCCCCACCACTGGTAATGTTCACACCCGCTAATTTTCCTGATAAATTATCTAAAAAATTTACTGATTTAACTTCCGAAATATCTTTTTGTTGGATGCTCTGAATAGCATATCCTAGTTCTTTAGACTCTCTTTTTTTATTTAAAGCAGTAATAATTATTTCGTCCAATCCTGTATTTTCTTCTTGTAAATAAATAGAGATATTTTTTTGATTACCAACTTCAATTTCCACTGTTTTATAGCCTATAGAAGAAAAGATTAGTCTGTCGTTTTTACTCTTTATTTTTAAAGAGTAGTTGCCGCTATTATCTGTAATTGTTCCTTTCGTTGTGTTTTTGATAGTTACGTTAACAAAAGGGATAGGAATTCCATTGTTTTTTGAGATTACTTTCCCTCCAATTGTATATTGAGCATTCGCAAAGGTGGTTACGCATAATAACAACCCGAGTAAGATTTGTTTCATGTGTTTTTATAAATTTTGTTTCATATAGAGAACCATCAAAGAGTAAGTAAAAGCGAAGCGTTTTACCACTAAAAGAATGATTGTTATGATGTTACTGTACTTAAGAAAAGATGGGTGTTCTTCGTGAAGTTTTAGGAGAACCTTTGTTATAAAGTACTGAAGTGTATTGATACTTGTACCTGTATGAGGTGTTGTAAAAACTTTTTCTCAATACGAGAAGTATCTTATTAATTAAATATTTTAAGAAGTTATTCGTTGAATAACGATTTAAAAAATAGGTTAAATCGTTTTCTGAATCAATATCTTTTAAGTATGCAAGTTGCAATACAGAGTGTTCGTTTTTTTCAAGTGTTTTTTTAAGCGCACCAAATAACTCAGGAGTTTTCCAAGGGAGTGTTGCAAAACTTCTCTTGTTAAAATGTTTTCGATTAATGGCGAGTAAATAAATACCTCCATCTATTGAGGGACCTAAAACAGGAAGGTCGTTTTGAAGGTGATCAATGGCCTTTTGTAGGTGAGAAGCGTTTAAATTTGGACTGTCATTTCCTACAACAATTATGTTATGAAACCCTTTGGCAAAAGTGTGCTCTAAAGCGTTTGTAAAACGCTGACCAAAAGTTGCTCCTATTTGGTGAGTTTCATTACAAATACATATTTGAGCGTTTGTTTTTGAAGCTTCAAAAACTATCTTTTTATTTAAGTAGTCAAATAATTCTTGCCCTTTTCCTAAAAACTTATGTTCAGCTTCTCTTTTAGAAGAGTTTGCAAAAATAAGAATAGCTATTTTGGGCTGTTGTTTTGACATTTATGGACTTTCCATTAATTATAATAAAATGGAAAAGTCGAAAGAAATAGATTGACATTACAAAAAAAGCCGCTAATTTAATTAGCGGCTTTTAAGAGCAAGTAGGTTGCTTATTTTTTATTAACTTCTTTAATGTATTTTTCTAAAGCCATAGTCATTGAAGGTGTCTCAGGTGTTGGAGCAGCAATGTCTACACGTAAACCTCTATCTTCAACAGCTTTAATAGTAGTGTTGCCAAAAACAGCTATTCGAGTATTATTTTGTTTGAAATCAGGAAAGTTTTCAAATAAACTATCAATTCCTGATGGACTAAAGAATACTAAAATATCATAAAAAACATCTTCCAAATCAGATAAGTCACTGACTACGGTTCTGTATAGGTCAGCACGTTTCCAGTCAACCCCTAATTTATCCAATTCTTCAGGAATTAAAGGTTTTAATTTATCAGAAGAAGGAAGTAAAAACTTCTCGTCTTTATGTTTCTTGATCAATTTAGTTAATTCAGGAAATGTTCTATTACCAACATAAATTTTACGTTTACGGTACACAACGTATTTCTGTAAATAATAGGCCACAGCTTCAGACTGACAGAAGTACTTCATATCATCAGGAACAGTAAAACGCATTTCTTCAGCGATTCTAAAAAAATGATCGACAGCATTTCTACTGGTAAGTATAATGGCTGTGTAATTGTTTAAATCAACTTTTTGAGCTCTTACTTCCTTTACAGGAATTCCCTCGACATGAATAAACGATCGAAAGTCAACCTTAACCTTTTGCTTTTCCGCCAAGTCAAAATATGGCGATGTTTCTGTCTTTGGTTTAGGTTGAGAGACTAAAATAGTTTTAACTTTCATAAACTTTCTCTTTATTACGTAGTTGTTGTTTTATAAAGAATTAATAGCGGTGCTATTTCAAGGGTGCAAAAGTACAAAATAAAATAAAACAACTTGTTAATTACAAGTTTTTTATTGTTGGTTAAAATTAAAAAAGCTCTAAAAATAAGCAAGATACCAAAAGAATAAATTAAAAAAAGTTTGTTGGTAAAAGTATATTGGTACAGTATAATAATGGGAAGTAGCCAGATACTAAGAACATACAAATACCCCGATTTTGTATGTAAAAAATAACGTACAATTGATGATAGCCCTAAAGTATTAGTCAAAGTATAATCTATAATAAAGCGCAAAGAGAAATATATAGTAACAAATATTAACAACCCTAAAAAAGTTAAAAAGCTATGAGAGTATATTTCTGATATTAAAGTTAGAAATAAAAACAACGAGATAACAATTATTGAAAAAGAAAAAAGCAACAGCTTAAAAGGGGTAAAAAAAGAAATCCCTTCTTCCATTCTTTTATGAAAAAAACCAGGAGTAATAAAAGCAATTGCATACCCGTATATCTTGGTAGGCTTTAACGATTTCATCATAGCCAATAACACAATAGCTAATACAATAACTAAAGTAATCCAACTATCATGGTTTGTAATTCGTTCTACTGCTTGCAATTGCTTTTATACTTTTTAATTAACACAAAATTAGTAATAAATAAGTGTATCTTTGCCTAGAATTATATGAAAATTACATGAAGTCAGACGCTTTAGTCATAATTCCTACGTATAACGAGAAAGAAAACATCGAAGCTATTATTCGAGCAACTTTTAGTCAAGAAAAGGCGTTTCATGTGTTGGTTGTGGATGACAACTCCCCTGATGGAACAGCAGCCATTGTAGCAAGTTTACAAGAAGAGTTTCCAAGTCAACTTTTCATCGAAAAAAGGAAAGGAAAAAATGGATTAGGTACTGCATATATTCATGGTTTTAAATGGGCAATCGCAAAACAATACGATTATATTATTGAAATGGATGCCGATTTCTCGCACAACCCTAACGATTTAATTAGATTGTATAATGAGTGTGTTCAGGAAGGAGCAGATGTAGCTATAGGCTCAAGATATTCAGTGGGAGTTAATGTAGTTAATTGGCCAATGAGTAGGGTGTTACTATCTTATTTTGCATCAAAATATGTACGACTAATTACCAGAATGCCTATTCACGATACTACAGCGGGTTTTGTATGCTACAAAAGAAAAGTACTTGAAACCATTCAATTAGATAAGGTTAAGTTCGTAGGCTATGCATTTCAAATAGAAATGAAATATAAAGCTTGGAAGCACAGGTTTAATGTGAAAGAAGTTTCAGTTATTTTTACTGATAGAGTACTAGGAAAGTCAAAACTAAGCAAAGGCATAATCAAAGAAGCTGTTTTTGGTGTGATAAAAATGAGAATTAACGGATTACCGAAATAAGAGCATGACTATAATTACTACAAGAGAAGCAAGGAAAGAAGATATGGAAACCTTGTTAGCGTTTGAACAAGGAGTTATAGAAGCAGAAAGACCTTTTGATTCATCCTTAAAAGAGGGAAAGATTAACTACTACAATTTAGAGGAAATGATTTTTGCTGAAAATGTACATTTAATCGTGGCAATGGCTGAAGAGGAAATTGTAGGTTCAGGTTATCTTAGGATCGAAAAATCTCGAAGTTATCGTAAAAATGAACAAAATGGGTATATTGGGTTTATGTATGTAAAACCAAATTTTAGAGGCCAAAGAATCAGTTCGTTAATTTTAGAGTCTTTAAAAAGTTGGGCAAAGAGTAAAGAACTAAAAGAACTAAGGCTAGATGTTTATAAAGATAATTTAGGGGCTATAAAATCTTATGAGCGCTTTGGTTTTCATAAGAGTTTGATTAACATGAAAATGGAAATTTAATAGAAAATGAAGCAAGCATATTTAATTAAAAACGCAAAAATCGTAAACGAAAACAAGGTTTTTAAAGGCGATGTTTTAATAGAAGGAGAATTTATTAAAGAAATAGGAGAAAACTTACTTCCTACCGATGATGTATTAATGGTTGATGCTGAAGGAAAGTTTTTAATTCCAGGTATGATTGACGATCAAGTACATTTTCGTGAACCAGGGTTAACACATAAAGCAAATATTGCTACCGAAAGTAAGGCTGCAATTGCTGGAGGAATTACTTCTTTCATTGAAATGCCTAATACAGTGCCTCAAGCAACCACTCAAGAATTACTAGCTGATAAGTTTGATATGGCAAGTAAAACATCATACGCAAACTATTCGTTTATGTTTGGTGGAACGAATGATAACTTAGAAGAGTTATTAAAAACAAACCCTAAAAACGTTGCTGGTATCAAGTTATTTTTAGGTTCTTCAACAGGAAATATGTTGGTAGATAATGAAGAGGTGCTTGAGAAAATATTTTCTTCAACTAAAATGTTAATCTCTGTACATTGTGAAGATGAAGCTACCATTAGAAAAAATACAGAAGAATACAAAGCAAAATACGGTGATGATATTCCTGTAAAATACCATCCGTTAATTCGTAGTGAAGAAGCATGTTATTTATCATCCTCAAAAGCAATTGAATTAGCAAAGAAAACAGGAGCACGTTTACATATTTTTCATTTATCTACAGAAAAAGAAACCCACTTATTCCGAAATGATATTCCTTTAGAAGAAAAACAAATTACGGCTGAGGTTTGTGTACATCACTTATGGTTTACCGATGCCGATTACGATACAAAAGGGATGTATATTAAGTGGAACCCTGCGGTAAAAACTCAAAAAGATAAAGATGGTTTATGGAAGGCGCTGCTAGATGATAGAATTGATATCATAGCAACCGATCATGCACCTCATACCTTAGAAGAAAAGGATAACGTATATACAAAAGCCCCTAGTGGAGGACCGTTAGTACAACATGCTGTTCCAGCGATTTTAGAAAAAGTAAAAGAAGGGGTGTTGCCAATTGAAAAGGCAGTAGAAAAAATGAGCCATAATCCAGCAAAGATTTTCCAAATTGAAAAAAGAGGATTTATAAAAGAAGGTTTTTATGCCGATTTAGTTTTGGTTGATGCAGATAAGAAGTGGACTGTAGATAAAGAAAATGTATTGTATAAATGTGGATGGTCTCCTTTCGAAGGAGTTGAGTTTTCAAACCAGATAACACATACATTCGTAAATGGAAATTTAATGTACAATGAAGGGGTGTTTAATGAAGAAATTAAAGGAAAACGATTATTATTTAATAGATAAATGAAATCTTTTTTTTACATATGTCTGGGGCTGTTTATAGTGTCGTGTAATAGCAATACGATTTATAAAAAACCGGAGAATCTTATTCCTAAAGATTCAATGGTTTCGTTATTAACGGATATGTATATTGCCTCTTCAGCCAAAAACCAAAAAAATAAGTTGTTAAAGAGAGAGAAAAACTATATGATTTTGGTGTACGAAAAATATAAAATTGATAGCACTCGTTTTGATGCTAGCAATACATATTATACCTCTATGGTTGATGAGTATGCAGGAATTTTAAAAAATGTAAAGAGCAACATTGATTCATTAGACATTTTATACAAGAAAGAACAAGAAGTTCAAGACTCTATAAAAGGGATCCAAAAAGATACTATTTTAAATAAAGAATTATTAGTAAACGATTATCCTAAAGATTCGATAAATAAAGAAAATAGAAGACTTGAAAAAAAAGACTTAAAGAAGAGTCTTAAGTAACTTGTTTTTTAAATTCTTTAGAAACGTTAGTTATTACATGGTCAATAGGTTCAAACACAAAACCAAGTTGTTCGGTAATCTTCTTAGAAGTATAGAACGATTTGTTGTGAGCAGATTTAGCAGTGTTTTTAGTTAGTAAAGGCTCTTTACTAGTAAGTTTTGTTAAAAGCCAATCGATTTTCCAAAATATTGAAGTAGCTAATTTCCCTACTTTTATTGAAGGTCTTTTTTTATTTAGGTTGTCAGCAATGCTGAATAAAACATCTTTAAACGATTTATTTTCTGAAACGAGAATAAATCGTTCGTTGTTTATGTTTGAATCCATCAGGCCTATCATGGCTTTCACAACATCGTTAACTCCAACAAAGCCAGTAATGCCTTCCGTGTAAAAGGGAAATCCATCGCTTATTTGGGTAAACATCTTTCCAGATCCTTCCCTCCAAAAACCACCACCTAAAATTACTCCTGGATTTACAATAACGATATTCAAATTTTCCTGACTACCTCTCCAAACTTCCATTTCAGCACCGTACTTGGTAATTGCATACCCATGATTTTCATCACTATCAACCCATTCATTTTCTTCATTAATAGGTTTTCCGTTAATAGCATCCCCAACCGCAGCAATGGAGCTTACGAAACAGAATTTATCTACGTTGGCATCAATAGCCAAATTGATTAAGTTGGCAGTTCCTTCGATATTTATCTGACGCATTTTCCTATAATCCTTTGGATTAAAGGAAACTAACGCAGCACAATGGTATACTTGTGTAATGTTATTAAATACAGGTTCTAGGGAAGGAATATCTGTAATGTCAGCTTGTGTCCATTCAATTTTTGAAAAATACTGTTGCACATTATCTGTGTAAAAAGAAAAGATTTCTTTAACATGTTCACGCTTTTTTTCAGTTCTAAAAATAGCTCGAATTTTGTCGTTTTTTTGGCTTAAATGATATAATAAATGTGAGCCTACTAAACCTGTTCCTCCTGTAACTAAAATCATAAAGCGAATTTAGTTTATTTTGGCTGATAAACTTATCTTTGCTTCTTTAAAAATAGAATAAAATGACCAAGAATTTAGTAGAAGAATTACAATGGCGTGGAATGATACACGACATTATGCCAGGAACCGAAGAACAACTTCAAAAAGAAATGACGTCGGTTTATATTGGCTTTGATCCAACTGCAGATTCGTTACACATTGGTAGTTTAGTTCCAATTATTTTACTAGTTCACATTGAAAAAGCAGGGCATCAGCCAGTAGCTTTAGTAGGAGGTGCAACAGGTATGATCGGTGATCCAACAGGAAAATCAGATGAGCGTAATTTATTAAATGAAGAAGCTTTAGCAAAAAACGTAGCAGGTTTAAAAAGAACATTAGGTCGCTTTTTAGATTTTGATAACGGGGCTAAAAACACTCCTTTATTGGTAAACAATTACGATTGGATGAAAGATTTTTCATTCATCGAATTTGTGCGAGATGTTGGTAAGAGAATTACTGTAAACTACATGATGGCAAAAGATTCTGTAAAAAAGCGTATTACAGGAGAAGCTGGTAACGGAATGAGTTTTACAGAGTTTACGTATCAATTAATTCAAGGGTATGATTTCTATCACTTATATAAAACCTTAAATTGTAAATTACAAATGGGAGGGTCTGACCAATGGGGTAATATTACCACAGGTACAGAGTTAGTTCGTAGAATGACACCAGGTGAAGATGCAAAAGCATTTGCAGCTACTTGCCCATTAATTACAAAAGCAGACGGTTCTAAATTTGGAAAGTCTGAAGGAGGAAATGTTTGGTTAGATGCAGCTAAAACATCCGTTTACAAGTTTTACCAATTTTGGTTAAATACTTCAGATGAAGATGCGGAAAAGTATATCAAAATATTCACGTTTTTAGATAAAGAAACTATTGGTGCTCTCATTGCTGAACATAAAGAAGCGCCACATCAAAGAGCTTTACAAAAGAAGTTAGCTGAGGAAGTAACTATTTTTGTACACTCAAAAGAAGAATTAGCTAAAGCAATTGCTGCTTCAAATATCTTATTTGGAAAATCTACAGCTGAAGATTTAAAGAACTTAGATGAGCAAACGTTCTTAGATGTGTTTGATGGCGTACCCCAAGCAGAAGTTAGTACAGAGGACATAACTGGTGGGTTGGATATGATTGCCGCTTTAGCAGCCAAAACAGGCTTTTTAAAATCAAATGGAGATGCTCGAAGAGCCTTAAAAGAAAATTCAATATCTGTAAATAAAGAAAAAGTAAGTGAAGACTTTGTAATTACTTCCAAAGATTTAATTGCAGATAAGTATGTGTTATTACAAAGAGGTAAGAAAAATTACTTTTTATTAAAAGTAGCTTAAATAGCTTTTAGATATACTAAAAAAACCTTAAAGAAATTTCTTTAAGGTTTTTTTTGTTTGTAATATATAAACAAACGGGGGAAATTATTGTTATGAAACTGCTCTTAAATCAAACGTTAACGGACATCTTTTACAATTAATTCCTTTCTTTTGATATTTGTTGCAGCATTTATTTTTAGGTTTAATACAGTTGCTAGCACAGGAAGAACTACAAATAGTTGTTCTCTGTAATGTTTTGACAGAGGTTACTTTCTTGGTTTCAGTATAAAAAACAATCATTTGCTATTGGTAAAATCCGTGCAAATATAAGCTTTTTATTTAGAATAAATTAAAATAAAACAAAAAACTTGTATTTTTACCATTGGTTATCAGTAGAGATAGTCGTATCTTTGTGTTAGTAAAAAGCCCTTTTTTGTTAAAGAAACTAAGCATATATTTTTTTGTTGCATTGTACATGATAGCCATGTTACGCCCAATAGCTCCTTTTGTAGAGTACGCAATAAATTATGATTATATATCAAAAGTTTTGTGTATTAACAAAGATAAACCAGAGTTAAACTGTAATGGTAAATGTCAGTTAATGATGGAGCTTGAAAAGCAACAAGACGATGATTTTAAATCGTTGCGAATTGCAATGGAAGAATATCCGATAGGGTTTGTTTCAATCTTAAATTTAGATTTAGAAGAAAAACACTTTGTAAAAGAAAAAGAATTATTTTCTTATAAGAAAAACTATTACTACCTATTTAATCAAAAAGTATTTCATCCTCCTATTATTTAATCTTCATACTTAGCTATAATTACTACTAATTGGTTACAAATAACGTAATCAAAATGGTAGACTATTGTAAAATAAAAACAAGATTAAAACAATTTACAAGTAAAATCTTTAATGATGCTCAGCATTGTTAAAGAAGTACTGTAGTACATAAAATTTAAAAGATGAAAAAAATATTAGCTTTCATAGCTTTGGCTATAGCGTTCACTTCTTGTAGTGATGATGAGATAATTAACGATAAATTAGAAGGGGAAAATGAGGTAGTAATAGAGTTTGATAATGGTTTTGCTGAAGACAAACTTTTGTTAGGAACTTCAACTTACACAAACGGAAACGGAGAAACATTAACAATAAACTCTTTCGATTATATCGTAAGTAATTTTGTGCTCATAACAGAAGAAGGAGAAGAATATGTATATCCTAAAGAAAAAAGTTACTTTATAATAAGTGAAGGAGGAGGAGATAAGGTAAAAAAAGTTCAAATATCGCTTAAAGAGGTACCTGCGGGGAAGTATACACAAATTAAATTCGGAATTGGAATTGACCAAGAAAGATTTAAAGAGGGGCAAGCTGTACAGCAAGATTTTTGGACTTTGGCTGAGAGCTATAACTTAACTTGGAACTGGCAAGCTGGATACAAGTTTGTCGTTTTAGAAGGAAATTACAAAGAAGCAGTGGCTGTTGATGAGAACCCATTTATGTTGCATATTGCAAGTAGAGGAACAACAGTTGATTTATACAAAGAGGTAGTATTACCAATGGATGTTGCTATTGTTAGTAAGGAGCAATCACCTCAATTACATATTAAAGTAGATGCAAATACAATGCTAGACGGAGTTTCTAAGGTTAAGTTATCTGAAGGTGCAACAATTATGGGGGGAGATAAGGCCTCTTTAATAGCCGAAAATTATACGAACATGTTTATGGTACATCATGTACACCATACCAATCATCATTAATAATTAAGGATGTCTAAAGAATAGTGGTAAAACACTGTTCTTTAGTTTTTTTAAGTATAACAAGTCAATTGTTTTCAATTGACTCTTAATACCGTACGTAATGAAAAAATTAATGATTGTATTGCTCGTAAGTGTTTTGTATGGCTGTAAAGAAGAAGATGTATATACAAATGTTGAGCTAGTATTGGAACAGCCTAGCAATTTCCCAACACCTCATTATAATCTAAGATCAAATCCAATTACAGAAAAAGGTTTTGAGTTGGGTAAAAAGCTTTTTTATGATGGAAAATTATCTTCTGATGGTGTGGTTTCTTGCGCTTTTTGTCATCAACAAAAATTTGCGTTTACTCATCACGGACATCAGTTAAGTCACGGAGTAGAAGATAGAGAAGGAACAAGAAATACACCACCAATTCAAAATATGGCATTTCAAAAACAGTTTTCATGGGACGGAGCAGCTTTTCATTTAGATATGTTTCCTATAATACCCATTACCAATCCTGTTGAAATGGATGAAACCGTAACTAATATTTTAGAAAAACTACGGCAAGATGCAGCGTACCGAAAATTATTTAGTCAAGCCTTCGAAGATGGACAAATCAATGCCGATCATACATTTAAAGCGATGTCTCAATTCATGCTTATGATGGTTTCTGCAAATTCAAAATACGATAAATATGTTCGAGTGGAAAAGGGAGGAGCATTTTCTGAACAAGAAAAAAACGGATTAGAACTTTTCAATGCTAAATGTGCCTCTTGCCACGTATCAGATTTGTTTACGGATGATGCTTTTAGAAATAATGGTTTACCAATTAATCCAGCACTTAATGATATAGGTAGAATGACAGTAACCTTGTTGGAAGGTGACAAATACAAGTTTAAAGTACCAAGTCTTAGAAATATTGAGCTTACCGCTCCATATATGCACGATGGTCGATTTGGATCTCTAAAATCAGTATTGAATTTTTATGCAACAGGAGTTCAAGAAACTCAAAACGTAGACCCAATCCTTAAAAAGGAAGATGGAACATGGGGAATACCCTTAAACGAACAAGAAAAGGAAGATATTATAGTCTTTTTAAAAACACTAACAGATGAAGAATTTATCAGAGACAAAAGATTTGCTGAATAAGGGAATGTTTATTCTAGGAATACTTATTTCAGTACAAATACAAGCCAATACCCCTTTCCCAGAGCGTTACGAACTATTTTTAGATTGTGATGCTTGTGGATGCAGTAATAGTGGAGGTAGTTTAGGAATGGGAGGAATTATCGACAATAACTTTGTTGGAGTGCGTTACCTACATCAAAAATATCAGTCTAAAGACGGGATTTTTAAGAATTCACCAATTATCAACGAGTATTTTAATACAGTACAAGTATGGTCTAGAATTCCTATTATCAACGAGTATTTAGAAGCACAAGTTTTTGTGCCTTTCCATTTTCATACAAGAGACTATATCGATAAAACTACAGCTATTGAAGGCTTAGGAGATATTTCTTTCTTAATTAATTATACATTTTTGAATAAAACTACTGGGAAGTATAAAGAAGAAAAAGATAAGATCATCTCTTCTAATCATCTCTTAAAAATTGGAGCTGGAATGAAACTGCCTACCGGAACGTACAACGAGGCAATAAATAATTCTATTAATCCTAGCTTTCAGTTGGGAACTGGAAGTATAGATATAATTACCAACCTTCAATATGTGTATAAAAGAAACGATTTTGGAATTACAAATTATTTTAATTACTATATAAAAACAACAAATAAAGAGGAATACAGATTTGGAAATCAATTTAACTTTAACAGTACCTTTTTTTATATGTTTAAAGATAGTAAGCAAAATAGCTTTGTGCCATCGGTAGGAATTTCTGGAGAGGTTTTTGCTAGTAATAAAACGATAGGTTTAAAAGTGAAAGATACAGAAGGTTATGCATTGTTTTCTAATTTAGGAGCAGAATACAATGCAAAAAAATTAACAATAGGTGTCTTAGCAATGTATCCAATTCAGCAAAATTTAGCACAAGGAACCATAGAGGTAAAGTACAGGTCGGCTATTTACCTGAATTACAATTTTTAAGAAGACTGTTCTTTGTTATCTTGGGAGTTAAAGCGATCATTGTTTTAAAAAAAATAATAGATTTTACGTAAGGATTCTTAAATTTGGTGACGAATCCTCAGTTAATAATTAAAAATAAGAACATGAAAAAATCAATTTTATCAATTATCATATTTGCTGTAGCACTAGTATTTACAAACGATGCAGCGGCTCAAAAATTTGTAAGCTTAGATAAAAGTCCTATGGATGTGGCTGCCTATCCAAGTAGTTACAGGATTTCAGATAAGAAAGTAAAAGTTGTTTATAGTCGTCCTCAATTAAAAGGAAGATCATTAGCAAAATTAGCTCCAATGGGAAAAGTATGGAGAACAGGTGCTAATGAAGCGGCTGAAATTACATTTTATAAAGATGTAGTTTTTGGAGACCAAAAAGTAAAAGCAGGAACATATACACTATTTACGATTCCAGGAGAAAAAGAGTGGACTCTTATTTTAAATACTGCCAAAAATGTTTGGGGATCTTACTTTTATAATGAAAGAGAAGATGTAGCTAGAGTAATCGCACCTACTTCTAAATCAGACGAAACAATTGAAGCTTTTTCTATTGTTTTTGAAGGAGAAGACGATGCATTTAATATGTACATCGGGTGGGATAATGTTATTGTTACGGTTCCTATAAAAGGATAATATATAATTAAGTATATAAAAAAAACAGGCATTTTTAAATGCCTGTTTTTTTGTGGGTTATATTGAAGTTCATAAAGAAAGATACCCCAAGCTTCAACAAAACATTAAGAAAGTTGGCATGATGATTGTTCCAAAGTCTCTCTATATAAATTAAAATTATGATGATGAAAAAAACAGTACTTGTGATTTTATGCATAATCGCATTTTCAGGAGTTAAAGCACAACAAGTTAAATTTGGAGTAAAAGCAGGGTTAAATATTGCTACGATCCATGGAGAAAACTTAAATACCGATTCGAAATTGGGACTTCATGTAGGTGGATTAGTGGAATTGAAATTATCAGATTCATTTTCTATTCAACCAGAAGTTTTGTACTCACAAATGGGTACAGAAAACGATGCTAATCAATTAAAAATAGATTACATTTCGTTGCCAGTCATGGCTAAATATTATATTGTTGATGGTTTTTCTCTTGAGCTAGGTCCTCAAATATCTTTTTTAGTAGATGATGTTGTAAAAACAAACGATGGTGGAAGCTTAGACCCAGATATAGAAAACTATGATTTAAGTGCAAACCTTGGTTTAGGTTACCAATTTAAACAAGGTTTATTTGTACAAACACGATATAATTTAGGATTAACGGCAATTCAAGAAAATCCGGATATTAAAAACGGTTCTTTTCAAATTTCTGTTGGATATCAGTTTTAACAATACAAAAAACCTCTCTTTTGAGAGGTTTTTTTATTAAACAGTATCTACTTTTCTAAAGAGTATTTTAGCTCAATGCTTGGATCCAATTGATAAGTGTAAACAATTGAATTAAAGTGAAAAGGATGCTCAATTCCCATTTCAAGAGGAATGCTTAGGGAAGATTCATTTCTTGTCAACCAAATATCGTCATAAACATGTACTAATGTGTCTAATATTAAGTAGTTGTATTGCTCAATGTTAATTGAGTTTACAGCTATTTTTTTATCAGGAAGTTGACTAGGAACCGTATCAGTATTGTTTAACGAAATGGCTTTCCTAACATCAATAATGGTGTCAATTTCTTCAGTTATGTGTTTGGAGTCAGCAACTGGATCAACTGATAAGCTCATTTTTACCAACACATTTTCTGGAATTACAGTGACATCTTCTGATAGTTGAGGTAATAGGTTAAATAAAATAGGAACATAACACTCTCTGTATAACAAGGCATCTAAGGTTTCACTAAACAGGATATTATACTTTTTAGCATCAGGGATTTTGAAAGTAACAGCATCAGCGGTATAGTGGCTTGTTACATAATTGGTAAGTTCCAATTTTTGAATAAGGGTTTTGGCATATTCTAGAGACTTATCATTAATTTCTAGTAAAGAAAACTGTACTTCTTCAGGGCTAAAAAGTGGAGCAATTAAAGTAACAAACGGAGCGTACGGTCCGCAACCAGCATAAAAAACATAAATAGTTTCGTTTGGATGTTTTTGTTGTTGCTCTTTAATAGCGTTAACCAGAGCCTTTAAAAACTTCGCAGTGCGTTTATAATCTAATAAACATTGTGCTGCATGATTTAATCCTAACGCTTTCCCTTTTGCAGTTGTTACAGCTGCTAAATGTTCTATTTTTTGATCAAATCCCGTAAGTTGAGTTAATTCTTTAAAATAAGAATATACATCATCAATTAAGGTTTTAATTTCTGGTTGATTAATGGGCGTTTTAAGTAAAGCAGAGGCCTTTCTTTTAATATTAAAAGCAGTTTTGTTTTCGTTCATAGTTTGGTTTGTTGTTAAGTTTCCTAAATTATAAAAATACAATCAGTTATAAAAAAAGAAACCTGTTTACACAAATGTTTTTAAAAACTTAAAATGAACCGCTCATTACTAAAAAACAATCAGTAAAGGCATTTTCAAGCATTCGTAACTATACAATTAATACTTTACAATAAGCAATTATTACACTTGCTTTTAACCAAATTAAAAACTTAAAAAACATACTTATGTCTGCAAAATACACCAAATTATCTGTTACCAATCAAACGCCAAAACCAGTAGAAGTTTATGTAACTTTTGCCGCTTCCAATAGTGCCAATAAATGTTGTCCATCCCCGGTTGGAGTATCAGATTTTGGTTTTTTAACCAATGTAAATAAACTCATGGGAAAATTTGAATTGGGAGCAGGAAAAACACAAGAGTTTGATCCAAATGGAGAATGTTTTAGTGGAAATATTTGTTTTTATATAGAGCCACAATGTCCAGTATCGGGAGCTGATTTTAACCATGGGGCACAAGGAACAAGTATCGCAGAGTTTACCTTAAACCCCAATACTCCATGTGCAGAAGTTTTTGATATAAGTTGTGTTAATGGTGTAAATAGCTTCATAGCGATGGAAGTAGATAAAGATGGAGGTTGGAATTATGGACCAAACAAAACACCCATTACAAAAATTTACAACAAAGGACTGCAAGAAAACTCAGGAAACCCAGGAGTATTTCCAGTAAATTGTACCGATTGTATTCAGTTGGTAGGTAATAAACCTTGTTCTACCTTACCATTAGGGCCTGCACAAACAGAAAGAATTTGTAATATTCAACGATCTGGGCGTGGAGGAACGTTACAAGTAATTTTAACAAACCCTGTACTAGCAGAATAGAAAAATTTCTCTTATTTCAATTTTAAACCTTGCAAACCTTTTATAAAGGCTTGTGAGGTTTTTTGTACTTATTTAAAGCTTTACAAAGTATTAAAAGAACTAAACTTTTTACTTACCAACAATAACTGTAAATTTGCATCCTTTAAAACAAGCGATTACAAATGCAATACAATCACCAAGAGATAGAAAAAAAGTGGCAAAAGTACTGGGCAGATCAAGGTACGTTTAAAGCTGAAAATAATTCTGATAAACCAAAATACTACGTGTTAGATATGTTTCCTTATCCATCAGGAGCAGGATTGCACGTAGGTCATCCGTTAGGATATATCGCATCTGATATTTATGCTCGTTACAAGCGTCATAAAGGGTTTAATGTATTGCATCCACAAGGATATGATTCTTTCGGATTGCCTGCGGAACAATATGCAATTCAAACAGGACAGCATCCAGCAATTACTACTGAAACGAATATCAAAACTTACCGTCGTCAGTTAGATAATATTGGGTTTTCGTTCGATTGGTCTCGTGAAGTTCGTACGTCAAATCCTGAGTATTATAAATGGACACAGTGGATTTTTATTCAACTGTTCAATTCTTGGTACAATAAAGACATCGATAAGGCAGAAGATATTACCACTTTAGTAGCGACCTTTGAAGCAGAAGGAAATGCGAATGTAAATGCAGTTTCTGATGAAGATATTAGAGTGTTTTCTGCGGAAGAATGGAAACACTTCTCTGAAAAACAACAACAAGAAATACTTTTACAATACCGCTTAACATTTTTATCAGATACCGAAGTAAACTGGTGTCCAGCACTAGGAACGGTGTTAGCAAACGATGAAATTGTAAACGGAGTTTCAGAACGTGGTGGGCATCCAGTAGTGCGTAAAAAAATGACCCAATGGTCTATGCGAATTTCTGCGTATGCACAACGTTTATTAGACGGATTACAAAATATCGATTGGCCACAACCATTAAAAGATTCTCAGACCAATTGGATTGGTCGCTCGCAAGGAGCCATGGTTTCTTTTGATGTGGATGGACACGATGCTAAAATAGACGTGTTTACTACACGTCCTGATACTATTTTCGGAGTGTCTTTTATGACCTTAGCTCCAGAGCACGACTTGGTGAAGCGAATCGCTTCTGATGAGCAAAGAAAGGCCGTTGAAGAATATATTAAGGCAACAGCAAAACGTTCAGAACGTGATCGTATGGCAGATGTAAAAACCATTTCAGGAGTGTTCACGGGTGCGTATGCGTTGCATCCATTTACAGGAAAACAAGTGCCCATTTGGATTGGTGATTATGTATTAGCAAGTTACGGTACTGGGGCTGTTATGGCGGTACCATGTGGTGACCAACGTGATTACGATTTTGCAAAACACTTCGGATTAGAGATTCCGAATATTTTTGCAGATGTTGATATTTCAGAAAAAGCAAACGATGCTAAAGACGGAATCAAATTGGCAAATTCTGACTTCTTAGACGGTTTAAACTATAAAAAAGGAATGAAAACCGTGATTTACGAATTAGAAAAACGTGGATTTGGTTACGGAAAAATAAATTATCGTTTACGCGATGCAGTATTTAGTCGCCAACGTTATTGGGGAGAACCATTCCCAGTATATTACAAAGACGGAATGCCGCAAATGATTGATGCAGCGTATTTACCAATTGTATTACCAGAAGTTGAGAAATACTTACCTACTGAAGATGGAAAACCACCACTAGGAAATGCTGAGGTTTGGGCGTGGAATAGTATTGAGAATAGAGTAGTGAGTAATGAGTTAATAGATAATGAAACTGTATTTCCTCTTGAACTAAACACCATGCCAGGGTGGGCAGGAAGTTCTTGGTATTTTAACCGTTATATGGATTCAAATAACAAAGGAGAATTTGTAAGCACAGCAGCGGTAGAGTATTGGAAAGAGGTAGATTTATATATTGGAGGTTCTGAACACGCTACAGGACACTTGTTATATGCGCGTTTTTGGCAAAAATTCTTGTTTGATAGAGGACTGTTACCAGTAGATGAGTTTGCTAAAAAACTCATCAACCAAGGTATGATTTTAGGAACTTCTGCTTTTGTGTATAGAGTTGAAGGAACGAATACTTTTGTCTCTAAAGGATTGGTAGGTGATAAAAAAGTACAAGCTATTCATGCAGATGTTTCATTAGTAAACTCCTCTGATGAATTAGATATTGAAGAATTTAAAAATCATCCATTAAACATTGATTTTAAAGACGCTGATTTCATTTTAGAAGATGGTAAATACATTGTGGGACGCGAGGTAGAAAAAATGTCGAAATCGAAATACAATGTGGTGAATCCAGATTTGATTTGTGAAGAATATGGAGCAGACAGTTTGCGTTTATTCGAAATGTTCTTAGGTCCGTTAGAGCAAACCAAGCCTTGGAAAACATCAGGGATTTCAGGAGTGTATTCTTTCCTAAAGAAATTATGGAAATTATTTACGGATGAAAATGGTATCAATGTTTCTGATGCAGAACCAACGAAAGACGAGTTAAAAACCTTACATAAAACGATTAAGAAAGTAGAAGAAGATATAGAGAACTTCTCGTTCAATACGTCAGTTTCTACCTTTATGATTGCGGTAAACGAGTTGACTGCTCAAAAGTGTAACAAAAGAGAAATACTAGAGCCATTATTAGTGCTAATTTCTCCGTATGCACCACATATTGCAGAAGAATTATGGAGTCAGTTAGGACACAGTGAGTCTATTGCAACCGTAGCTTTTCCAAAATTTGAAGAAAAGCATTTGGTTGAAAGTTCTAAGAACTATCCAGTATCTTTCAATGGAAAAATGCGTTTTACCTTAGAGCTACCGTTAGATATGAGCAAAGACGAAATAGAAAAAACGGTCATGGCACACGAAAAAACGCAACAACAATTACAAGGAAGAGAGCCTAAAAAAGTGATTGTCGTTCCAGGAAAAATTATAAACATTGTAGGGTAAACTCACCTTATAAAATATATAAGACCCACAAACAATTAATTGTTTGTGGGTCTTTATTTTTAAACTAAATTCGCAGCCTATAAAAACAAATTAAAATTTAAACAAATGAAAAAGATTTTTAAAATTAGCTATGCGGTTTTGATGTGCCTAACTTTAGTGATGAGCAGCTGTTCTGATAGCGATAATGATCCAGCAGGAATCGCAAACACAAAATTATCAGGAAAAGTATTTGGAACAAGTTTTACGGCTGAAGGAGGGAAAGCATTTATGTCTGGAAACAATGAGCTTTCGGTACATATTACCAACATTCAAGCAGCTTGCAGTTCAGATATTTTTGACTATGAGTTAGAAATTACAACTTATGTGAAAGCAGAGTTAGGAACTTATAATAATGTGAATGTAGTTTTTAATAAGAAAGGATCCACTCCTTTAAACTACCTTCAAGGAGTTGTTGAGATTGTTAGGTTTACAAACAATGAACTTACGTTAAAAATAAAGGCAACTTCAAGTAACGATAACTCAATAGAGGGCTTTTTTACAGTTCCTTTTTGCGAGTAGTACAAAAAAACAATATCAATGTAAGAAGCTTTTACCTGAACGTAAAAGCTTTTTTTATGTAAAAGATTAAAAACTTTTCTCAAATTTGCTTTCCAAAAAATAAAATATGAAAAAAGTATCCCTCAATAATGCTTGGTTTTTTGCAATAATTCCAATCGGAATTTTTGTTTTTGTGGTGCTTCCTCAATTACAAAATACCTATGAGTTTTTTCACAAAAGAGAAATAGAAGTCCAGCAAAGTATACGAGAGCTAGACTCGTTACAACAGATTACTAATCCTACCAGAAGAGATTTAAATACTATCAAACGCCTTGAAATAAGCGTTCCAATTCAAAAGTTAGGTATAAGAAAAGAACGATACACTTACTATAAAACAGGCGGAATGTTAGCAGTATTGGCTTTTATGTTTATTGGCATGTTTGGTGCTAGTTATTGGGTAAAAAGGAAGAAAAACTTACCAACCAATAAACAAATAGCGTTTTCTTTTGACGACTTTACAGCCGATGCTATTGGACAACATATTTCATGGGATGCGCTGAAAGGATCAGGAAGTAATTTTTTAAGTGAACGTTTACGAAAAACAACTTCTGGTTATAAAATAACCTCTAGCTCTTATATGAAGTTTATAGCTTGGAGTTTCTTTTTAATGGGGGGAAACTATGTGGCTTGGTCTTATATAGAGTTTGTTGAGTTTTCAAAAGAATCATTAACCTTTATGCAGGGAGGAAAAATGTTTTTTACCTCTGGAGGTCCTTTTTTATTGATAGGAATCTTTTTGTTGTTTTCTTTTGGCACTAAGGTACAGCTAAACTCGCAAAAAAGAAAGGTGTTGATTGATGGAGAAATCATAGCTTTTCAACAAGTATATGCATTACAAGTATTGTCAAAATTTGTCCAAGGAAATAACTCTGGAGGGTATTATTGTTACGAGGTAAATTTAGTTACTCAAAGTGGCAAACGCCATAACTTGTTAAACCATGGAGATAAAGAGTATCTGTTAAGTGATATGGTGAAAATAAGTCGGTTTTTAAAAGTGCCTGTTTGGAATAATGGAGTTGTTTAAAATAATTTATAGGGTATTTGACAAACTTTTACTAATTTACACAAATACAAATCGTAAAAAACCACAATTATTTTATCCTGTAAAAAAAAAATATCCAATACATGTTACTTCTCTTCAGTAAAAGAGGTACCAATAAAGGTTTGGGAAGAGCTTGAATGTACAAGCAACTTGTACTTTCAATCTGCGTATTTAGAAGCTTTAGAAAAGAATAATGAGCAAATACAATTCTCTTATATTGTATTGTTTGATGAAAATAAAGAAGCAATAGCCTTTGCTACCATTAAGCTAATCGATTTTTACTTACACAGTGTTCAAAATAATTTACAATCGGTTGTAGAATGGATGCGATGTATGGGCAGGAAATTACAGTTGTTGTCTTCTCAAAAACCTTTTAAAATACTTACATGTGGTAATACTTTTGTAAGTGGAGAACACGGAATTTTTATTAAACCAAATCAAGATAAAAAAGAAGTTGTAAAACAATTAGCAAAAGCTATTGTGGCTTTTGAAAAAGACATTTCAAAAGAAACAATTGATGCTTTTATGCTGAAAGATTTTGTAAATGCCTCTCTTTTTATTACAGACGCACTTCATAGCGTAGGGTACAATTCATTTAATGTAGATCCTAATATGGTGTTGACACTAGACAGTAGTTGGAATACTTTTGATGATTATTTAGCAGCTTTAAAAACTAAGTACAGAGTTAAAGCTAAAAAAGCTTTAGATAAAAGTAAGGATCTACGAACGGAAGACTTAACTTTCGAGTCTTTAAAGCAATTATTACCTGAGATGATGTTACTATATAAGAATGTTTCAAATAAGGCGAGTTTTAATCTTGGGTACTTTAATATAGAAACCTACATATCTTTAAAGGAAAACTTAAAAGATGATTATGTTATAAAAGTATATTGGTTAGGAGATAAATTAGTTGGCTTTTTGTCTGGAATGATAAATCAACACTCGCTAGATGCCCACTTTGTAGGTATTGATTATACTGTTAATAGAAGTCATGCCGTTTACCAACGAATGTTGTATGATTATATAGCATTGGCTATTGATGGCAATATACAAACCATTAATTTTGGAAGAACAGCCAGTGAAATAAAAAGTTCGGTAGGAGCAGTACCACAAGATTTAACAATTTATCTACGACATAGAAAAAGTATTCCAAATCGTATTTTAAGCTTATTTTTGAATAGAATTCAGCCCACAGAATTTAGGCGTATAAGACCTTTTAAAACAAAAGTATAAAGAATTGAATCTTTATTGCAGTAAGAAATGAAAAACACACAAGAATTATTAAACATACTTACTCTTGACGATTTAGGTGAAGGGAACTTTAACGGAGTAAGTAGAGATATAGGAAGTCCAAATGTTTTTGGAGGTCAAGTATTGGCACAAGCATTAAATGCAGCATATAGAACAACTCCTAAAGAACGTATTTTACACTCGTTGCATTCGTATTTTTTAGAAGCAGGGAATTTAGAGTTACCAATTACCTATCATGTACAAATCATTCGTGATGGAGGAAGCTTTTCTACACGTAGAGTAACGGCACACCAGAAAGATAAAACGATTTTTATTTTGTCTTGTTCTTTTCATAAAAAAGAAGAAGGTTACGAGCATCAAATGCCTATAAAAAAAGACTTAAAACAACCGGAAGAGTTGTTGAGCTGGACAGATATGTTAGATCAATTTGGAGCTTTTTTACCAAAGAAAATGAAAGACTTTTTAAGTATTGAGCGCCCTATTGATTTTAAGCCTGTACAAATTGTAAATCCGTTAGATCGAAAAGATTTACCTCCTGTGGTTGATGTTTGGTTTAAATTAAAAGGAGAAGCTTCTGATTTGCCATTAGGAATTAAACAGCAAATATTAACGTATATATCAGACTATAATATTTTAACCGCATGTTTAAATCCAAATGCCAGTGTAGCCAATTTTGGTAATACACAAATGGCAAGTTTAGATCACTCTATGTGGTTTTACCGTGACTTTGATTTTAATGATTGGATGTTGTTCTCGGTAGAAAGTCCTAATACTAATGGAGCAAGAGGTTTTGCTTGTGGAAATATTTATACTAGAGAAGGTAAATTAATTGCTTCGGTAGCACAAGAAGGTTTAATGCGTCCCATGAAGAAGAAGTAATAGTTAATCTAGATAAGAAATAAAAAAGCCGAGTTAATTAACTCGGCTTTTTGTTTGATTAAGCTTCTATTTCAGCTGTTTTGGTACTGATATGAAACTCTTCGTAGGTTTCTAGTAGGCTCATTAATCCAGAGACTAAATCTTGTGTCTCAATTAAAATACTAAAGTATAAGGTAGTATTTTTCGGACTTGTTTCGTCTGTTCTAATGCGATCTACTTGCTTTTCAATAGATTTAGATACATCCTTTAATAATTCTTTCTTTTCGTTAATAATATGTTCTAAATTATCAAAACTTCTATTTTCAAATGTATTAGCAATATCATCTAATAACTTAGAAAGAGTATTGTCAATACTTTTAAGATCTTTAATTTGTCCTTTTTTAAGGTGTTTATGGTTGTTATTAACGTGCTTGTATGTTGCTCTTGAAATATAGCTAATAGATTGTGCAACGTCTTGTAAATACCCTAAAATTAAGATATAAAATCTACTTGCTTGTACCGAAGTGTCATCTAATGATTTAATAAAATAGAATACACCGTCTTTTAAACTGTCAATTTCATCGTTTAGTTTGGTAACGTGTTTATCTGTTTTACGTAACTTCACTAAATCGTGTGTAGCAAGGTCTTTTACCACACTTGAGTATAGTTTGTTAATGCGATTAGCAACACCAGCAATATGATCTGAACTTTCTTCAATCACACCATTAATAGTGATTAATTCTGCTCGTTCCATATGTACTTGTTTCTTCTCTTCTTTAGATTTTTTTCTGTGTTGTAATGTATTTCTTGCAATTAAAAGAGCCACTACTAATAACAATACAGGAATCATTACCATATCCCAGCTAATTAAGTAAGCTACCAAAGCAGCTGTTAAAAAAGCTGTAATGGCTGTTAAAAACCATCCGCCAATAACATTAATTACACCAGCAACTCTATAAACAGCACTTTCGCGTCCCCAAGCTCTATCAGCTAAAGAGGTACCCATTGCTACCATAAATGTTACATAAGTGGTAGATAATGGTAATTTCATTGAAGTTGCAATAGATATTAAAATACCAGCAACAATTAAGTTTACAGAGGCTCTTACTAAATCGAAAGCAGGCATTTCATAAGTTTTGTCTTTTGGTAATTCAATTACAGGTTTTTGAAACTTAGAATCTATAAAGGTTAAGGCTTTTTTAGGAACAACAAAATTAACAACAGAGTTAATCCCCATAGCACTTCTTACTACCACTCTTGATAATGGATTTGGTTTAAATTTTTCATGTCCGTCACCTTGACGAGATAAATCGATACCTGTTTTAATAACATTTCTCGCTTTGCTTGAAGTCCATAAAGTAATAACCATAATCGCTCCTGCTAATAATAGTAACCATACGTTAGAAGGTACTTTCTTTGCTAAAATTCCCATAGAGAATGCGTCAGGAGCAATGCCAGATACTTCCCAAGCTTGGTATGAGTTCCACGCAGCAATTGGTACTCCAATAAAGTTAACCAAATCGTTACCAGAAAAGGCCATTGCCAAAGAGAAGGTTCCAATACCAATAATCAATTTTAAAATATTAACGTTTAGGAACTGTATTAAAAGATGAGATACCGCACTCCAAAAAACAAAGCTTCCAGCTATAATAAGCAAAGTATTGCCTTCAATAAGGTGTTTTATATCACTATAAAAAGGAGTTCCTTTCATTCCTTTAATAATGATAAAATACGTAATAGCAGTAATTGCAAAACCACCAAATAATGAGTTAATATATGTAGGTCTTTTCTCAAAGTTAAATGAATAAATTAAACGAGAAATAAACTGCACTACAGCTCCAACAGAAAAAGCGACTACTACTGAGAGCAGTATTCCGTTAATAATTTGAATAGCTTTTTTATGATTAATGTAGTTCCAAATGTCTGAAATTGATTGGGTGTCGTTGGCTGCAATTTTAATTAATGACACACATACAGCAGCTCCTAACAATTCAAATACAATAGAAACTGTTGTTGAGGTAGGCATTCCTAATGAGTTAAAGATATCTAACAGTAAAATATCAGTAATCATAACTGCCATGAAAATAAACATGATGTCTTGGAACATAAACATGCTAGGGTTAAAGATACCCTTACGCGCTACTTCCATCATTCCGCTTGAAGTAACTGCTCCAAAAAACACCCCAACACTCGCAATTATCATAATATTTCTTACTTTAATTGCTTTAGAACCGATTGCTGAATTTAAAAAGTTTACAGCATCATTACTAACTCCAACAACCAAGTCAACAATAGCTAAAACAGCTAAAGCGACTAGCATCAAAATATATGGATCTCCCATTTTTTAGTTTTTAATTAAGTTTTGCAAATTTAGTTACACAAGAATGCTCTCATGTTATGTTTATGTTATCATTTAAAGGTGTATGTCTACTTGTAATCTATACATTAATTGATTTGTAGCTGCTGCTATGTCTAAGTAGCTGATATCGGTTTGAACCTTTAATTTATGACCAACAATGTATTTTGATAATCCTATTGTGTATTGATTTTCAGTCCCTTTACCTGTAATGTTTTCGTCTAAAGAAATATTGGTAAAACGACCAGACACCTCCCAGTTCTTAGTAAATAAATATCCCGATTGTAGATTTAAACCACTTCCTACTTGCACAATTTCTCCTGTAGGAGTTCCATCTGAGTTTTTTGCAATAGGATCTTTTGCGTTTCTGTATGAATATTCTCCCATAAAAGAAACCCCTTTATACTTAAACATAGTATCTATAAAAAAGGTTGAAATGTTTGTTTGATAATACCCGTCATCAGTAATCATATACGTTCCTTGGTTGCTTCTTGTTTTTACTGCATTGTTATTAAAATCATAACTCATACCAATAGCAAGTTTAGGTGTTTGCTCTCTTTTTAAGTCTCCTCCCATATAGTCTCCTTTTCCTTCAAATTTCCCAAAAGGTAAAAGTTCTAAATGAGCGGTATATTGATGACCTCCTAAGTTTCCTATTGTAACATTTCTTCCTTCTCCTTGTGAAAAAGCCAGAGCTTCTCTTACTATGAAATTATCAGATAAATTGAAATGGTGTCTTAACTGCACTCCCATATCTCTATCAATATTAAATCGTTTGTTTAATAAAGAACGATCTACTAATTGCATGTTTGCTGAAGAGATAACTCGTTCACGGTTGCCCGGTAGTTTGGTTTGTCCAAACCATAGTTCGAAGTTTTGGTAGAAATTCCATTTTAAAACAGCATCTAAAATATATCTTGGAGCATTTCCTGTATGTTCTGAAGCACCGCTAATGTCTCTATTAGATAAACCAAGCTCCATTTTATACTTTAACTTAGGAGAAAAAGCAAATCCTTTAAATTTTAAACGTGCTCTTCTCACTAACATAGAAGAAGATGGGTTGTACAAACCATCTTTGTTAGAATCCCATTCTCCTGTTGCTAAAAATTGCATTCGGGCACTCATTTCCATAGACCAAGTGCTGTCTTTTCCTATAATATTAAGTAAGCCGTTACCAAATTTTGTGGATTTTTCGTGTTGTGCATGTGTATACGTCAACATAAATATACTTACAAGGGTAAGTATTTTTTTGTAATACATTAAGGGTAATTTATTAGTTTTTGTCGCGGCAAATTACCAACCCTAATGTTAATTTAAAGTTAAGTGAATATTAAAAAACTGCCTTGTTTTCAAGGCAGTATGTGGTAAGTCACATAAATAGTCGACAAAAACTAATAAATTTATAATGACTCTATACCTCTAAACTGAGGTAAGTCAAATGTATTCTCTTTTTTTAACGCAAGTATTAAGTATGTTTTAATAAACTGTTATGTAAAGTACGAGATTAAGTTAAGAAAGGGTTAAGTAGTTAGATAAAGTTTGCTATTTTTTTAGGCCCTTCAAGAACGGTTCTTGTAATCTGCATGGTACCATCTTCGTTGGTAACGACATGCCACTTGATAAGAGTAATTTCATTGTTTTCAATTTCTAAACCAGTAATGCATCTAGGGTGTACACAACTACCATCGTTGAAATGAGGAAGTTCATTTTCAGAAGGAAATCTAGGACGATGAGTATGCCCAGTAACAATCATTTGTTGGTTGTTATTTAAAATCCACTTTTCTAAACGACGTTCTACCTTTATCAATTCTTTAAAGTTTTGAGCAGGACTGGTAGGATCTTTAATTCCGTGTATTTGTAATGGTCGCCATAAAGCACGAACTAAAAACCTGCTTAATTTCCAAAAAGTATAGTTGAACCAATCAGCTTGATGGCCGTGGAGTAAAAAAATAGACTTCCCATCTTCTTGTATCAATTTAATTGCTTCTGAAAAAGAAGCATTGGGCATTAACTCTTTCTTTTTTCCATCAATAGTATCGTAATAAAAATTAAAATTCTTAGCAACGTTTTTAGGTTTTCTATAATTCATATCATGATTACCCCAAATAAAATGTAGCCTGTTTTGTTGATGAAACTTTTGAAGTAATAAATAAATGTTTTTATTCGTATTGAAAATATTTACAAATTTATTTTCCCAAAGCTCATCTCCATCACCCAACTCAATATAAGTAAATTCACTTTGAAGGTATTGAGATAACGCATAGTGATATATTTTTCGATTATGTGCAAAGTCGTCTGCAAAACTGTTATCACCTCTATGGCAATCAGAAAATAAGATGTATTTAGAGTTTTTGTTTAAAGGAAGTTTTTTTGCTTTTTTAAAAGCCTTATTTATTCTATGTTTTGAAAACATTTATGGTGAAAATTTATGTCCATATAAAGATGCGAAAAAATAAAATGTATCACAAAACTTGTTGAGGATAAGAATAAAAAAGCTCACTGTTGATTTATAATTTAACAAGAGGATAAAAATATTTTACCTGTATAATGTTAATTTTTAATAACTTACAAAGGAATTTATAATTAACATTAATACCCTTCAAAAATGAAAAAAAAGTATTTACTACTTTCGTTACTATTGGTGTGCCTTAGTTTTTCTAATGGTTACAGTCAAGAAAAAATGTTTTATGGTACTATTGAAACCAACGATGCCTTAAAATTACAAAAAGTAGCCCCCTCCGACATTGAGATTCTTTCTTCCACAAATGGTTTTAGTGCTGTAAAGTTAAGTCACCATGCAGCAGAAAAGTTACATCACATGATTTTAACTCATGGCCCAGGGTTTATTTATGAACCTTCTGAAGAAAGTGCTTTACAAACAATTCAAAATTTACAAAGTAAAAAAGCGTATCAACAAAGAGCATCCTATACTATTAGTGAAGATCAACTTGTAAATCAAAGTTTAAGTTTGGTGAATAATACAAATATTGCGAATCATATTGTAGCACTTGAAAACTATGGGACCAGGTATCACACAACTCAAAAAGCAACGCAAGCTGTTCAAGATTTAAAACAAAAATGGGAAGCTATGGCAAATGGTAGGTCAGACGTAAGTGTTAGGATAGTTAACCATAGTAGTACTGGAATGCCTTCTGTAGTTATGACAATACAAGGTGGCGATTTACCAAATGAATATGTACTAATAGGTGGCCATATTGATTCTGTTAGCCCAGAAAGAGAAACCAATGCACCTGGTGCTGATGATAACGCATCAGGAATTGCTACAATTACAGAAATGGCAAGAGTGCTTTATGAAATGAACTTTCAACCAAAAAGAACTATAGAGTTTATGGCCTTTGCAGCAGAAGAAGTTGGATTAAGAGGTTCAAAAGAGATTGCACAAGATTATAAAAACAGAAATGTTAATGTGTTGTCGTATGTACAGTTTGATATGACAAATTACAAAGGATCACCAAAAGATGTTTATATTTCTGATGATAGTTATAACAGTAGTACTCTTAATGCTTTTTTAGCAAGTCTTATGGATCATTATAACGCATCAGGAAGTCATCAATTTACTTACGATTATACACGATGTAATTACGGTTGTTCCGATCATTATAGTTGGGCACAACAAGGATATGATGCAGCTTTCCCTTTTGAAGCATCGTTTAATGGTTCAAGTCCTTATATTCATACGGTGAACGACACATCTGATCGGTTTCCAACGGCAAATGCTACCCATGCAGCAAAATTTGCAAAACTTGGTTTAGAGTATATAATTGAAGTGGCCAAAAGCAAGGGAAGTGTTAGTGTGCCAACCTATTGCGATTCAAAAGGAAATAATGTAAATGATGAATATATACAGAAGGTCACATTAGGGAGTATTAATAACAGCTCAGGAGCTACAAATGGATATCAAGATTTTACTAGTATTTCCACTAACTTGGAGCAAGGGAGTTCCAACACGATTACCGTTACCCCAAAATGGACAGGTACAGTTTATAATGAAGGATATGCTGTTTGGATTGACTATAATCAGGATTCTGATTTTGAGGATAGTGGAGAGCAGGTATGGGTTAAAAGTGCTTCTTCTGATGGTTCAGTCAACGGTACTTTTACTGTTCCTGCTAGTGCAAAATTAGGGAACACAAGAATGAGAGTGTCTATGCGATATAATACGACACCCTCTTCTTGTGGAACGTTTGATTATGGTGAGGTGGAAGATTATGCTGTGCATATTATTGAAGGAGATGGAGGGACGAGTACAAATATTTGTGACGGTGTAGCTCAATATGATTCTTCTCAAAGCTATCAGGTAGGTGATAGAGTTGTTTATTTTGATGTTTTATACGAGAGAATTTCAAGCGGATGGCGTACTATTGGAAGTTGTGGAAGCGCTAAAACGACTAAGTCAAACACAAAACAAACTTTAGTAAATGACAAAAATGTAATCGTTTGCTCACCTAATCCTGTAGAAGGAAGTTTTATTGCTTTAGAGGTTAATAATGAATTGTGGAAAAGTAAAGATGTTACTATTTACAATACAAATGGAAAATTACTTAAAAAAGTAAAAATGAGTTCTAGAAATAACAATATAGATGTTTCAAAGTTATCAGCGGGGATTTATTTTGTATCTCTTAGTAACACAGGGAAAAAGTATACTAAACAATTAGTAAAAAAGTAGGTTAAAAAAGAGAATAAAAAAAACCAAGTTTTAAAACTTGGTTTTTTTTTAATTTATCAACGAGTTGTGAATTACCTAACTCCTAACGAGGTCCAATCATCTATATCTTTTACCTCCCATTCAGAAGAAGCAGCATCTGTACCAGCGCTTGCTGCCCAATCTGGGTTACCTTCAGTTATTGAAGCTTTACGAACAAGCGTGTGATCTTTTGTAGCGGCAGTTACACCAGCTACATCCCATCCAGAACCTGGGTCACCATTCCAATCACCTAACCAGTCTAAAACCGTATAGCTAGTTTCTGTTCCGTATACTAAAGCAAAACCATCATCACCATTACTTAAAAAGTTAAAAGTATGATTAGCTTTTGCTAAAATAGTTGGGTCTGCACTACCGTGAGCAATAATATAAGTAGCTCCTGGAGCTATTGTAGCACCATCAGGGAATGTGTTCCAGAATTCGTACTCTCCTACAGTTGATGGATCGTTAGATACATTTGGAAATGCATAATCTTTTAAATCTACAGTTTCAGATGTAGGGTTGTATATTTCTAAATACTTGTTGTTACTACTTCCTTCTGCGTATTCAGAGAAAAATAATGCTGCTGCAGTTCCAGTACCTCCACCTGTAGATCCACAAGCGTAATCTTCAGTAAAATTAACATCAGCCTCATTTCTAAGGTAAATTTGAGCTCCGTTAAAATCACTCATTACTCCTGTAAGGGTTCCTTTTTTATCACTTACAGAGTTACTAGCAAATGTTGCCTGAGGTCTAACATAAGTTGTTAATTCATCGGTACAATCAGAGGTAAAAACATTAGAACCATTATAAGTTCCTGTAATATCTTTAAACTGTACACCTTCAATTTGTACTAATTTTCCTTGGTAATCACCAGTTAACGCTTGAGCTATCGTAATTACTTCAGGGGTAGGTAACGTTCCAGCAGTTGTGTTAATAATACTTGATGGAGAGATGTTTAATTGTAATAAACCGTTATATTCGCTTAGTTTAGCTCCTCCAACAGCAATTTCTATTTCATCTCCTAATTTTAAATCGTAAGCATCACTAAATCGTAAAGCAATACCTGCTGTTGCGTCTTGAGCAAAAGCATTTTGATTTGAAATATTCTCTGTAGAAAGGTCTGAAGTAATTACAAGTTTTAACTTTAAGTTTTGAGTAACAGTAGTTTCACTACCAGTATACAATGCTTTTACTTCAGCTAATGAAGCCTCTGTAGGGTTGTTGTTACAACCGTATTCTTGGGTAAAATCAACATCGTTTGTATCTCTAATATATAATTGGTAGTCGCTACTAAACTTTCCTAAAATAGCAGTAATACTTCCTTTTTTATCTGGAATAGGGTATGATTTAAAGGTTGAGAAACCACTAGTTCTCATAATAATAGATTCAAAAGTTTCGCAACTTACGAAGTTTCTGTTTACAGAAAAAGTATCATCAGGATTAGCATAAGTTAGTCCTTTTTCTTCAGATTGTAACCCTTCAATTTTAACTAATGTATTGATGTGAGCATCAGTTAACTCTCCAATTGTTAAGTTGGTTGGTACTATTTCAGTAATTTCAGAAGATCTGTCGATAAAATTGATATAATCGTTTGCGTCAATTCTATCCGTACTACTTCCGTTTAAAACACCTATTTGAAAAGAGGCGAAGTATTTACTTAAAACAAGTCCTTTTAATTTAATGTAAACTTTTCTACCTACATTATAACGAGCTCCTAAATTGGTATCATCTATTCTTACTTCTAAACCAACAGTTGGGTTTTCTGGTTTGTCTTGAATTATGATTGATTTGAAAAAATTTCCTTCTCTGTCGTCAGAAATTACATAACCATAAACAGTAACGTCTTCGGTAAATTCTACAGGGTCACCATTGTACTGGGCAATAATTTCGTCTAAAGACTTTAAGTTTTCGTATTGTTTATCTGGTCCAATAGTTGGTAATTCAAAATCGTTATTGTCAACACATGAAGCAGAAATTGCAATAAAAAGTATTGCAAAAATCTTGTATAAATTTATTTTTTTCATTTTGAGTGTTTTTTAGAATCTATAATTTAAGTTTAAGAAATAAGTAGTACCTCTACCATACCAATATTTATTTCCAAAGGTAGGTGTTCCGTTAGCGTTGTCATCACGTAGTTCACGGTAGTTTGCATTTCTACCTTGTTCAAAACCTCCTGTTTTGTATTCTTCGTTAAATAGGTTACTAACACTAGCAAATAAACCAATGTATTTACCATCGCCTACTTTCCACGATTTTCCTCCAATGGCATTCACAACCATGTAGTCATCAAATTGCTCTTGAGCTAATAGTTGTCTAGCTAACACAGGGTCGTAATCTGCAAAAGCAGCTCCATCAGCGTCGCTAATAAAGTTACTAGTTCTTCTAATAGGAGAAACATCTACATAAGCTTCATCCATATAATTTGCTGTTACACTAACAAACCAATAATCTGGATCTCTATATTCAAAACCAAAAGAGTATGCTTTATGAGGTCCTGCGGCGATTTTATAATCTTTAAGAGAAGCTGCTCCCATGTCTCTTTTACCATTTGTAAAACCAGGGGTTGAAGCATTTTCAGTTGTAATAACCAAATTAGGATTGTTGTTATAGGTGTACTGCCCAATGTTTGCAGCTCCTTTTAATTTAATAGTAGGAGTAACTTGTGCTTCAATACCTAATTCAACACCAAAATGTCTTTTGTCTATACCTGTTAAGATTTCTTGAATAAATGCAGAAGTATCTCCTCCAATACCGTCAGCAAAGAAGAAAGAAATTTCGGTAGCATCTTTTATATCGGTAAAGTAACCTGTAACTTTAGAAGTAATTAAAGGGCTTCTAAATACATAGCTAATATCTCCAGATAATATTTTTTCGCTATTTAATTCAGCCACATCAGCTACTGTTACATTGTTAGCTCTTGAGTTAGCAAAAGAATTACGTAAAGATGGTGCTTTGGTTATATAACCTCCATTTACATCAATTAAATGACGACCAGAGATTTTATAAGTCAATCCACCTTTAGCTCCATAATTAAAGAAATCTAATTTGTTTGATTTTCCATAAGAGTTGGTTGGGAAATACCCGTTTTGGAATAAACCTTCTCTTTGATGGGTGGTATTGTTCGCTTGTCCTGCAACATAAAAATCAACTTTGTTGTATTTGAATTGTAATTGAGCAAAACCACCATATACTTCAGAATTGAAGATATAGTTGTATTTAAAGCGGTCTCCTAAGCCAATTGTTCTATTAGGAGTTAAAAGGTTACTTTGTTGTTGATCAAAATTATCGCCAAAAGTATTTACATCCAAATAACCTGTAGCTCCAAGCATATCTATTGGAGAAGCAAAATTTTCAGACTTTAACTTTCTATATTCACCACTAGCTGTTAATGTAATATTTTCATTTAATTCTGAAGATAAAATCATGTTAGCAGTTAATTGTTGATCGTCGTTTCTATCTTCATATAAAATTACACGAGCATTTTCAGGACTACCTTCGTTTCCAATATATAATTCATCCCAATCAATTTGACCATCATTTTGAAAACCAGTTAACGATTTGTAGGCATTTTCATAATCAGGTCCATTAGGGTCTGATAAATACCAACTTGGTAATTTTCTGTAGTACGTAGGATCAGGATTGTTAGCGCCGTTATAATCTAAACGACTGTTGCCAATTTCTCCAAATTGAAAACCAATATTCGTGTTTAATCTCGTGTTATCAGAAAGATTCCAATAGTGATTTAACATAACGATTGGCTCGTATAACCTTTTAACTCTAGAGTTTCTGTTTTTATCTCCTTGCTTCCCCCAATATGAGTTATAACGAATTCCTTTAATGTCAAAAACTTCTTGAGTGTTTGGTGAAGATTTTCCTCTCTCATTTTCAGCGGCAATCACTGTTAAGTTTAAACTATGAGCTTCGTTAATTTGCTTTTCAAGTGATAAAAAGATAGAATTGGCATCGTAAAAAGTACCATCTACATAGCCTTCGTTACCAGCTCTCCTACTACCAGAAACAGTTATTGCCCATCCATTAGCTAACAAACCAGAAGAGTATGTAGCCATTAAGCGGTGGTTGTAACTTCTGTTAGAGGATGCATAAGAAACACGACCTCCTTCACTGTATTCTGAAGCTCTAGTATTAATGTTTGTAGAACCTAAAACACCACCAAATGCGTAATTTGAAGGAGTCAGTCCATTGCTAAATTCTTGATTACGCAATACATCGTTTAAGCCACCCCAGTTACTCCATTGAGGTCTTCCGTTGTATAGCTTGTTCATTTCAATTCCATTAATCAAAACTTTACCGTTTTCAGAATCTAAACCACGTACTCTGTAAAAAGAGCCACTCCATTCAAAAGCAGCAGTACGTAAATATACATCTCTAGAGGCTTGTAGTAAACCAGAAATGTTATCAGCAGCACTTGTATCATCATTTAATTCATCATCTGTAATAGTGATGGTGCTTAAATCTTGATCTTCAGACAAATCTTCATACATAAAGATTGTTCCTAAATCTACTGTTTTTCCAGATAATTCTACTGGAAAGTTTTGGGTCTCATACCCGTTTAATGATACCGTTACAATTTGCCTTCCGTTTGGTAAACCATTCAGTGTAAAAGCCCCACTAGCGTCTGTAGTACTCGAGACGTTTGCTTCTTTTACACTTACAGAAACACCTTGCATAGGATTTTCAGAATCGCCGTTTATTACGATCCCCTTTACAATATTCTGCGCATTCAAGCCAAATAAACCTGAAAAAAGCAATAACATTGTTATCGTAAAATTTCTCATAAATGATTGTTTATAAAATATTTGAATATATTAATTCCCCAGGCCGAAAATACGGCAAAAGGGAGGCAAAATTACGAAAATTATAGTTATGTTAATATTAAGTTAAAGTTATGAAACCTAGTTTTGTGTAAATTATAGGTTTTGGCTTGAAAATTGTTTTTACTTTTGTCGCGTAAAATTTATTAAATGAGAAATATAGCTTTACTTTTAGTTTTAACTCTTGGTGTTTTTTCTTCACATGCACAACAAGAGGCAAAAAAATACAAAATAAGAACTGTTGGTTTTTATAACTTAGAAAATCTTTTTGATACTAAGAATGATCCTGAAAAGAATGATGAAGCAAGTCCGATAATGGAAATGAAAGGGGATAAGGAAGAGGTTTATTTGGATAAAATTGATAAATTGGGAGAGGTTATCTTTCAATTAGGAGCAGAAAAGGCTAAGACCAGTCCTGCAATTTTAGGAGTTGCTGAGGTTGAGAATAAAAAAGTTTTAGAAGATTTAGTAGCGTCTGAAAAGTTAAACAAGAAACGATATAGTATTATTCATTTTGATTCTCCTGATAAAAGAGGGATAGATGTAGGATTGCTATATCAACCACGGTATTTTAAACCTATTCATTTCGAGGCATTCAATCCTAATATTTACGATCAAAATAAAAAAGTATACACGCGCGATATTTTGCTAGTATCAGGTTATTTAGATGATGAATTAATACATGTGATTGTTAACCACTGGCCATCCCGCAGAGGAGGAGAAGCAAAAAGTAGGCCTTTACGTGAAAAAGCAGCGTATAAAGTAAAGCAAATTATAGAAAAAATTAAAGAAAGCGATCCCAACCCAAAAGTGTTAATAATGGGAGATTTTAACGACGATCCTATCAATTCGAGCTTCAAAACAGTTTTACAAACGAAGAGCAAGAAAAAAAATGTAAAAGAAGGAGATATTTATAATCCATACGAAGATATGTTTCGTCGTGGGTTTAATACATTAGGCTATAGAGATAATATCAACCTGTTTGATCAAATTATGTTTACCTCTCCGTTATTAGACAAAGGGAAAAAAGATTTTTCAACATACAAAATGTTTAAGTCAGGTATCTTTAATAAGCGTTTTTTAACTCAAAAGAGTGGACGCTATAAGGGGTATCCTTTCAGAAGTTTTTCTTATGGGAGATATACTGGAGGGTATAGTGATCATTACCCAGTATATATGTACTTAATTAAAGAAGATAAATAATATAAAAGGCCTGCAATTTTGCAAGCCTTTTAATTTTTACACACGTCATCTAGGTAAGTATTCATTCTTAGTTGAAACAAAGTACCTTTTAAAAGGTCGTCAATTTGCCATAGTTCAACTGATGATACTGCCATGCTCACTTTATTTGAGGGAGTTTGAAGTAGAATAGATCTACAGTCTTTTCCATTACTACAAGTGGCACAATTTCTTTGAAGTTTAGAGTCCGTTACCTTGTCTAAAAATAATTCGATCTCTTGTTCGGTTAGATGAAACCCAGTGTCTCTAAATATTAATTGAATTAAGTTTGAATTGTTTTCTTTCCAATGAAAAGAAATACCTATGTTGTTGTTGTATATTTTAGTAATTCCGTCCATAACTGTCTATTATGATAACAAATATATGGTATTATTTGGAATTATTCTAAATAAAAAAATACGGTTTTTACTATTTTAAATCTTTTAACATTAATTGTATAGAGGTATAACCGTTCCAAGTATTTTCATCTAATGTGTAAGCAATGTCAAAGTCGTTTTGTACAGCTGATATTTTAGTGCCTAAACCAAATCCAATAGCATTGTATGTTTTTTGGTCAGAGCCATAAATGATGTTCAACTTTAAATGGCTACTGTCAGCTCCTACTTGTTTTCCGTAACCATTGTCTCTCACAGCGGTAGTCGTAAAAATAGGTTTCATATTAAGTGGACCAAATGGAGCCATTTGTTGGATGATGCGGAAAAACTTGGGAGTAATTTCTGATAGGTCAATTTCAGCATCAATGGTAATCTCTGGTGTTAACAAATTTTTGTCAATTGTGGAAGCAACTACTTCTTCAAATTTCTTTTTAAAGTTTTCATATTGCTCAGGTAATAAGGTTAAACCTGCGGCATATTTATGTCCGCCAAATTGTTCAATAAATTCCGAACATGCTTCTAGGGCATTATACACATCAAATCCTTTTACCGAACGAGCAGAGGCAGCTAATTTTTCGCCACTTTTAGTAAAGACCAAAGTAGGTCTGTAGTAGGTTTCGGTTAAACGAGAAGCTACAATACCAATAACGCCTTTGTGCCAATTTTCATCAAAAACAACTGTGGTGTAATTTTCTTGCTCGTTGTTGTTTTCAATTTGAAGTAAAGCTTCTTGGGTGATAGCTCTATCCAATTCTTTTCTGTCGGAATTAAATTTTTCTATTGCAGAGGCAAATTCAACTGCTGAGTCAAAATCCATTTCGGTTAATAATTCGACAGCGTAGTTTCCATGTTTCATACGACCAGCAGCATTTATTCGCGGAGCAATGATAAAAACTACATCAGTAATAGTGAGTTCTTTTTTTTGTAACTGATGAATAATGGCTTTGATACCATTTCGAGGTTGAGAGTTAATAACTTGTAATCCATGATAAGCTAACACTCTATTTTCACCAGTCATCGGAACAATATCGGCTGCAATTGCTGTAGCTACTAAATCTAAATACGGAAGTAAGTCTTCAATCGTTTGGTTTCTTTTTGAAGCTAATGCTTGAATCAACTTAAAACCAACACCGCAACCACATAATTCATCATACGGATAGCTACAATCTACTTGCTTAGGATTTAAAACAGCAACCGCTTTCGGAACTTCGCTTCCTGGTTTGTGGTGATCACAAATAATAAAATCGATATTTTTTTCAGTAGCGTAAGCAACTTTATCAATAGCTTTAATTCCGCAGTCTAAAGCTATGATGAGAGAAAACCCATTGTCTTCAGCAAAATCAATTCCTTGAAAAGAAACTCCATACCCTTCATTATATCGGTCGGGAATATAGGTTGCAATCTTAGGGTGAATTGTTTTTAGATAAGAAGACAGTAAAGAAACCGCTGTGGTTCCGTCAACATCATAATCACCAAAAACTAAAATATTCTCGTTGTTTCTTATGGCTTTTTCTATACGTTGTACAGCAATTTCCATATCCTTCATTAAAAAAGGATTGTGTAAGTCGCTCAACGAAGGACGAAAAAAATGCTTTGCCTCATCAAAGGTTTCTATACCACGTTGTACTAAGATTTTAGCCAAGGTTGTATCCACAGCTAATTCTTTGGCCAATTGTTTTACTTTAATAGTGTCTGGTTGTGGTTTTAATGTCCAGCGCATAGCAATTTAATCAAGAATAAATTAGTTGTTATGTAAATGAATAGCGGTAGTTACATCCGCAAATTTTCTAAACATTTCCATAACACCACAATATTTCTCTATCGATAAGTCTACTGCTTTATTAATTTTTTTCTCGTCTAAATCACTTCCGTAAAAATGATAATCAACTAAAACTTTATGGTAATACTTTGGGTGTTCTTCAGTTAATTCACCCGTAACAACAATCTTAAAATCATCAATTTTCACACGCATTTTTTCTAGCATAGGAACAATGTCTAAACCAGAACAACCTGCTAACGATGAAAGCATCATAGCTTTGGGGCGTAATCCAGTATTATTGCCACCATGCTCTTCAGAAGTGTCAATTACTATTGAGTGCCCACTAGGATTGTCACTTTCAAATTGCATGTTTTCTTTCCAAACGGTTGTAACTGTGTTTGTTGCCATATCTTGATATTTTTTTGTTTATTGCGTAAGCAAGTCAATGTGTATTTCGACTTAATTATTTAAATAATAACACAAACTTACAGTAAAAAGTTAGTATTAAAAACTTAAAAAATAAAACTATGCCTTTAGTAACTCCTTTAGATCCGAATCATGATGCAGAAACGAAACAATTATCTGATTTTTATAATGAAACCTTAGGTTTTTGTCCGAATTCGGTTTTAACGATGCAACGTCGTCCAGAAATATCCAAAGCATTTATTAATTTAAATAAAGCGGTAATGGCTAACCATGGTCGTGTAACTTCTGCTTTAAAAAGGATGATTGCTTGGGTAAGTAGTAACGCTACAGGTTGCCGTTATTGTCAAGCACATGCAATTCGTGCAGCAGAGCGTTATGGAGCAGAACAAGAACAATTAGATAATATATGGGAGTATAAAACTCACTCTGCATTTTCTGATGCTGAACGTGCTGCGTTAGATTTTTCATTAGCTGCTTCGATGGTTCCAAATATGGTAGATGAAAAAATAAAAGAAGAATTGTATAAATATTGGAATGAAGGCGAAATAGTTGAAATGTTAGGTGTGATTTCTCTTTTCGGGTATTTAAATCGTTGGAATGACTCTATGGGAACAAGTATTGAAGATGGAGCTGTTGAAAGTGGTGAGCAATATTTAGGAAAACATGGATGGAACAAAGGAAAACATGTGTAACTAAAATTATTAAAACTACCAAGGCTCGCAATTGCGAGCCTTGGTAGTAAGTATTTATAAGAATTATTTTTTAAGTAAATCCCTAATTTCGGCTAATAATTCTTCCTGAGTAGGCCCTTTTGGAGCTTCAGGAGCTGGTTCTTCTTTTTTCTTCATGGCATTTACCGCTTTCACAACCGTAAACATTACAAAAGCTACAATAATAAAATCGATAACATGGGTTAAAAACTCGCCATACATAATAGCAACCTCCCCTGTTATTTTACCTGCTTCATCCGCAACTCCTTCCTTTATTACGTATTTTATATCTTTAAAGTCAGCTTTGAATATAAGCCCAATTAACGGCGATACAATTCCCCCTGTAAAAGAAGTTACTACTTGTTTAAAAGCTGCTCCCATTACAAAACCTACTGCAATGTCAACTAAGTTTCCTTTCATTGCAAAGTCCTTAAATTCTTTAAGCATTCCCATATATTTGAATTTTAATAGTTAAATGAATTGAAAAGTATAAAAAAATTAACTCTTAACCAATCTTTTTATACGTTGAGATAAAGCAGTGAGTATTTCATACGGGATAGTCTCACTCTTATGAGCCATGTATTCCACATGTTGTTGATGGTTGAAAATAATAACCTCGTCACCTTCATTGCAATCAATTTGAGTAACATCTACCATAATCATATCCATACAAACATTTCCAATAATAGGAGCTGGTTGATTGTTAATAAAAACAAAACCATTTTTATTCCCTAGTCTTCTTGAAATACCATCTGCATGACCAATAGGAATCGTAGCACTTCTTGTAGGTTGGTTGGCAACAAAAGCCCTGTTATAACCCACTGTTTCACCTGGTTGAATTAAGTGAATTTGAGAAATGATAGATTTTAAAGTATGCGTATTTTTTAATTGAGCAGTTTCTTGATCATCGTTCCCAAAACCGTACAATCCTATTCCTAAACGAACCATGTCAAATTGAGCTTGGGGATAATTGATAATGCCAGAAGTGTTTAAAATGTGAATCATAGGTTCATACCCTAAATGCGAATAAATTTGTTTTACGATATAGGCAAAATTGTTAATCTGACCAACAGTAAACTCTTGTTCATAAGGGTCTTCACTGGCTGCTAAGTGTGAAAAAATAGATTCAACTTTTACATTGTTAGATTTTTTTAATGCAGTAATTAAAGCTGGTACATCTGTATGCCAAAACCCTAACCTATTTAATCCAGTATTGAACTTTATATGAATAGGGTAATTCATCAAAGGAGTCTCATCAGCAAGTTGCATAAAAGCATCAAAAATTTTAAAACTGTATAGACTTGGTTCTAGGCGGTATTTTACAAGCTCTTTTAAGTTTTGAATTTGAGGTTGCAACACTAAAATAGGAGTTGTTATTCCTGCCTCACGTAGTGCAATGCCTTCGTTAGAGTAGGCAACAGCAAAATAATCAACTTGATCTTTTACAATTTTAGCAATTTCAACAGATTCACTTCCGTAACCATAGGCTTTAACAACAGCCAAGATTTTAGTTTGTGGTTGAAGTTTTTGCTTAAAGTAAGCAAGGTTGTGTAATACAGCCTTCGAGTCGATTTCTAATACAGTAACGTGATTGTTATTCATTGTTGCTTTCTTCTTCTTTGTTATGAGTTTGTTGCTCTTTCATGGCTTTATAGTAAGCCGCCCTGCTTAATGGTTCGTATTCTTGGGTTTCTCCTAAAAATACCAAATCGTCACTTTGTGCTTTCCTGTAGCTGTAATGAGCTAAATTGCCCGTACGAGTACAAACAGCGTGTACTTTCGTAACATATTCGGCAGTAGCCATTAATGCAGGCATAGGTCCAAAAGGGTTTCCTTTAAAATCCATGTCCAAACCTGCAACGATAACACGAACTCCTCTATTCGCTAAATCATTACAAACAGCTACAATTTCGTCGTCAAAAAATTGAGCTTCATCTATTCCAATAACATCAACATCATTAGCTAATAACCTAATATTAGAAGATGCAGGAACTGGTGTAGAACGAATGCTGTTCTTGTTGTGTGATACTACTTCCTCATCGTTATAACGAGTATCAACTGCTGGTTTAAATATCTCAACGCGTTGTTTAGCAAATTGTGCACGTTTAAGTCTACGAATTAATTCTTCGGTCTTACCCGAAAACATTGAGCCACAAATTACCTCAATCCAACCAAATTGTTCTGTATGATTTACTGTATTTTCAAGAAACATTTTGTAATTTTAAGCTCTAATTATTGATTTTTGTATTACTTTCGAATGAGGAACAAATTTATTAAAATTTAACAGCAAAAATTAAAATCAAACGACAACTTATGCACAAAAAACTAGCATCAGATTTAACCAGTTTAGCACACAGTATTTTACAAATGAAAAATAAAGAAAATGTGTTTGAGTTAAAGCAAAAGGCATATGAAGTTTATGAAAAACTTTCGGTTTTAGCGTATGTGGAAGAGTATATAAATAATACTCCAAATCCTACAAAAACTAAGGAGGAGTTGTTGCAAGAAGTATTGTTAGCTGAAGAGAAAAAACAGGTAGAAGCTGTTGTTGAAGAAGTTTCATCTACGGAAGAAAAAGTAGCAATTAAGTTAGAGAAAGAAACTATCGATGATTTTAAAACTGAGGAAGAACGAGTTCAAGAAGAAATAGAAATACCTACAAAAAAAGAAGTAGAAGAAATAGCACAGGAAGAAGAACTTGTAGAAGAAAGAAAAGTACACCATTTAGAAGAAGATTTACAAGATAGTTTTGAGCAAGAAGCAGATGAAATAGCTGAAAAAGTAATTGAAGGAATTAATGAAGAAGTAATCTCGAATCAAATTATAGAACAGCCTTTTGATGAGTTAGAAGAATTATTGCACGGTGAGGTTGAAACTACTAAAAACGATGTGAAAGATGTTGGAGAAAGAAAAACGCCAACGTTAGAAGATGAGTTACAAGATACGATTTCAGTAGATATTATGACAGATTTGTTTACGAAAGCAGCACCTAAGAAAACGATTAATGATTACTTTCAAAAGACCATTCAAATTGACTTAAATGATAGAATAGCTTTTGTAAAACATCTTTTCGATGGAGATCAAAACGATTTTAATAGAGTTATTTCTCAACTGAATACCATTAAAACAGAAAAAGAAGCAAAAAAATTTATCAATAAAATGATAAAACCTGATTACGATTGGTCAGAAAAAGAAGAATATGAAAATAGACTGTTAGAGATCATTGAAAGAAGATTCGCATAGATGGATTCTAACTTTACAGTTGTACATACACACTTTCACAACAGAAGAACTGGTGTTACAAGAAGTATTGAAAATGTACTTCCTCAATTAAAAAAACTGTGTACAACCTATTTGTATGGTTATGGTATTCAAGGAGATAAAATAACAACTTCTCAGTTAAAAAAGTTATTGTTTTCTAAAGAAAACACCATTGTTCATTGTCATCGTAACAATGAAATTTTAAAAATGCTATGGTATCGAGTGTTAGGAGCAAAGTTCAAATTAGTAGCAACACGACATGCTGAAACAGAGCCGTCAGGATTTACCAAGTTTCTATTGAAGAAATCAGATGAGGTTGTCACGCTAACAAGCTCGATGCATAAGAGCTTAGGGATATCTAACGTAATGGTACCACATGGTGTAGACACAAGCCTTTTTATTTCTAATCCAGAAAAGAAATTAAACAATATTGCTCAAAAAAATATTATTCTTTGTGCAGGTAGAGTTAGAAAAGCAAAAGGACAAAAAATATTACTAGAAGCTGTAGCACCCAAATTAAACGAAACCAAAGAATGGGCATTGGTTGTAGTTGGTAAAGTAGACACCCCCTCGTTTTTAGAAGAATTAAAAGAAATAGTTAAAAAAAACAAGGTTGAAGACCAAGTTTATTTTGTTGATGAAACATCAGATATTATTTCTTATTACCAAGCAGCTAAAATTTCGGTGGTTCCTTCTTTTACAGAGGGTTTTTCTCTAGTTTGTGCTGAAGCAATGGCATGCGCAAATACAGTTGTGGCTACAAAGAATGTAGGAGTGCATTCAGAGTTAATAACAGACTCAGAGTCTGGCTATTTGTTTACCCCTGGAAATAAAACAGAACTTCAAAAAATAATTGAAAACCTAATACATAAGAAACTTCCTCATTTAGGAGATTGCGCTCGAAGAGAAATCGAAAAAAAATGGAGCGCACAAAGAGAAGCTGAGGAACTAGTAAAAGTGTATAAAAACCTTAATTAAAACCTGTAGTAATTAAGTTTTTTACCTGAAAAAAGAATTGTTTTTTCTTTCGGCAAAAAATGGCTCCGTAGAGATTAAATAACTTTATGGGGGGCATTAGATCCTAGGGGGAAAACCCCTTTTTTATTATCAGCATCAATACGGATGGTTGTTAAATAAGTGTTAATTGATTAACTTTGCTTCCCTAACTCATAATTCTTATATGAGTTTTAATCTCTCAACGAAATATCCCTTTAACCTCTTTGTTTCTGTAACCTCTCTTAAGCTAAAAAAATACTTTTAGTTATTTGATAACCTCTTTACTAGATATTTTACAACCAGCTTGTTTTTATGTTGGTTAGATGTGTAACCCCTTTAATAACAAAAAATTAAAGAATAATACCATGTAAAATATTACAATATGTTGCTTAATGATACAGAACCTGCCTGTAAAAGGAGAGGGTTAAAAACGTTAAAAAACTGCATTGATAAAGGTTTTAAAAGGCGCCTATATAGTATGACAGGTTTTCTTGTCGTGCTTTTTTTGTTTTCAACAAATGCAGTGAATGCACAATTAGTGAACACAGAAACTACAGTTCAAGCCAACTTTGGTGTTGATGCTGATGTGTATTCAGGAATAGTATCTTTTCCAAATGGAGCAGTCTTCCCATTTGGAACTGATGATTGGTTTTTAGGAGACTCAGGGAAAGGAGTAATAGACGAAACTTCCACAGCAGTAACAGCAAATTTATTAGTAGATGATAATGCTTCTGCTGAAATTAGAATGAGTGTTCCTATTTATACAGTTGTTGATGGAAGACTTTGGATCGATGCTGTTTTTATTAGAGATCAAAACGCTCAAGGTAACAATACAGATTCAAATGTGTTTACAGGAGGGTCAGATAAAAATAATGACAATCCGAATACTTGGACAATTACTGATGCCTCTGTGCCTCAAAAAAATGACATTATAGATGTTTTTGGACATTTAAGAAGAGAAGGAGCTACAGTAGGAACAGATGAATGGGCTTTTTTAGGGGCATCAACAAGAAATGATAGCGGAGATAGTTATTTAGACTTTGAATATTTTAGAGAAAAAGTAAATTTAGTAGGAGGTACTATTCAATCAGTGGTGGACTTATCAGCTACAGGAGGAAGAACTCCATATGTGTTTAACCCTGATGGTTCGGTGTTACAACATGGAGATATTATCCTTTCTGTGAATTATGCTAATGGAGGAGCAAATGCGATTATTAAACTATATGTTTGGGTTGAATTAGTAGGGGTTCCAGACTCTTATTTTGATACACACAACACCTTGCCTTTTAGACCATTTGAGTTTAAGAAAGATCAAAATGGATATATACAATATGATGGAGGAAATGGAGCAGGAAATTATGGGTATGCTGAAATACAATTAAGACAAGGAGCACCTGAAGCAGTTTTTTCTCAAGTGAATGATGGAGGCTCTGTAACAGCTGGCCCTTGGGGGACAATTAATAAAGGAGGAAATATAGTATCCGATTATCAACAAAATACTTTTGCAGAAATAGCAATTAACGCATCAGCATTAGGTTTTGATTCTAGTAGTTCTCCTGGTATAGATTGTATTAGTCCATTAGGAAGTGTAATTGTAAAAACAAGATCTTCTGATTCATTTACTGCTGAGCTAAAAGATTTAGCAGGACCGTTTAGTTTAGCAGATACACCTGAAGTAACCGTGGTAATAGAAGGGGAAGATATAGCTTGTACAGAAGAAAGTATAACACTAACCGCAAACGCAACACCAGAAGGAAATACTTTTACGTATGTATGGTATAAAGACGATGTAGAGATAAATGGAGAAACAGAAGGTACATTGCAAGTCACAGAAGCAGGAACTTATAAAGTAGCAGCAACATTACAATTTGCCCCAGGTGTTGTAGGATGTACAGCAGAAGATGTATTTCAAGTAAATGGAGAGCCTTTAATACCGTTAAATCAAGTTTGTCCAGAAAATCAAACAATACCAGAATGTACATCACAAGCAAATATTAATAATGCTTTTGGTATTTGGTTATCTGGATTTTCAACTTCAGGAGGAAATGGAACAGTAGTAGAGAAATATTACATAGGTGAAAATGAAGTCGATGTAAATGCTCTTCAAGCACCCAATGCTTGTGGAGGAAGTATCGTTTTAAAATATGAGGTTTCTGATGAATGTGAACAAGTGGTTTCTTGTGAAAGAACATTTACAGTTACACCAGATGATGAAGCTCCAGTAATTGCCGACCAAGAGGATATCATGCTAGAGGAATGTAACCAAGCATGGCCAGAAGTGGTAAGCACTACGTGGACAGACAACTGTGGTATTGGTGGAGAGAAATCAGGCAGTATCAACGGAGTCGCAGGCGAAGTAATGGCAGGCGAAGACGGTTGTACCCAATACAGAGATTATACATTCAATGCAACGGACGACTGTGGCAACCCAGCAGCAACAGTGGTTATCCGCGTCACCAGAATGTACGATGAAACTGC
>NZ_JAZDVY010000009.1:0-81807 GCF_036350695.1 Tenacibaculum sp. FZY0031
CAAGTAACGACTTACCAGAACCAGAAGATGGTATGGTAGGAGGTGATGTTACCGGAGGTGGCGGTGATATTGCAGAAGATAATACCTCAGGAACCCCTATAGTAACAAGCCTTGTAGAAGATGCTGATGGAAATACTTATACAGAAGCACAAATTAGAGCGAATAATATTAATAGAATTTTAGATAACAGCTTATCACTGTCGGAACTCAACTTTTTATCAGACAGTAATAATTTAAACACCACTAAAGAGGTAGAAGCTTTCTTATTTAAAAATACAACCTCAGAAGTCAAAACATTTGCTAAACAAGCCATTAAAGCGTTAGCAAATGGTGGTGAAGTAGATTTTGATGACCAAATTATTAACAAACTTACAGGTAAAGCACTTTGTGTTTATGAGAAACTAAAAGCTATGAGTACAGATTTTAAAAGCATGATACAAAAGTTTGATGGTGAGTTTCCTGTAAGTCATTTGAAGTTAATAATGGAAGATTTAGGAACTACAAGAGGTGTAACTAGAGCCCCTGATGGAGCAGGAACTTCTCCGGATTATGTTATAACTATTGCTTTAAATAATAACTCTAATATTCATGGGGTAGGGTATCGTCCAGATTTAATAACAGCAAAGACTATAACTCATGAGGTAATTCATGCTGAAATGTTTAGAAAATTATTATCTCTAGCCAAACAAGGAAACTTGAATTTTACAGGCTGGACTGCAGCAGAACAAAAAAACTACATTATGAGTATTAAAGATAATTTTCCTGGAATTTATGACTATTATACAAGATATAACTGGAATACATCTACTCCAAATAACACTCAACATCAACAAATGGCTACCCATTATAGAGAAACAATAGCCGATATTTTGCAAAGTTTTGATAACAACCAACATTCTCATCCATTTTATATGGATTTGGCTTGGGAAGGTTTGAAGTATTCTAACATTAGTACTTGGTCTAATTTATCTCAAGAAGAAAAAGATAGAATTGGAAAGGTTATTGATGATTATATTAATGCTAACAAAAATCAAAACTGTCAATAATGAAAAAGTTTATTTTTTTACTTATTAATTTATGTGTTTACAGTTATACTTTTAGCCAAGATAAAAAAGAAACAGGCTACTTATTTTTTGATAAGAAAAGTAAAGAAAAATGTAAGGTTTTTACAGAACAAACAGCTAGAAATAAAAAAGGAATTGAATTTGTAAAGAAGTATACGAAAAAAGAAAGAGATGATCAAGTTACATTCTTTATTTGCAAAGAATCTTTTGTTCTAGACAAAAAACAAAAAATAGATACATGTAGTGTTAGTTTCTTAAAAAAAATAAAGTTTGAAACACTAGAAAGTATTGAGAAAAAACGTAGTAAAGCTAAAAATGTTAGTTTCTTTAAAAATTCTGTATTTGATAAACTTTATTTAATTGAAGTTATTGAAGATAAAATGATCAAATATCCTGTTATATGGAATACAGATTTAATAGAAAAATAAAGGTCTCTGAAGAATTTAGCAACTCAGGAAACAATGAATGTAATTAAATTAACTTTTTACTTATTTCTAGTATCTATTGTCAGTTTTTCGCAAACCAATAAAATTGATGCGTATTATATATTAAATGATAACCATAAAGATTATATTTTAAAAACTAATAAAATTTCAAAGATAAAAGGGGTGAAAAATTATACTAATATTAGTACGTTTAAGTTTTATGATAGAAAACTGTATGAAGAAAGACAAGAAAAGATTAAAAAAGATAAAAAAGAAGGGGAATTTAAGGGCTATATTTATTATGACCAACTTATAGAAACAATGGTTTTTAGTAAAGCTTATAATAATAAAATAAGTTATATAAATCATTGTGATACACATTTTTTAAATTTAGTAGATTACGATTGGTTAATTCAAAATAGTTGGAAAGAAAACAATCCAAATATATTATTTAAAGATTTATATTTTTTATTAAGGATTGAAAAGGATAAATATTTGAAGTTTAAAGTAGTTAGAACAGTAATTGCACGATAAATGAAAGTAAACTATTTTTTAATTATAGCCCTTCTTTTGTTTTCATGTAAAGAAAAACAACAAGCTAGTACTATAGAAGAAGAAAATACGTATCAAGTTATTGGGCTATTATTAAGTGACCTAAGAGGATCAATGGTATTACCTCCGGGGTTTCCACCACCACCAGACGGTAGTGTTTATAATTTTACAACTAAGGATAGTCTTCGGAGTTATAAATATTTTTACAAACAAACAGTAAGAAAAAAAACAATAGCTTTTTGGCCTCAGATTTCTGTTTCGAAAGAAAAATATAAAGAAAAAGAGTTACAAATAATAAATGAATGTACAAATGATAACCAACTAATAACATCATTTTTAAAGTCGGGAAATAATATTAAGATAGACATAAACAAAGTAGCCAATTCAAAGAAAGACTCTTTAATTTATTATACTGAAAAGCATAAAGAAATGTTAGGAGGAGGGTTTGATGAAATAGATGTACTGTTAAGTTTTTCTGACATAACCTTTAATAAAGGTTATACTAAAGCATTGATATCTGTTGGGGTAATTTTTGAAAAACTAGATGGTATTTCAACACTTATTTACCTAGAAAAAAAACATTATCATTGGGAAATAAAATGTGAAAAAGTGTTATCTATTTCTTAAAAAATAACTTATGTATACAAATAAATAAAGCCTCTAAGTTACTTAGAGGCTTTTCAAATTACACAACAAATACACTAATTTGACGAATCTAAATGTAGACTTTTAGAAATTTTTTGCCAGTCAATGATCTTAAAATTTTGATGTAAACTGTCTTTACCTTGGGTATTGGCACCATCTTGTGCAATAAAGAATCCTTTAGGATATTTCGCGCCAAAATTAACAGAGGTTACATCAATTCCGTCCGTATCGTAGGTACCGTCAATAGCACCATCTTTTAATGAAAAGCTTCCTAGGTATTGATTGCTAACTCTATCGAAAACAGCATAACTGTTATTTCCTTGTGAGGATAAAATAATATATCCTTTTCCGTTCCCAGCATCGTATAAAGTAACGCCTTCAAAATCATCTTTCATATTCAAATCGTTGGTGCTGATAACCTTTATACGGTTGTTTTCAGCATTGGGTTCTGCATCGTACTTCCACAAAGCTTTGTTCTCTTCTCCAATATATACTTTGGCATGTACATCATCGGCAACAATACCTTCTCCTTGACTTCCTAATGAAAATTCACGGACTAACTTGGCATCAATTTGAGTGTTGTTTTCAAACAATTCCCATTGTTCAACACCGCCTTTTTTACCAACCATAAAAACATAAAATTTGTTAGTTTTAGGGCTTTTATACATTCCTAAACCGTATACTTCTTTTAAGTTAGAAGTTATTTTTCGTGCAGCAGCGTCTTCTAATTCTCCTGTAGGTTTTACAATCAGTATAGAAATAGTATTGTAGGTTCTATTACTAGCAGTAACAACCGAAACTTTTTTTCCGTTTAATAAGAATCCATCACGAATATCAACATTGTTTACACGTCCTATTTTATAAGAATACAAACGTTCTCCTTCTAAATTATAAACTTCTAAACCTTCTTTTTTGTTTGTGCCAATTATGGTTGATTTTGTTACATCAGCGGGATTTATCCACACGCACGGGTCATCTGCAGCATCGTCAAAAGAAGTAACAGGTGCTGTTTCAGCGTCAGCAACCAAAGCTACTACTGGTTTCGCTTGTGGGTTTTGATGTACTATTTTTTCAACTTTACAAGCGCTTAGAATAAGGCAAGTAAGTATTATTCTGTATGCATTATTCATTCTTAAAAATTGTATTTTAAACCAGCATTCCAGTTATAGTTATAAAACTCAGCCTGCATAGTTTGATGTTTTGTACCTTGGTAAAAACGCAATTCTTGATTGGTTAAGTTTTTTGCTTCTGCAAAGATTTGTAAGTTTTTAGTAATACGGTAAGAAGCATTTAGGTCTACAAACAATTGCTCGTCATAAAATACATCCGTAAAGGTATCGTCTCCGTATTCAAAAATATAATCATCAGCAAAGTTTAAAGAGGCTCTAATTGATAGTTTAGAGCTTTCATAGGCTAATGATCCGTTAAACATATTTTTAACAGCTCCCGCCAAAGGCAATCCATCTTCTCTGTCTGCAATACCATCTGTTTTAGAATCTGTATAGGTGTAGTTACCATATACAGTTAAGTTTCTTAAGAAGCCAGGTAAGAAGTTTAGTTTACGTTGTAAAGCTACTTCAAAACCATAAATTTCGGCAGTACCTCCGTTGAAAGGCCTTGTGACATCATAAGTTTCTGTAACACCTCCGATAGTAATTGGTTCTTCAGTAATAGAATTGTAAATAAATTGATCTAAGCTTTTGTAAAATGCTCCAGCAGATAGGATACCCACGTTGCTAAAGTAGTGCTCAAACATTAAATCAAAGTTCATCGCTTCAGTAGGATCCAAATTAGGATTTCCATACTCAGCTTCAATATCATCACTATTAATATTTCTGTAAGGTACTAAATCGTAATAGTTTGGTCTTGCGATTGTGTTGGTCCAAGCAGCTCTAACAATGGTGTTTTTGTTAATATTGTATTTAGCTTGTAGGTTAGGTAACCAGTTGGTATAGTTTCGAGCTCCTGATGTTTTAGTTACATCACTTAAATCATTAGCCGTTTCAACATCAATAGCAAAACCATTATAATCTATTGTTGTTTTTTCAACTCTTACCCCAGCAATAAAAGAAAAGTTGTTACCTAAATTTTGTTGTAACATTCCGTATGCTGCATAAATATTTTCATTAGCATCGTAGTTTTCAGGAACAAACTCATCAAGCACTAGTTCACCACCTGTTAGGTTTAAACTTCCTAAGAATTCTTTTGAAACGAAAAGGCCTGATTTATAATCGTCACCCGCTAAATAACCATTAATAGTATAGTCATTAGTAGTGGTAGTATTCATAGTTGGAAATTGATTTTCTAAATCATACTCATAAAAGCTATTGTCTCTTACTTTTTCTTTGTACTTGTATTTAAAACCAAATTTTAAAGAGTTTTTATAAGTTCCAGTAGCATTGATAGGAGCCAAAACATCAAAATTAGAGTTGATTTTACGTTCCTGTGTAAATCCTTGTTGTTGCGTTATTTCATTGTATTCAAAAGTTGAAGGATCGTTAAAATCGTTATTTGTTGGTCGTAATACTGGGAAGTTTGTTCGCGAGAAGTCTTGCATAACTTCAATATCATCGTTTTCAAAACTGATATAACGTTCGTCTGGACGTTCTTCTTTAGCTTTGGCAGTTCCTGTTTTCCAGTTTAGTTTAATGTTTCCGAAAATAATATGTTCTCCACCTACAGATATGTTGTAAGTGCTTTGACGCTCTAAACGAGTGTTGTCGTTGGTATCATTGTTGATGCCTCCTTTAGTTTGACGACGTACTTCAGCCTTTGATAATCCTGTAGCATCTGGTTCGTCTATTTTTCTAAAACGCACTCTATAACGATTTTCATAGTCGTTTCTCTGATTGTACATTGATTTAAAGAAAAGTGTATTGTTGTTGTCAGGTGTCCAGTCTAAGTTGGCAGCAACACTCATTCTGTTTCTTTTTACATCGTAACGTCTAATATCGTGTTCTCCAATGTAAGTTTTATCGTTTTCTTTTTCCCATTCAAACTCGACATTATCTGAACCATAATCGTTAGAGTTGTATGAAGCATTGATTACATAGCCTAGTTTGTCTTTAAAAGCTCTGTTAGCAACTAATGCAGAAACATTATAGTTAGGTGTATTTCTTACAGGATTTTGTCCGTAAGAACCTGCAACGAAAGCTCTAAAAGTAGTAGGAGCAGAGCGTGTAACTAAATTAACGGAACCACCAATGGCATCTCCTTCCATATCAGGGGTAACAGCTTTGTTAACCTCAATGGTTTGAATCATATCTGAAGGAATTAAATCCATTTGAACTCTACGGTTGTCACCTTCGGCAGACGGAATTCTGTCACCGTTTAAGGTTACTGAGTTTAATTGAGGGGCTAGCCCACGGATAACAATATCTCTAGCTTCACCTTGGTCGTTTTGCATAGAAATACCAGGAACACGTTTTAAGGCATCTCCAATATTGGCATCAGGAAACTTTCCTACTTGATCAGCAGAAATAATATTGGTTATGTTTTCCTTGTTTTTTTGTTGGTTTAAGGCTTTGGCTTGTCCTTTACCAATACTTCCTTTAATAACAACTTCATCCAACCTATCTATTTTAGGAGTTAAAGAAAAGTTTTTAGATTGTATGTTGCTTGTAAGCGTAATGGTTTCTGTTAGGGTTTGATAACCTAAAAATGATATTAGTACTTCATAACTTCCTTTTGGAAGGTCTAAAAGCTCATAGTTTCCATTAGAATTAGTAGAAATCCCAATTTGTAGAGAAGGAATACTGATTGTAGCTCCTGGTAAAGGTTGGTTTGTTTCGTCTAAAACCCTTCCTTTTAATCCTGATTTACTTTGTGAGTATCCTAAAACACTTATAAAGCAAAGAGCAATTAAAATTAATTTTTTCATTTTGAAATCTTTAGTGAATTATCCACGGCGAAATTATTTATGATAACTAGGAATTAGATTTCAAATTTGTTAGTAAAAAATTATTAAAACATATGTATAAGGTTGATTATATGTTAACTAATTGAGGTTTTTGTAATGTTTTAGTCTTTTTTATTTAATATAGAAATTACTTTAAAAAAATAGTAGGTATTTAATTTTATGAGTTTGCAAACAAAAAAAGCCTTCAAAATTATTTTGAAGGCTTTTAAGAAATTTTATGTCTTTTTAGAATTGGTAACGAATACCTAATCCAAAATCAGAGTTAAAATCTTTATAATAATCACCAAATCCAATATCAGGTCTGTAGTCTAAAGAAATCATTAATGGAATATCAAAATTGTATTCGATTCCAATTACACCTGAAACAAAAATGTAGGTTTCTGATGCATCTACATTCTTTGCATTCCAGTGACCTAAACCACCACCAGCACCTGCGAACCAGTTAAAACGGTTTTCCAATTGCCATACCCATTGGTATAAGGCAGTCGCTTTAAATCCGTCATAGCCACTTCCATTTCTTAAACCTAAGTCAAGCTCTAAACGATTGTTGTCGCTTAATCTACGTTGGTAAGAAATTTCAGCACCAAAACCATCATTATCTCCTAAACGAAGACCAATAGCATTTTTAGAAATATCCTGCGCGTTGGCAGTGAAAAAGGAAAGGGTTAAAAAACCGATAAATAAAAAGATTTTTTTCATAATTTTTAATTTAATGTTATGTATTGCTAAGATAGTTATTTTATTTTACTAGTAATCTTTTCCCTTTAGAATGACTAGTAAATTCAGGAGCATACATGCTTTGTATAGTAGTAATTCCATTACTAAATTTTCCGGTATTATTTACACGAACATCGTATTCAAATATATAGACTCCTTTAGGTAAACGCTCAAAAAAGAAATTTGTTGCAGCATCTTTTGTACTTTCATAGTATCCTAGGTTATCTTGCCATTTATATTGAGATAATACGTTAATAGGTTCAACTCCGCTGGCTCTCATATCTTTCATGTGTACAAATTCCATATCTCTATCAGAGCGAAGTTCAATTCTAACAGTCATTAAATCTCCTACATTTAATTGTGTGTTTTCTGTAACTTCTTGAAGTTGTTTACCCGTATTAGTATTTACTTTTTTAAACAGTTTTTTAGTCAGCTGTAAAGGAGTTTTAGCAGAGGTAATTTTATCTAGGTCTTCAAAATATTGCCAATACAATCCACCCCAAGCAATACCGTTTCCTTTTTTAGTAATACGAACGGTACTCATATTAGGAGTAATTTCAGAACCATTCCAAGAGGTTTTAAAATAACCAATACCCGCCTCAATTTTGGTGTCTTCTAATTTAGAAGGATTGATGGTTTGATTTCCAATTGTTACATCTACCATATCAGTTACCGAAATCCAATCACTACCTCGTAATAATAAAGCATATACAGCTTCAGTAGTTGCTTTGGTTGTTTTCCAACGATTGGTTTGCTTATTTTTTAGTAACCATATTTTTAGGTTATCAATCGTTTCAGTGTTATTTTCAATTTCTGAAAAAGCTTCAATTAACAACGATTGTGTTTCAATAGGTGCTTGGTACCAATACCAACTCGGTTGATTTTCTTTCCAGTACATTCCTAATTCATCAGAAGTAATACTGTTTTCTCTTAAAGATTTTAAAATTTTATCAGCAATTTGTGTATTACCGTTTCTAAACTGTAGTAAGGCAATTTGTCCTTTTCCGTATAAACTAAATTCTTTCCAGTAAGTTGCTGTTTGATTTTTGTAGTATTCAATAGCGGTTTTAGTTGTACTATTAACATCGATATCTTTATAAAAAGAACGCATGTATAAATACTGAATAATGAAATAGTTAAGATGGTTTTTCTTTAAGTACTCAGTATGTTTTTTTTGACCTTTTTCAGCTTTAATACGTTCAGCACTTTCTAATAACTTCTTGTAGGTATGTTCAATTTCAGCATCTAAAAAGTGGATAGCATCCACAAGCATTTTCTGTAAAGAATCATCTTTATTATCAATACCTAATTTTTGTAAATGTCCAAAACCGGTAGCAATATGATTCGTGATATATGCATTAGGATTATCATTTCCTTTAAACCAAGGGAACCCTCCATTGTTTAATTGCAATTGTGAGAGCTTATTAATAGCGTTTTGTTGCTCGTTTTTCATTTTGTTTAAATCGAACAACAAAGCAATGCGCTTTTTTTGTTCAGTTTCTGATTGAGCATCACGTAACCAAGGGGTTTCCTGGATAATCAACGATTTTAACTCTTGATTCTTTTCTAAGTTACTCAATAAAGCATCTGAAGATTTCCAAGCATTGAATACCTCTTGTATTCTCGGATTTGAATTTGCGATATGACTTGCCAAGGTATTTGCATAATAACGTGCAAAGGTTTGTTCACTACACTCGTACGGGTATTCCATTAAATATGGCAAAGCCTGTACAGCGTACCATGCTGGGTTAGAGGTAACTTCTAATGTTAATTTATGGTGACTGAGTGTAGTCGAAGTCTGATTTTTTAGTTTATCTAAGGTAAATGTTTTAGATTGATTTGAACGAACCCACATAGGTAGCGTTTCTGTAACCAACATTCGGTTTGATAATACTGGTAACACATTTTGTTCACCATCTGAAAAATCTCCTGCCTTGGCAACTACTTTATATTGAATTGCTTGATACGTATCAGGAATTGATAAGTTCCAAGATACATTGGTATTTCCATTGGCATTAACACTGAAAGACTGATTCTTTGTTGAATTGTTTAACAAGTTGATTTCCTTTCCTGTAATAGCATTGGTCAATACAAGTTGTGCCGTACCCTGTAATTTTTTATCAGAGATATTAGCAATTTTAGTACTGAAAGTAATTTGATCTCCTTCTCTTAAAAACCTAGGAGTATTAGGCATTACCATCAACTCTTTTTGAGTTACAGTAGTTACTGTTTTGGTAGCAGATTGCAATTCTTTTGTATGTGCTAGCAGCTGCAGTTTCCAACGAGTTAAAGCTTCTGGAGTAGTAAAGCTGAAGGTAATATTACCCTCTTTATCGGTTTGTAAATGCGGATAGAAAAAGGCGGTTTCTCGTAAGTTTTTACGAATTTGTACGCCGTCTAAAGAAGTTTTCTCTTCCTCTGTTTTCTTTTCAGCTAAAGCAACAACAACCATTTCATCTAGTAAATTTGCTTGAGTATCTTCCATAAGTTCTTTCTCTTCAACAATCATTTCTCTTTCTGGAGAAGGTTGTATTTTAGCACTCATAGCTAAGCCTCTTAAACGAATATTTCTATTCATTCCGAAATAAAAACCAAACCAGTTTAATTGGTCGTATCGCTGAGTTTTAAACGAATTAGGATAGGTATTGTTAAAAACTCTGAAACGTTCGTTACCAAAACTTTGATACGCATTAGCATTACCACTGAGTGAGTAATATGTAGAAGTTGAGATAGGTGAAAACTCCCAATTATGAGGCTTAAACTCATCTAAAGAAGCATCATACATACTCGCTAACACTTCTGCAGCTACTTTGTTATTTGTATCGTTTTTAATGGTAAAACTCCACGTTTCTTGAGTTCCAGGTTGTAATTTATCTCTAAACGTATTGGTTTCTATGCTAATGCTATCTTGTTTATTTGGGACAGAAACAGGAATTGTTCCACTTACAAAACTATTGTAATTCACAAAATAATACTTGATAACAAATCCGCCAATGTCTTGCTTCGTAACAGGGATTTTAATTGTTTTGGTTTTGTTGTTTAAATGAATGAGCTCTGAGTTTACGATGGTATGATTCTTTTCTATTTGAACTATAACCGTAACATCTTTTGAAGCAGAACCAATTTGTAACTCAGCAATGTCATTTGGTTTGTAAGTCGTTTTGTTTGTGTTATACGTGAATAATTGATTGTCTGTTACACTTTTTTCTTTGTTATCAATTACTGTAAAAAGAGCTTTGTCAGTAACTTTTTGACCAAACTCATCGTTGGTGTCTAGAATAACAATATACTTTCCAGAATCCCATTTTTTATAATTGTTAAATCTAATTTTTTTAGAGTCTTCTGTGTTGAAGTTTTGTTGAAATACCAGTTTCCCTTTTTTCCAATTTACAAAATTTTGTTCCTCTGAAGTATAAGCGTCATGAGGAAATAAGTTTCTAAACTCACTTTCTGAGATATCTTGGTAATCTGGAGTATCCCATGGTCTTTTACGTAACGGATTTTTAGGTGCTTGTAATTTGTATATTTTAATGTTTCCTTTAGAAGGAACAAACTCACCGTTTAAGTTTTTACTTGATATTTCAATTGTTGTTTCGTTATCCGATTTATGTATTGTAGAAGGAATTTGTACTGTAGCAAGTAATGCGTGATATCCTACTTTTACAATAGCAGTTGCTGAGCGAGTTTCGCCATTAACATCAGTTACATCTGCGGTAACTTCATATTCAAAAACAGGTAAGTTGTCTTTGTTTACACTTTCATCGGGTAAAGCCTTAAATGTAATTGAAAAGTTACCTTGTGCATCAGTTATTAATTCACCGTGTGTAATTTCTTGTGCTTCTGAAGTAAACTGAGGTTTACGCCAGTACCACCAAATAGGATATTGTACTTTACGATGTACACGGTATTTTACTTTAGCATCTGTAATAGTTGATCCAGCGAAAGCTTTTGCAAACCCGTTTACGGTAATACTATCATGTAACTTATAGGTTTTTGTTACAGGTTTAAATTCTGTTTCAAACTTAGGTCGTTTGTATTCTTCCACTGAAATACGCGTGATATGATCTTCTCTTTCAAAATCAAAATCTATAGTATCATAAAAGGTACTTTTTTGCTTTTCACTCTTATCAATTGAGAACCAATACTCTCCAGTTAATCCTGTACTGGGGAGTATAATTTCTCCTGAAGCCGATCCGTATTCGTTTAGCTTTAAATCTAGTGTTTTTACTACTTCTCCGTTAACATTATTTAATGTTACTTGTACAAACTCATTGGTAAAAGGTATTGATTTGTCTTCTGTTTCTTGAATAAAAATAGTTTTAAAGTATACCGTTTGTCCCGGGCGATAAATGCTTCTATCTGTAAAAATAAAGGGCTTTATAGAGGTATAACTATCATTTGCAGTTGGAGAGACTTGCTTTTGATATTTATTCAGGTAGTAGTTACCAAAAATAGCAGTATCGTTTTTGTATGTCACTGTAACATACACATTACCATAACTGGCGTCACTTTTAAAAGAAGCAAATCCGTTTTTGTCAGTTGTTAGTTTTTTGTGAATCGATTTTCCATATCTGTGCTGTTTGTTTTGTAATAATAATTCAGCATTTTTAATTGGTTTTCCATTGTTTCTATCAACAACTTGATACGTTTTTACACCATCATTATTATTTTCTACTAAAACTAAATTGGTTGCTTGCAAATGAGCAGTAGCATATAAGTCTTCAGAGTTAAAAGTAGCATTTTGATGCGCTACAATTAAATAATTTCCTTGAGTTAATTGAGGAACTACTACCTCAGTTGTGTGTAATAAATAATCTTTTTCGTTTCGTAAGTTACTATTCCATGAAGTAGTTTTTGTAAGCTTTTTTATAAAGTTAAAGCGTTCTTCTTCTTTGTAAATCTTTTGAAGCTCTTCTAATTGTTTATGATCAATTTGATAAGCAGAGAAGTACAGTTTCTCAATATTATTGTAAGTAATTAGTAACCTTGAGTGAGATTGGATGGGTACAAATTTTTCAGAAAGAATACTGAGTGATGTAGCTGTAATTTGTTGTTGTAAAAGGGCACACTTTTCAGCGGCTAAACTTTTAGGAAATTGTTTAATAACCTTTTTACAGATAGTAAGTGCTTCGCTGTTTTTAAAACGAAAGTCTTCGTTTTTTTTTGTCTTAAAAGATCCAGCTTGTTGATTATAAATTCTAGCTATTTCATAACTGTACAATCCAGAAATTTTGTTGTTTTTATAATTATGAACTGATGTTTTCAGTGTTTGTAATAATAACTCTTGTTTGTTATTTAAAGTTATATGCTGCTTAACAAACTGTAATCGTTGAATATCAGCATCAACAAGTGCATCAAGGTGCTTGCTTTTTAAATGAAAGTTAATTAATTTTTGATAAATTTTTAAGGCATTAAACTGTAATGATAAATCATCTTTTGTGCTAAGGTTTAATACAGAAAACTTGTTAGCCTCACTTAGGTATGCTGCGTCATCGATTTTAAATTGATAAGTAGGCTTTACAATGTTAGTTTCTGTGGTTTTATAGAATGCTAAGGCATTGTGAGCTAGGAGGTCAAATAGAGTAGGACGGTATTTTTTAGCATCTTTTTCTGTTTGAAGAATATCTTTAAAAGTATGAATAGCTGTTTTTTGTAGTTCAGATTCATTTTCTAAAGAATTTTGATAGTGACAATGAATTTCTGAAAACAGCGTATTTAAGTCCCATGTTCTAAAATCATTTCCATCTACTTTTTCTTGTGTCTGGGTACGGTTGTAAAACTTCCACTTGTTTTGATTAAAATATTGCCAGTATAAGTTCGCTAATACATTTTCCAGTACGTTTTTTGTAGGAAAATTATGTTGATTAATTTGTTGTTTGAACTCATTAATAATTTTTAATTGTGCGTTTTCCTCTAATGTAAGAGTGTACTTGCTTTTATAAAACAGAGCTTTTATAACTTGAGGAGCATTGTTGCTTTTTTCAGCTTTATCGTAAATGGTGTTTACTATTTTTAAAGCAGATTTAGGTAGGTCTTCAGCTTCAAATTTGTGCACCTTTTCCCAAAGGTTGGTATAGTTTTCTTGGGCGTGTGCTAAGGTTGAAAATAAAATCATTAGCAAAATGGGGGTTATTCTTTTCATTTATCTATATTTTTTGAATAGTTCTATAGTCTTATTTTTTTGACACTAATCGTAAGTTTATATGAACAAAACACTTAAAAACAGCAGTTTTTTACAAGTTGAAGTTTGTAAAGGTGCTATTTGAGTGAGTGAACATAGCTATTTAAAGAGTTTCGATTTAAAGATACTTAAAATTCTCGCTTGGTTTTGTATTTTTGATGCCAATATCACAGATAAGAACACTATGAAAATTCACTTTATAGCTATCGGAGGTAGCGCAATGCATAACCTAGCAATCGCATTACAACAAAAAGGATACCAAATAACAGGAAGTGATGATACGATTCACGATCCTTCAAACACTCGTTTAGCAAATAAGGGTTTATTACCGAATGAGTTTGGTTGGTTTCCAGAAAAAATAACGATCGATTTAGATGCAGTAATTTTAGGAATGCATGCGAAAAAAGACAATCCAGAGTTACAAAGAGCACAGGAGCTTGGAGTGAAAATTTATTCTTACCCAGAATTTTTATATGAGCAATCTAAAGATAAAACTCGTGTGGTTATAGGTGGTTCTCACGGAAAAACAACGATTACTTCTATGATTTTACATGTGTTGAATTATCATGATAGAGAAGTAGACTATATGGTAGGAGCTCAGTTAGATGGTTTCGATACAATGGTACATTTAACCGAAGAAAATGAGTTTATTGTTTTGGAAGGTGATGAATACTTGAGTTCTCCGATAGATATGCGACCAAAGTTTCATTTGTACAAACCCAATATAGCGTTGCTTAGTGGAATTGCTTGGGATCATATCAATGTATTTCCAACATTTGAAAATTATGTAGAACAGTTTTCAATTTTTACAAATTCTTTGACCAATGGTGGTATTATGGTGTATAATGAGGAAGATAAAGTTCTAAAAGAAGTTGTTGAAAGCTCTAATCACCCGATAAAAAAATATCCTTATAAAACCCCAGATTATTTTATTGATAACGAAATTACCTACTTGGAAACGGAAGAAGGAGATTTACCGTTGGAAATTTTTGGAGAACATAATTTACAAAACTTGGCAGGGGCAAAATGGATTTGTCAGCACATGGGAATTGATGAAGATGAGTTTTATGAGGCAATAGCTAGTTTTAAAGGAGCAAGCAAGCGTTTAGAGAAAATAGCTGAAAATTCTTCAACAGTGGTGTTTAAAGATTTTGCGCATTCACCATCAAAAGTGGCTGCTACAACAGCAGCGGTTAAAAATCAATATTCAAATAATACTTTGTTTGCCTGTTTAGAGTTGCATACCTATTCGAGCTTGAATGCTGAGTTTTTATCAGAATATAAAGGAGCTTTAGATAAGGCAGATATAGCAGTAGTGTTTTATTCTCCACACGCAGTACAAATTAAACAGTTAAAAGAAGTATCTGAGGCGCAAATAGCCCAAGCGTTTGAACGCAATGATTTAATTATATATACAAATCCACAAGAGTTTAAAGAATTTTTATTTAGCCAAAACCTTGAAAACACCGCTTTGTTGTTAATGAGTTCAGGTAACTACGGAGGGTTAGATTTTGATGAGGTTAGGGCTTTGGTTGATTAAAAAAACTTATCAAATAAATATTTCCTATACTTTTTTAAGTAAAAAGATTTTAAAATAACAGAAAAGCGGTGTTTATTTAAAAAATATAGGTCCCATTTTTTTTTGTTATTAGCACTTTCTTTTGGGTTGTTAATGAAAAAAAGTACTTTTTTGATGTAGCTCTCAGTCTTATGTGTTTTTATATATACGAGTGATTCAGGAGAACCAAAAATGTAGTTAGTAATAGCAAGAAAGTTTTTTAAATAGTCAGATTTAGAATGATAAAACTTGTTTAAAACCGTCTTAATTGAAGCTCTTTTAGATAACATATAAAGATCATAAGAGTTTCTTAGAGAGATTGTTTTAGTCCATTGAGCTTTCTCGTTAATTTGCTTGTTAAAACAAGTTAAAAGAATTTGATTTTCATACGAAAGGATATTTATGTTATTCGTCAGTTTTTTTAGGCTATTTTCAATAAAATTATAGTCGAATCCTTTTTCGTTTGTAATCATTTTATAATGCACTTCAATGGCAGCAATTTTTTCTTTTTTGGTTATTTTGGGATAATGTCTATTTAAAACTGTATTATCTAAATAATCAGAAGTCTTCTCTTTATATCCATTTTCTTTGAGAATATTAACAGTAATCTTAAATTTTTCTGGATTGACTAAAAAATCAATATCACCCACCATACGTTCGGCAATATCTATGTATATTCCTTCTAGTAAATTACCAGTTCCTTTTAAAAAAATAGGAGTGATGTTATTTGAGAGCAAGAGCTTGTTAATTTCATTCGCTTCTGCTATGATATGTTCATTTCGTTCTCTGTTGAGGTTAGTAATATGTTGCATGTATTCTACCAAATCATTAGGAAGGTACTGTAAAAAGTTCGCACGTTTTAAGTTGCAGTACAAAGCGGGAAACACATACTGAGCTGTACTCACTTTAACTACAGCGTCCCAATCAACCGCGTTGTTTTTTATTTTTTTTTCAACTAATTCACGATTATGTTTTTCATGAGTGATTGTTAAACATTTTCCAATAAAAAATAAGGTTTCTTTATAATTCATCAGCAAAGATTTTTTTGACAGTTGTAATCATTTTTTGATTATCAGAATAGGTTAATTGATAGCATGGTAACTTTTCAAACCAATCTAAGAAAAGCTCCACATTTTGAGATATTGGAGACAACCAAGAATCAGGAACTAACTGTTCAAAAGCTGTAATATTTGAAATTTTATCAATGATTAAATCACTGTTTTTTTGATACTTAATAAAAATTAGAGCTTTACAAGGGAGGTTTAATGAGTAATCATGATTGTTTGTAGGAAGATAGCGAACAATTTTATTTAGTCTTTTAAAATGATATTCAGCAGATGTTTTTAACTCAGGATAAATAGGAAATAGGGTTTCTAAACTGTTTTTTTTGATAGATATAGCAGAAGGAAAGCTATGTACATTTAAATTATTATCAACAGGAACAAAATCATCAGCTAAACAAGTAAAACCACTATTTTGTAATAATGCCAGTGAAGTGCTTTTTCCATTACCAGAGTCACCTAAAAATAATATAGAACTATTATTATTACCAATTGCTGATGCATGAAAAACCCCCATCCAATCATGTTCGTCTTTTTTATGAATTTTCTGCACCAATTCCATAGAAAATTTACCTTGAAAGTAATGAATCTCTTTTAATGACCATGTTCCAATAAGTGAATCATCAACTGTAAAAGAAATAGATTTGTCATTACTGTATATTTTTAATTCGTGTTGAAATATTGGTTGTGCTTTAACTTCTAGATGCGCAAATTTAGGATGTACCAAAGAGGTTTCTAGTTCAGAAGCATAATTAACCTTAAAGAGTAAATTATGAATATGATAGTATTTTATACTACTGAATTTTTTAGGTTTTGTAACTGGAGGTAACTCTGTTAAAGTTGTTCTTTTAGAAGAAGTAAGTAAAATTTCAACATCATTTATAAGGTTAACTGCTTCTGGGTAAGGAATCGTAACTTGTTTTAATAGTTGATTAATTATTTTTTGCTTTTCCGTCTTTTTATGTAAGAGCAAAATTATTTCTGCCATTAAAGGCTCCATAACGATATATTGGTTATTGTCTTCAAACCAAACAATGCTTTTATTTTCAATATTTTGCTTTAGTACGATATAATTCATAGTTTCTAAAAGTAAAAAACCTCGATAAAACTATCGAGGTTTTTGGTAAAATTATTTAATGGTTTTTAAAAGCCATCACCCGGAGATTCCGGACTTTGAGCTTGTGCTTTTTTAGGTAGTAAAATCATATAAGTACCTAATGCAGTTAATGCAGCATACTTACCATAATTTCCTATTTTTTTTAGAGCTTCTTTACGAGTAATATCTTCAGAGTTTGTATTCGTGTTTTTCATGTCTTTCCTCATGATTATTAATAGCTTGATAGGTTATTTTAAAATTATTTTTTTAGAAACTTCCGCTAAATCAGTTTTTAATGTAACAATATATACTCCGGAAGATATATTGGGAAGCGTTACTTTACTAACCCCGTTGGAGGTTATGTTTTGGGCTAGGATTTCTTTACCTAAAACTGAGTACACCGTTATTTTAACTTTAGTTCGAAGCCCAACTATTGTAATTTCGTTATGTGAAGAATTATAAATGCTAATTTTATCTAAAGAAGTATTGATGTCTTTAACTTCAGGAACCTTAGAGCTAGTGTGTAAATAAAATTGTCCAATATTATTGGCATCACTTGTAAGAGTAACATTGTAATTATTTTCTGATAAATTAATTAGCGTATTGTTAACTCTATCTTCTAAATATACTTTAATGTTGGCTGGTAAATTATTGCTTTGAGCTGAAAATTCGATTGTTTGCCCAGTCAAGGCCGTAAGCCCAATAGGTACAATGGTGCTTTCCATTTTCTTGCTTGGTAATGATTGTATCGCATAATTTTTACCTTTGTTGTTGGTTACTAACTGTGTGAAAAGAGTATATTTATCAGTAGTGCCTTCAAACATAGTACCATCAAAACCATTATCAAATCCTGTAGTAGTACCAGCTATGTAATATAGCTTGGTGCTTTTAGAGACCTTGTTTTTAGTAGCAATTAAATTAATTGTAGTCCTTGGTGTTCGCTGGAAAGAATCTGTTTGATGACTTTGGTTTGAAGCATTAAAAGTAATATTTGTATTAGAGGCTGCACTAACAAAAAAACCTTGACCAGGAGCAATTTGGAAAGCAGCATCTATTCCAGACATTTTTAAATCATAGCTTCCAGTAGCTTGATTCCATAACCAAATAGTTTGTTCTGTTAAAGCCATATTATTATCGGTTAGAAAGGTACCTAAGTTTATATACGATGTAAATGGATTTCCTATTAGGTTAAAATTAGTTGTATTTTGAGTGATAGGGTAGGTAATATTGTTATTATTTATGGTTCCTGTAAAATTAAGATCACCAGGAGTGGCTAATTTAACAGAGAAACCTTTACCAGAAGTAGCACTTCCAGTAGAACTTATATTTTTATAGTTCCATGCAGTGCCATTATTGTTGTAAGGAGCTATACCTATATTGCCTCCTGTACCAGTATCAAAAGTATTATTACTAATTAGGTTTTCTATTGTTTCTCCATTTACAGGAGAAGAGACTAAGTACCAGTTATTGGTTGCCAAGTTTCTATTATAAGTGACTGTACCCGTAACGGTGTTTTGGGATACAAAAGAAGCCCCATTGTTAATTGTTAAAGAGTTAAAAGTAATTGCTGATGAAGCTGTTGGGTATTTTGTTAAATTAGAAGGAATAACAATGTTGCTTGTCGCTACGGGTAAAGAGTTGTCTAACCAGTTGGTAGCAGTACTCCAATCATTACTTGTCGTTCCTGTCCATTTTATTGTTGATGAAAAGGGAGTATTGTCAGTATTATTTCTCCCTGGAGAAAACAATACTGGATTAGATGTTATTGTTGAGTGTTCTATAAAAGAACCCGTAAAATCTTCATTTCTTGCAATTGACTGATTGTTTCCAGCAGCTCCATATGTTTCTGTTAAAACGACATTACCAGAATTGTTTTTAATAATAACGGAATCGCCCCCATTATTAAGTCCTAATATACCTGAAGAAGCTACTTGAACCAACCCAGGTACTGTAATGGGAGTTCCTCCTCCAAAAATAACAATAGCTTCATTAGCAGGTAAAATAGTTGTATTTGGGAAAACATGTCTATCGCTAACAGCATCTGCCAAAATCCAACCTGAAAGATCTAGATCAACTCCGCTGATATTATAAATTTCAACAAATTCATCTTCAGAAGTATTTACAGTTCCATCACCGTTTGCATCTCCGTTGGTTACATCTGGGTCTGCATTAATTTCATTGATAACAATTGGTATGTCATCATCATTAATTGTTATTGTGTGTTGTTGAATGGTAATGTTAGCTGTTCCAGAAGTAATCACCAAATCTAAAATGATAGTTTCGCTGTCATAGTCTATATCATCATTAATAGTTATTGATATGTTTTGGGTAGCATTACTAGTAAACGTTAAGGAAGGTGTGTTTAATGTATAATCACTAACTTCTGCTGTACTTGAACTATTAATATTTACACCTATTGTTACATCTGAAGAGTAATTAGAAAAAGTTACAGGAATCAAAGTATTAAAAGGAATGTTAGTTTCATTTTCAGAACTTGAAGCATTGTCAAATCCAACCGAAGGATCGGAGGTTTCAGAAACAGTGAAAGAGGATATAGAGTACCCATCTCCACTACCATTTTCGCTAAATTCGAAACCAACTTGTAAGGTAGAACTTCCAGAAACGTCAAGGTTGATAATAGAGTAATTTACTGGGTCTCCATTAGTTGTTGGACTTACTTCAGTTTCAACTCTAGTTCCTCCATCAAGAATGTAAAAGTACTTAAACGAGTTATCGTTTGCCCCAACATTTTCACCTATTGCAGATATGCTTATTACAGAGGTAGAAGAAATGTCAATGGGTTGGCTCGTAAATATACCTTGTCCTCCCCAATCACTTGAAATTAAAGCACCACTCATTACTTTAAAAGAATTAGCAGAGGTATCAGAATTAGGAGCTGTATCATATGATAAATACCATTGATTTGGCGACGTGCCAAAATTAGCTGTTGTTTGTGGACCTGTTGCGGGTGGATTTGATGTGGTATGATCGGGAAAGCCATCACCGTCGTTAGAAAAATCTGCATTGAAAATTTCTTGAGAAAATATCCCATGAATAGAAAAGAATGATAGTAAAAATACTATCAAAAAGTAATTTTGTCTCATTTTGTAATCTTTTTTGTAGAGTACAAAGTACAAAATTAATTAACTGTTTATAAGTGGCTTGTATTAGTTAAATGTTAAATAAAAACCTCGATAAGACTATCGAGGTTTTTAATATAAATATTAAATAAAATTAGAAATCTTGACCAGGGTCTTCAGGGCTTTGTGCCTGTGCTTTTTTAGGGTTTAATATCATGTAGGTACCTAGAGCAGTTAATGCTGCATATTTACCGTAATTCCCTATTTTTTTTATCGCTTCTTTACGAGTAATCTCGTTCTTTTTTGTGTCGTTATTTTCTATATTTTTTTTCATGATTCTTCGGCTTTAGTAGTTTGTTTACTTTAAAATTACTTTTTTAGAAGTTTCTCCTAAATTAGATGTTAACTTCACAATGTACACACCAGTAACTATACCAGGAACACTTATTTTACTAACACCGTTAGATGTTATATTTTGATTTAAAACTTCTTTACCTAAAACAGAGTAGATGGCTACATTTGCTTTTGATTGTAAGCCAACTATTGTAATTTCATTATTTGAAGAACCGTAAATACTGATGTTGTCAATAGAAGAATCAATTTCTGTTGGTTTTTTAGCACTGGTGTGTAAATAGAACTGACCTATACCATTGGTTTTATTTGCAAGCATAACAGTGTAGTTTTCTTCAGATAAGTTAGTAAAGAGGTTATTAACTCTATCTTCTAAATATACATTTACATTGGTAGGTAAGTTTTTAGCATTGATAGAGAACGTTACTTCTTTACCAGTTTTGGCATGTATACCAACAGGAATAACCATATTCTCATGATCAGTATTTGGCAATGTTTGAATTGCTAATTTTTCTCCTTGATTATTAGTAAGTAACTCTGTGAAAATAGTTAAATCAGAAGAGTCCTCACCAAACATTTTTGAATCATAACTTCTATCATATCCCGTAGTTTTTCCTGATACATAAAAGACTTGTGTAGACCTCTTGATATCGTTATTATTAACAGATAATTCAATTGAAGGAATAGGTTCCTGTCTCATGAATGTATCTGAATTTTGATGACTTTGGTTTGAAAAAGCAAAAATAACATTGTTGCTTGATGCAGCTTCTACAAAGAAAGCTTGCCCTGGAGCAATTTCAATTGGGTTAACTGCATTTCGGGTGATGTATTGCGTACCATTCCATAACCAAATAGTCTCACTAGTAAGTATAGATGAGTTTGCAGCTGTAAAACTAGCAGAATTGATATATGATGTATACGGGTTCCCTACAAGGTTGTAATTAGTTCTACTACCTGTAGAAATAGCTTTAGCAATATTAGAAGTATTAGCTGTTCCACTAATTGAAACCTCTCCAGGAGTAGCTAACTTAATAGAAACACCTGTTCCATTAGTTACTGTTCCTGTATTACCACTTTGGACATATAACCATGCAGGTCCAGTAATATTGCTATAAGGAGCTAATCCTAAATTACCACCAGTTCCAGAAGCCAAGGTATGGTTAGCAATAATATCCTCTAAAGTTTCACCAGCAACAGGAGGTGATACTAAGTACCAGTTTGTAGTTGGTAAACTTCTTTTATAAGTTACTGTACCAGTAACAGTACTTTGTGGTATAAAAGAAGCACCGTTATTAATTGTTAAAGAGTTAAAAGTCACAGCTGATGAAGCTGTTGGGTAGTTTGTTAAACTAGATGGGATAATAACATTAGCATTAGTAGGAGGAACTACACTAGGACTCCAGTTCGATGCTGTATTCCAATCGTTATCAGTAGATCCAGACCAAGTGACGGTTTCTATACCAACAAGAACATTGGTGGTATTACCAATACTGTTTAATGTTAAAATAGCATCGTTAGAAGCAGCATCTTTTAACGTTCCTCCATTTGCTGCTAAAGTACCAACAGCTATACCGTCAGTATCTGAATCACCTGATTGTACTGTATACCTGAAAACTAAGGCACTTGTTCCGCTTCCACTTAAATAAGCTGCTTGACGCGTAGTAGCTCCAATAGTAATAGCTATTTGAGGAGTTCCTCCTGTAGTATTTACAGTTACATTTTCATTAAAGTTTACGGTAAAATCTAAGTTTTGACTTGTAAGGTAATTATTGTTTGATGGTACGCTAACACTTGTAACGGTTGGAGAAGCAGCATCTACTAGAACAAAAGTTGTAGCCCCAACACTGTTTAAAGTTAGGATAGCATCTTTTCCTCCAGCATCTTTTAAAGTACTCCCATTGGCAGCTAAAGTTCCAACAGCAATACCATCAGTATCTAAATCACCTGAAAGCACCGTATGTCTATAAACCAAAGCACTTGTCCCACTACCACTAATATAGGTTGCTTGGCGTGTGGTAGCACCAATAGTAATAGCTATTTGAGGTATTCCACCTGTAGTATTTACAGTTATGTTCTCATCAAAGTTTACGGTAAAATCTAAATTTTGTCCTGTTACATAAGTAGCATTGGCAGGTACACTCACACTAGAAACAGCAGGTGCAACTGCATTTGAAATTACTGTTGTTGTATTATCTGTATCATCAGTAGTACCATCATTTATTACAACTGTAAAAGTAGTTGTTTCTGAAGTAGCTGTTCTGTTATCAGTTGGATTAAAAGATAAAGCTCTTAGTTTTGTTTGTAAATCAGCAGGTGTAGTACTAGCTATAGTATAAGGACCAGTACCAGAAAGTCCCGTACCTGTTAATATTCCTTTTGCATTATTATCTAATGTAATGGTAGCAGATAAGTTATCTCCATCTGCATCTGTAGTTGTGATACTTGAAAAAGGAGAAAGAGTACTATTATCATTTACACTTTGATCAGCGGTTGTTCCTCCAATTACAGGTGCTGTATTGGAAAAAGCAGATGTAACTACCATACCATCTATTGAAAATCCCCCAAAAATAGGAGTAGCAGGTGTTATAACTATTTCGTCAATATCTGAAAAAGAACCTGTAGTAGGTGAAGCTAAGTTTATATTTATAGCAGAGTTATGAGCAGGGTCTACTAAGACAAGTGTACCAACTGTTGCACCATCTTTTTTACCAATGAATGTGAAATCAAGTGTGCTACCACCTATAGCTTGTTGGTAAGCAAATTGCATTGATGTAATACCTATTTCCCCACCACTATCTGTTGATAGTGTTCCAGAACTAACAGAAAAAGTACCGTTTCCTGCCCAAGCTAATACAGCATCCGAGGCTCCACCAATTGCATCAGTACCTACTCCGTTCCCATTTGTGGCAAAGGCAAGAACAATGTTACCACTAGATGTACTAGAGATATCAAAGCTATTTAATAGAGAATTAACTGATTGATCAGCACTAGGATTTGTACCAGTTGCTAAAACCACAGTTGATGAACCAAATTCCATAGTACTAGGGGTCTGAGCGTTCAATTGCTTATTAGAAAAAATAAGCACAAAATAAACAAGTATATTCAATAAGAATTTAAAGTAACGATGTTTCATTTTTATTTAGTATATGATTGGTTAAATAATTTTACAGATAAAACTCTAATGATTTTCACTAGAGTTTTATTTTATCAAATGAATTATAGCAAATAAGTTAATTTCTAGAAGGAAAAACACCTACCAAAGCAATAATATAATTAACAGCTAAGTAAGGTTGTACATTAGTATGTGGTAGGTTTCCACCTGTATTAAGTATATTCAAACCAGCATTAGCACTAATAGTTTGTCCATTAACAGTATTGTTAGCTGGTCCATAAGCATTTACAGGTGTGGCACTAATACCAGATCCAAAACTTGCTCCAGCAGGAACATCTCCTGCCTGAGGAGTACTACGAATACCAGCATCAGCACTTAATTGAATATGTTGGTCAGCAGCTGTATTGTTTTGAGTTGCATGATTATGACTTGGCATTTGAGTAATGTTTAAGGTAACCGTTTCTACCCCTCCTCTTTGACCCAATCTATAATCACTTAAGCCAGGGCCATTTCTAGGGCCTATTGGAGCTCTACCTCTTAAATCGGGTAAAGCAAAAGTTGTTCTTCCGTCTCCTCCGTACGTGGTTCCTAAAATTGAAAATAAAGCAGAGTTTTGTGAAATTGCCAGTAATTGTCCATCGCAAAATGCCCAACCTCTTGGAGCAAAGTTTCCTCCGAACATCGTAATTTGACCTAAAAATGGTTCCATAAATAAAAAGTTTAGTAGTTAATGTTAAGAACAACAATTTAGTAAAAAAAACAATATGCTTTGTGTAACTGTTTAATTATTTGTTTATTACAGTGTCTGTCACAAGTTTGTGAAATTGCTAAATGTTGAATATTTGTTTTCTAAACCAAATTTAAAAACAAACCAAACTAAACTTTAGTTCTATTGTTTAAGTGTGCTCGATTAGTACGTAAACGTATATTTTTAAGGTATATCCGTTTACATAGAAAAGTTCTTTACTGGTAGTATGTTAGCTCAGTTAGTTCTTTCTCCAGAAGAAAGGGGTTAATAAAATTAACACAGTGAAAAGCTCTAAACGTCCAATTAACATTAAAAAGGAACAAAACCATTTTGCTCCTACTGATAAATGATTAAAATTATCTACAGGACTTACACTACCAATAGCGGGACCTATATTACCTAGAGAGGAGGCGCAGGCTCCTAAGGCAGATTTTATGTCTAAACCTAAAAGAGCTAAAACTACAGTGCCTATTATAAAAATTAACATATAAAGCACAAAGAAGGAAAGTATATTGAAAATAATCGTTTGATTTACTGCTTTTCCATCATAGCGTACTGGTATTATTGCATTTGGGTGGAGTGATTTTTTAAACTCTAAAAAGCTATTCTTCAACATAATGATATGGCGAACAATTTTTACTCCTCCTGATGTAGACCCTGCAGATCCTCCTAAGAAAAATAAAGAGAAGAATATTGCAGTAACAAAAAAGCTCCACATTGTAAAGTCGGCGGTAACAAATCCTGTCGTGGTTACTACAGATATAACAGAGAATAAAGAGTGTCTGATAGCACTTTCCACTTCTCCCCATACTTTAGGATGCTCAATACTGGTTTGTAAATTGGGGTCTTGAAAGAAGATAATCATTAAGGCCACAATGGTAGAAATTCCAATAATTCCAAAGAAGTAGTACTTAAATTCTTCACTTTGTATTACTTTCTTAACCTTTCCTTTTAAAGCGAAATAGGTAAGTACAAAATTGGTACCGGCAATAAACATAAAAAAGATGATAATGTATTGAATTAATGGAGCATTATTCCAATGAGCTACACTAGCATTTTTAGTAGAAAATCCACCAGTACTCACAGTTGCCATGGCATGATTAATGGCATCAAACCAAGTCATTCCTGCCACCTTCAGCAATACAAACTCAAGAGCAGTTAATAAAACGTAAATTAACCATAAACGTTTAGCAGTATCAGTAATTCTAGGATGTAACTTATCAGCTGAAGGCCCAGGAGCTTCTGCCATGAAAAGTTGCATTCCTCCAATGCCTAGTAATGGTAAAATAGCAATAGTTAGCACAATAATTCCCATTCCCCCAATCCAATGAGTACAGCTGCGCCAAAACAAAATACCTTTAGGCATAGACTCAATATCAGTTAAAATAGAGGAACCCGTGGTTGAATATCCAGAAATTGTTTCAAAAAAAGCATTGGCAACACTAGGAATGCTTTCTGTAAGCAAGTAAGGGAGCATACCTGTAAAGGATAAGGTAAGCCAACCTAAAGTAACAATAAGATAGCCTTCTTTTTTGTGAATGTTTTTGTTATCGGGTTTATTAAAAAAAAATAATAATGAACCAATTGCTATGGTAATGATTCCGGCATTTAGAATTCCCAATTTAGCGGATTCGTCGTAATAAAAACTTATGGGTAAGGCAAGCCACATAAACAGTCCGTTAAGGATGGCTGTAACTCCTAAAAAACGATAAACTAATTTAAGATTAAGGCTTCCCATTATTTGAATAAATCTTCTACAATACTAATGGCTTCTGGTAAACAAAAAACAATGGCTTTATCACCACTTTGCATTTGAAAATCACCAAAAGACATTAATGCTTCTCCGTTTCTAATCACACCACCAATAATGGCTTCTCTAGGAAAACGTAATTCTCTAATTATTTTTTGGGTTACTTTAGCACCCGGATGTACCTCAAATTCAAAAACTTCGGCATCAACATTGTGTAAATTTGCTAAAGCTACAATTTCACCTTTTCTAATATGGCGAAAAATGTTACTTGCTGCGATTAGCTTTTTGTTAATCAAAGTATCAATACCAATAGTTTGAGAGATATTGATATAATCCATATTTTCAACTAAAGCTACTGTTTTCTTAACACCTTTAGATTTTGCAACTAAACAAGACATAATATTGGTTTCAGAGTCTCCTGTAACTGCCACAAAGGCATCCATTTCTCTAATGCTTTCTTCTTCTAACAGCTCTAAATCTCTACCATCTCCATAAATAACTAAAGTATTGCGGAGGTCTTCAGCAAGTTGTAAGGCTTTATCTTTATCTTTTTCTATAAGCTTTACTTTAAAATTATCTTTACAAAGTTTTCTAGCTGTTTTTCTACCAACCCGACTTCCACCTAAAATCATCACATTTGTAATGTCGATATATTCTTTACCTATGATAGGGTAGAGCTTGTCTATACTATATTTAGGTACAGAAAAATATACTTGGTCGTTTATTTTATATTCTGTATCTCCACGTGGGATAATTGTTTGAGAAGTTCCTTCACGTTTTATGGCTATAGTAATGAAGTCAACTAAACAAAACTTTTCTTTAGTTTCTTTAACTGTAAGGTCAAGAATAGGAGACTTATACCCAAGTGTGGTTCCCATGATATTGAAAACTCCATTTTCAAAAGCAACAGTATCATTAAATGAAGACTGATTAAGTAGGGATTTTATTTCCTCTGCAGCTAATTCTTCTGGAGAAATCATAAAATCCACACCATAATCTTTGAAGTTAATACAAGGGTTGTTTAAAAATTCAGGATTGCTAATTCGAGCAATTGTCTTCTTTACACCTAAAGCTTTACCTATTACAGAAATTGTAAAGTTTGTATTAGGGCTTTCAGTAACTGCTAATAACAAATCGGCAGAGCTTACCCCTATTTCTTTTAATAATTTTATAGAGGTAGCGTCTCCTTTTTTGGTGATAACATCTAAATGATTGTTTAGATATTCTAATTTTTCACCATCAAAATCGACTACATATGTGTCTTGCGCTTCGTAAGAAAGGAGTTTAGCCAAATGAAAACCAACGTCTCCAGCCCCGGCTATGATAATCTTCATATTAAAAATTAAAAAAGATAGAGTGCAAAGATACTGTGCTTCTTTTGGTTGTGCAAAAAATGAATTATATTTATAGGTCTATAAGAAAAAGTAATTAACGAACTGTAACGTAATAAAATAATGTATCGAGCTATAAAAAAGGAAAAAGATGGAAAAAATATCTATAAAGTCATGGGCATTAGATGATAGACCAAGAGAAAAACTAATGTCTAAAGGAAAAACAGTATTGTCTGATGCTGAGCTAATCGCAATTTTAATAAGTTCAGGAAATAGAAATGAAAGTGCAGTGGCTTTAGCTAAGAGAATATTGTTGTCGGTAAATAATGATCTTAATGCTTTAGCAAAACTATCGGTGGAAGAGTTGATGAAGTTTAAAGGAATAGGCGAGGCGAAAGCGATTTCTGTAGTAACTGCCCTAGAGTTTGGTAAAAGAAGGCTATTTGAAGAGAGAACAAGTGTGTCTAAAATAAAGAGTTCCATTGATGTTGTAAAAATTATGCAAGCTCTTATCGGTGATTTACAATATGAAGAGTTTTGGGTACTATATCTTAATAACTCAAACAAAGTGTTAGCAAAGCATCAATTGAGTAAAGGAGGATTCACCGCTACTTTAGTAGATGTAAGGCTGTTGTATAAAAGAGCATTAGAGCTTTCAGCAGTAGGAGTGATTGTTTGTCATAATCATCCTTCAGGAAAATTATCGCCTAGTAAATCTGACATTGAGATTACGGAGAAGATTAAACAAGCAGGAGTAACTTTAGAGATTAAATTATTAGATCACTTAATAATTACTGAAAAAGCGTATTTTAGCTTTGCAGATGAAGGAATTTTATAATCGTATTACGATTACTATTTACTGTTTATGATACTTATTTATACCCATAAAGTTACTCCGAGAGTACGTTATATTTTCAAACACATTTTCACCCGTATTTTACAAGTTCAAATCGATTTTACAGGTAAGGTAGAAGAGTTTGTAGCTTATAATGGACCTAAGTTTTCATATACAAATGTACCTTTGGGTAAGGAGTTTTTTGTTCAGAGTAATGAGTTGTTGTTTCAGCAAGGGATAAAAGATGTAGAGATAATTATTCAAAAATGGGATGAAGTTCCCTGCTTCTTTGCTACTGTAGAAGCTTCAGAAATTCCATTTGATATTTTTGCTGCCAGTTTCTTTTTAATTTCACGATATGAAGAATATTTACCACACATAAAAGACAAACATGGAAGATTCACTGCAAGTGAGAGTATCGCTTATCAAAATAATTTCTTAGAAAAACCTTTGGTTGATATTTGGGCATTTAAATTTTTAGAGACTCTAAAACAAAAGTTTCCTGATTTTGAACATACAACAAGAACATTTCAATACCTATCAACGATTGATGTTGATAATGCCTACGCATATAGACATAAAAGTTTTGTAAGAACAATAGGTGGCTTTTTAAAAGATGTTTCCCAATTAAAGGTTTTTACTATTTGGGATCGATTTGCTGTACTTTTTAATATTAAAAAAGACCCTTTCGATACCTTTCAGAAAATTCTTGAGTTGAAGAGAACCCATGATGTGAAAACTATTTTTTTCTTTCTCATAGGCGATTACACAACATTTGATACCAATGTGTCTGCTTCCAAAAGAAAATTTAAATTACTAATAAAAGACATGGTTGATTATGCTAGGGTAGGGTTGCACCCTTCATATTACACCATGAATGATTCTGTAATGTTAAAAAAAGAAAAAGAACGTTTAGAAACAATAACCAATATGCCTATCAAGCGTTCAAGACAACATTATTTACGAGTATCGCTACCCGAAACCTATCAACAATTAATAGATTTAGAAATAGAGGAAGACTACTCAATGGGATATGCAACACATGTAGGATTTCGTGCCAGCACTTGTACTCCATTTTATTTTTATGACTTAGATTTTGAAATTCAAACCCCTTTAAAAATATTCCCTTTTGCACTAATGGATGCAACATTAAACGATTATATGAAGCTAACACCTAAACAGTCTTTAGGAAAAGTTAGGGATTTAAAAAATGAGGTAAAATCAGTAAATGGTACTTTTATTACAGTGTTCCATAATGAAAGTTTGAGTAACTATTTAAGATGGAGGGGATGGAGTAGGTTATACAATTCAACACTTAAAATAGTAAGTAATGTATAACGAAGAAAAAGGAATACAACATTTGTTTTTTGATCTAGATCATACACTATGGGATTTTGATAGGAATTCTAAACTTACATTTGAACAAATTTTTAAAGAAAAAAAAATAATCATTGCAATAGATGAGTTTTTAGAAGCGTATGTTCCTGTAAATTTAAAGTATTGGAGACTGTACAGAGAGGATAGAATAGAAAAATCAGAATTAAGATATCGTAGGTTAAAAGAAACATTTGATTGTTTAAATTATACAATTTCAGATGGTTTAATTAGCGAAATATCAGAAGATTATATTTGTTATTTACCGAATTATAACTACTTGTTTGAAGGGGCGATAGAGGTGTTACAGTATTTAGAAAAGAAGTATCATTTGCATATTATTACAAACGGTTTTAAAGAAATACAGAACTTAAAATTAAAAAAATCGGGAATTCATCAATTTTTCAAACAAATAATTACTTCTGAGTGCGTTGGGGTTAAAAAACCCAACCCCAAAGTTTTTGAATTTGCACTACATAAGGCAGGAGCAGAGGCCCAACAATCAGTAATGATTGGAGATAGTTATGAAGCGGACGTGTTAGGAGCCATAAATGCTGGAATGTGGGCAATACACTTTTCAAAAGAAAAAAAAGCAAAAGAAATTCAACAAGTAGCTACCCTGACAGAATTAAAGAAATGTTTATAAACAAATAGAACAATTACACTTAATAAATAGAATAGAATGAAAAAAATACTTTTTATAGCATTATTTATAACAACCACATGTTTTGCTCAAAAACCTATTCATAACTATAAGTACGTTATAGTACCTACTAAGTTTGATTTTGTGAAAGGAAGAGATAAATACCAAATAAGCTCATTAACAAAATTCTTATTTAATAAATATGGGTTTACAGCTTTTTTAGAAGATGAAAGCTTACCAGCAGATGTAGTAGATAATAGATGTTTGGCATTGACAGGTGTTGTTAAAGATGATTCGGGTATGTTTATAACAAAAAACATTGTAGAACTAAGAGATTGTTATAATAAAGTAGTATTCAGATCTCAAATGGGTAAAAGTAAAGAGAAGGAATATAAAAAAGCATATCACGAAGCCATTCGTAATGCATTTAAGTCTATACGAGAGCTACAGTATAAGTATACTCCTTCAAAAGATGTAGATATAGTAAAAAGTAAAGAAAAAGTTCAGTTAGCTCCTACTGTTGAAGTTATGGAGCCTAAAAACATTGATCTTGAAGAAAAAAAGACTTCAGAAAGCACATTATATGCTCAATCTATAATTAATGGGTTTCAGTTAGTAAATATCAAACCAGAAGTTGTTTACAAAGTATTAGAAACTAATGTGAAAAACGTATTTGTGATTGAAGATAAAAACGGAATCTTATACAAAAATGGAGATTCTTGGTATGTAGAATGTTATAAGAACGGTATAAAAACGACTAAGAAATATCAAATAAAGTTTTAATTGAAAATACAAAAAGAGAGTTGCCTAACTCTCTTTTTTTAATAATTGTATTTATCTTTCCAACGTTTTTTTAGTAATTCTCTGAACTGATTTTCCCTTGCATTGTTACCCGGTTCGTATAGTTTTGTGTTTTTAATTTCCTCTGGTAAGAATTCTTGATTTATAAAATTTCCCGCATAGTTATGTGAATAAAGGTATTCCTTTCCATATGCTAAATCTTTCATCAATTTGGTAGGGGCGTTTCTTAAGTGTAAGGGAACTGATAAATCTCCTGTAGTTTTGACCAAATTTTGTGCTTCACCTATTGCAATATACGAGGCATTACTTTTTGCTGAATTCGCTAAATATACAGCACACTGACTCAAAATAATCCGAGATTCTGGATAGCCAATAACAGAAACAGCTTGAAATGTATTGTTGGCCAAAATCAACGCTGTGGGATTAGCGTTACCAATATCTTCAGAAGCAGCAATAAGCATTCTACGAGCAATAAACTTCACATCTTCTCCTCCTTCAATCATCCTAGCTAACCAATAAACAGCAGCGTTGGGATCACTACCTCTTATAGACTTTATAAAGGCAGAAATAATATCATAATGTTGTTCACCAGTTTTATCATATCGAACGGTATTTTTCTGAATTTTAGATAGTACCAATTCATTGGTAACTTCGATTTTATCCTCAGCGGCAACTAATAACTCAAAAATATTTAAGAGCTTTCGAGCATCACCTCCAGAAACTTGCAGTAGTGCATCTGTTTCTTTCAAACTGATTTTTTTTTGAGAAATAATTTCATCTCTCTCCATAGCTCTATGCAATAGGGCAATTAAATCATTTTTATCAAAAGAATTTAAAATATACACCTGACAGCGAGAGAGTAGGGCAGGTATTACTTCAAAACTAGGGTTTTCAGTAGTAGCACCAACTAAAGTTACCCAGCCTTTTTCTACAGCTCCTAATAAAGAATCTTGTTGTGATTTACTAAAACGATGAATTTCATCAATAAATAAAATTGGGTTTTTCTGTGTAAAGAGTCCACCGCTTTTCTTCGCTTTTTCAATTACTTCACGAACGTCTTTTACGCCAGAGCTAATAGCACTTAAAGTATAAAATGGACGTCCAGATTCATTTGCAATAATATTTGCTAGGGTTGTTTTACCAATTCCTGGAGGTCCCCATAAAATTAAAGAAGGAATAATTCCCTGTTTTATATGATTGGTTAAAATACCATTTTCACCTACTAGATGCTGTTGACTGATATAATCAGTTAAATTTTGTGGACGGATTCTTTCTGCCAAAGGTTGATTCATAATGTAAAAATAACAAAGATTTATGACAGAACTTCAGAAATGCTACTTTGGATTTATTTTTGTTACTTTCAATTGTATGAAAACTGAAGAACATTTAAAATTTTCTCCGGCTGTTTTTACCATTCCTCTACTATTTGTTTTTACAATATGGTTTGTTTACTGGTTGGAAATAAAAGTTGGATGGAATTTTAATAAATTAGGAATATTTCCAAGAAATTTTAGTGGTTTAAAAGGGGTTTTTTGCTCGCCTTTTATACATAGTGATACCAATCATCTTTTTAACAATTCTGTTCCCTTATTTGTGCTCTCTGCATGCCTTTTTTATTTTTATACTAAAGTAGCAGCAAAAGTTTTGATATATGGAGGGCTTGTGACTGGATTATTAACTTGGATCATCGCTAGAGAGTCATATCATATTGGAGCAAGTGGCATAGTATATTTACTTTTTAGCTTTGTGCTTTTTAGTGGAATTATAAAAAGGAATTACAGATTAGTAGCTGTTTCTTTTATTACCATTTTTTTATATGGAAGTATGGTGTGGTATGTACTTCCAATAAAAGAAGGAATGTCTTGGGAAGGGCATTTATCTGGATTAATAACCGGTTTTGTTCTTTCTTTATTGTATAGAAGAAAAGGAATCGTAAGAGAAAAGTTTGAGTTTTCTAAAACGGAGTTTGATGAGATGTTTGATGAACATGGAAATTATATACCACCAATTGAAGAAGAAGTAGAGTTACAAGAAATAAGGTATAACTATGTTTACAAAGAGGAAGAATAAAAAAACCTGCTAAAAGCAGGATTCTTAACTTATAAGCGTTGTCTTACTGTTTCATATAAAAAAGCACCACAGGCTACTGAAACATTCAACGATTCTATTTCTCCTAAAAGAGGTAGTTTAGCCTTGTAATCCACCATTTTTAACACAGAATTACTTACACCTTTGTGTTCAGATCCCATTACGATAGCTATGGGTTGATTGAAATCGACATCAAAAATAGAAGATTCTGTCTTTTCAGTTGCAGCAGCTAATTTAATATCAGCGGCTTTCAATTGAAAAATAGCATCTTTAATATGATCTACTTTACAGATAGGTACTTTGAATGCAGCACCAGCAGAAGTTTTAATAGTTTCAGCATTTACAGGAGCACTGCCGCTTTTTTGGATGATAATTCCGTTAACACCAGTGCATTCAGCAGTTCTAATAATTGCACCAAAATTTCTTACATCAGAAATTTGGTCTAGTAATAAGAAAAGAGGAGTAGTTTTAGCATTTAAAGTTTCTTCTATTAAACTTTCTAAATCACAAAATTCTATTGGAGAAATTTTGGCTACTGCACCTTGGTGATTATTATGCTTAGATAAGCGATCAAGTTTTTCAGTAGGAACTACACTAGTAGATATTTTGTTTTTTTTAAGAAGTTTGTCTAATTGAAAAAATAAATCACCTCTTAAGCCTTTTTGAAGATATACTTTGTTAATAGAAGCACCACTTTCTATGGCTTCTATAATGGCTCTAATACCAAAAATGTTTGTGTTTTGTTCCATACTGCAAATGTAGTTGATTTTGTGGTATAAAAAAACCACCTCAAGTGAGGTGGTTTTTTTATTTTAAAATAACTTAACTATTAGTTAGTGTCAAAGTCTGTAGATTCAGAAGAACCAAAATCTCCTCCACCTGAAGCCTTAACAACACCCCCTATAGTAAGTGTATACGTACCATTTGCAGGATAGCTTAAACCATCACCGTAGTCATCATTAATAACAAAGGTAAAGTTTCTTCCAGCACATAGTGTTACTGGTATAGAGGCAGAAGCTTGTCCTTCACTATATGTTCCTAAATCAGCAGAGGCAACAACACCTCCTAATGAGTCTAAAATTTCCCAACTAGTTTCATTACCGTATCCATCAAAAACAATATCTAATGTTCCTGTTATTTCAGTACAATTTTGTATGTAATTAATTGTTGTTGAGCCACCGTTTGAAAGTCCAGCTTCAGTACCAAAGTTTAAAACTAATTTATTAACTCCAATACCAAGATTAACATCAGATAATTGAACAGGTAATGTAGCCTCATTTTGATTTGCAGGAATAGTTATTGAGCTAGGTACAGTATAAGAACCAGCATCAGCATTAGTAGCCTCCATATCTACAGAAACAGTAAAAGTTCTATCAGAACTAGTGAGATTAGCTGTGTAAATGGTCACATCATAAGTAGTAGTAGAACCAACATCAACACCTGTAGAATAAGAAGGTTTGCTAAAAGTAATGTAGTTCGTATTTAGAGGTTCAACCTCGTCTTCACAACTAGTTAAAGAAAAGCTAGCAGCTATAGCTAGAAATAGTAATTTTATGTTTTTCATAATTATTGAGTTTTATAGTTATTGGTTTGAGAAATAAAAAAACCACTAACCCTATTAGGATTAGTGGCTTTTAAAAAAAGTTGTTTATTGGTTTTGGTTTGAGATAAATGGATTGTTTTGAATCTCATCTAAAGGAATCTCAAATTGCATTCTCTCATCATTGTATGGTATAGCTTCACCTACAAAAGAAAGGTGGTTAGCACCTCTTGAAGTGGTAGCTTTGAAGCGCTTCATTGCTAAGAAACTCTTACCTTCACCCCATAATTCTATACGAGTTTGTAAGTAAATTTCATCTAATAAAGCTTGACCAGTTAATCCATCGATATAAGAAGCATCAGGAACTCTTCTTTCCACTAAAGCTTTTAAAGATGTTCTAGCAGCTCCTTCAGCACCACTCTTTGCATTTGCTTCAGCATTTAATAAGTAAGCTTCTTCAATACGCATGTATACGTAGTCAGCAGTTACAGTTCTTGATGTACCTCCAATTTCGCTAGAAGCAAAAAACTTGAATAATGGCTGTAAGTATCTTCCACTAGTTGAAACATTGTAGAATTGACCTTTTCTAGTATCGTCATTAGGGATAGCAGCATATAAGTCAGAATCAATAGCTTTATAATCTCCAGCCCAAGCATAACTATATGAGAAAGCATCAATTTGCCCCCACCAAGAAACTAAATCTAGTTCGTTTGTCTCAGTAAGATCTACACCCCACATCCAACTTGGAGAGGCGTAGTCACTAAAACCGTTAGTAACTTCACCTGAAGCTAACATTGTATAGTTTCCTGAGTTAATAACTTGTTGAGTTAATGTAGCTACTTCTGCATCTCTACCTCCTTTAGCACCAAGAACATAAGCTAACATCATTTTAGCAATATCTTGGTTAACTTGAACTTTATCAGTTCTATTAAATCCATTTAATAAAGTAATAGCATCTGTTAAGTCTTTCTCCATTAAATCATATACTTCAGAAGCAGTAGATTTTGGAAGATTAGATCCGATAGGTTCAATGTATAAAGGTAAAATCTCTTCAGTTGCATTATATTCTTTTTGGAAATATTGAGTCAAGTAGAAATAAGAGTGTGCTCTCATTACTAAAGCTTGTCCCATTGCATGCTTGTTAAAATCAGTCTCAGGAGTAAAATCATTACCTCCTAAAGTTTGAATTACGTTGTTAGCAGATCTAACAAGTCTGTAGTAATATCTCCATACCATTCTGTTTCTACCTCTAGTGAAGTCTAAAGGAGCTTGAAATTCAGTGATTTCTGAACGGTACCAACCATAAGTACTTACACTTAAAGCCATGTCACCACAAAGCATATCTCCGTAAATATCATATCCCTTTTGACCAAAATCATCATGGTTCAAGTTAGTACCACCTGTACCAGTTTGGAACATTTGGGCATATATACCAGTAATGAATGCTGCTGGTATTTCTTCGTTTGTTAAAGCTCCTTGCTCTAATTGAGCATTAGTGAATTCATCAGTAGGCTGAGATTCACCTGAAACTCCATTGTTTTGTAATAATTCATCGCTACAACTAAAAGAGATGCTTAAAGCTGCTGCTAATAAAGTTATATTTAATATTTTTTTCATTTTGTAAATTTTTTAAAATTTAACTCTTACCCCCAAAGTAACGGTTGTTGCTGGAGCATAAATTCGTCTAGCAGAACTACCATTTTCTCTTACACTTGGATTAAATCCTTTTCTTGCACTATTTAAGTACAAGTTATCTCCAGAAACCCAGATATTGATATTGTCAATTCCAGATTCTCCCATAAACTTACTTGGAACTGTATAACCAACTCTAGCATTGTTTAAAGCAATATAATCTGTACTAGTAATAAATCTAGAAGATTGAGATGTACCGTTTGTAATAAAGTTATCTGTTAAAGCAGGAACGTCAGTAACATCTCCTGGTTGTTGCCATCTGTTAAATATATCTCTATGAAAATTATTACCAGCGGCACCAAAACGATCACTCATTAATTCAGCATATTGACCATCGTAAGCATATCCACCTAAGCTATAAGTAAACTGAGTAGAGAAGTCAAAGCTTTTAACTTTACCTGATAATCTAAAAGAACCTCTTAAGTCTGGAATAAAAGACTTGTTTAAGTATACTTGAGTTGCATCAGCATAAGTCTTGGTAACTTGTCTTTTAATATTCGTATTTGAAGATAACTTCTCATACTCATATAATGAACTTGTAGAAGAAGCGTCTCCATTTTCAAGAGTTGAAAAATCTCCTTCACCAGCATCTAAGACACCGTTATCATTTTTATCATCATAGTATTGGTACCACATTGGAGCACCATCAGCAGGATCAACACCAGCCCATTCTCTCATATAGAAATCAAACATAGATCTTCCAGGAGCATATGCATAAGCACCATCTAAACTAGAGTTTTCATCAATGATTTTTTGCTTACCAGTTGTAGGGTCTAATGGTAACGTAACAAACTCGTTATTTAAGATTTCTCCATTAACAGATAAATCTAATTTAAAATCTTGTTTGTTAATAATGTGACCTGTAACATCAAATTCAAAACCTTCGTTTAATAATTCACCATCATTTACTAAGATTGAAGAAAATCCAGCAGAAGGACCAACTCTTTGGTTAAAGAAAAGGTTATCTGTATTTTTTCTATAGTAATCAAAATTAGCGTCTAAATAGTTACCTAAAGAAGCTTCAATACCTCCTTGTAACATTCTTGAAGTTTCCCAAGTTAACTCATCTCTACCAGGTGTAGTTTCGAATAATGCTAGTCTACCACCTGCAACGTCTGAACCAAACACATTAAATGCGTCAGTTGCATCAGCACCATCTTGATCACCAGTAACACCCCAAGAAACTTTAGCTTTTAAGTAAGAGAAAATACTGTTAGACATAAAGTCCTCTTCACTAATTACCCAAGAAGCACCTACAGAACCAAATACACCCCACTTATCTTTAATGAAACGAGAAGAACCATCAGTTCTTAATGAACCAGTTAAGTAATATTTGTTTAAGTAGTTATAGTTTACCTGACCAAAGTAAGATTCTATAGCAGAACCATTTTTATAACCATAAGCAGGACTAGCAGAGATTAAGTAGTTATCTAAGTTTAATAAACCAGGAACAATAACTTCTTGTTTATTTTGACCAGATTCTTCAAATCTGTATTCAAAAGTTTCATGTGCAACTAAAGCATCGAAATTATGATCTCCAAAAGATTTCTCAAAACGTAATAACTGTGTGAATGTTTGAGACCATCTGATACGATCTCTCAAGAATAAGTTTCCATTATTATTAGCTCCTGTACCATATACATGGTTATCAGCAGAAGCAAATCTATCAAATGAATACTGTCCACCATATCTAGTTTCAAAAGTGAACTCATCTGATAATTTAAATTTAGCATTAACATTACCATTTAAGGCATGAGTTTCAGCTCTGTTAATATCTAAAACAGCCGAACCGATAGGGTTTAATAAGTTTGCGTTAGGTCTTGCTCTTGTAAAACCATTGGTAGTACCCGTTGGCGTACCATAATCGTATTGAGCACCTCCATAAACAGGATCTGGGATTAAGTCACCAGTATTAGGGTATCTAGCAAAAACTGGATAAATTGGAGCCATTTTATCAGCAAACTCAAATAAGTTCTCTGAACCAACAGTTTGTCCGTTGTTATTAGTTTCTGAATAAGCATATCCCATGTTAACCCCTACTTCTAACCAATCTTTGATATCAGAAGTTAAGTTTAATCTAGTAGTGATTCTGTTATAATCAGAGTTTATAGAGTACCCAGCGTCATCTAAATATCCCATAGAGAAGAAGTACTTAGATTTCTCTGAACCACCACCTAATCTTAAGTTGGCTTCAGTTCTGATTCCAGTACCAAAAGCCTCATCAGCAAATTTTTCAGGAGTGAATAATCTGTTAACTCCTTGTCTTACAGTTCTCGTACTTGGGTCAATTAAGTCAGCCGCAGTTGCAGCATCCCACATGTTGTAACCAGAACCAATACCATTATCAGACAATAATAATCCATTAGCATAGGCTACTGGATCAGCTTCTCCTGCACCAACACCTCTGTTGTATAATCCTTCCCATACTAAACCAATATATTTTTCTGGGCTTTGAACAACATCATATCTAGCTATAGACTGAAAGTTAACCCCTGTTTTTACATCAGCTTCAATGTAAGATGATTCAGCCGAAGAAGTTCCAGACTTAGTAGTAATTAAGATAACTCCATTAGCTCCTCTCGACCCATAAATAGCCGTTGCCGTTGCATCTTTTAAAACAGTAGTACTTTTAATATCTGCAGGGTTGATTGAGTTTAAGTTAAATTGACTACCTAATGCAACACCGTCAATAACGTATAAAGGACTTCTGTTTCCTAAAGGAGAACCATATCCACGAATACGAACTGTACCAACGGTACCTGGTTGACCAGATGTGTTAATTACAGTTACACCAGCAACCTCACCCGCTAAAGCTTGAGATACGTTTGAAAATGATTTAGCTTCAAGGTTTTCTGTATCAATAACAGCAGCTGTACCAGCATAAGCTTTTTTAGTTGTGGTACCATAACCTACAACAACTACCTCTTCTAGTAAATTGTCTGTTTCTAATACAATATTAATTTGATTTGAAGCTCCAACAGTTCTTTTGGTAGTTTTCATACCAACAAAACTGAAAACAAGAATATCTCCTGTCTTTGCTTGAATAGAATAATTTCCATCAAAATCTGTTTCAGTACCTTGTGTAGTACCTTCTTTTAAAATCGTAACCCCCGGTAATGGACCAGATTCATCTGAAACAGTACCTGAAATCGTTCTCTCTTGTGCAAAGGATATTTGCACAATTAACGCCAAAAGAAGCGTTAAAATTCCATTAAACTTTGTTCTCATTATGTAATTATTTGAATTAATTAAGCGCTAAAATCATAAATATATCTTAAATAAACAATTTTTTAACACAAAAGAAGTTCATTTTTAGAATAGATATTAATAACACTTGTGGTTTTATAAGAAGATATTACTATAAAAGTGTACCTTTTCTTAAGGAATTAAAAAATATTAAAGGAATCATAGTTGCCTTAGTTAGTACAAGAAAAATAAAACAACGTACTCAGTAACTATATATTCGTTTAAATTTAGGTGCGATTTTATGACTTTATTAGTGTGATAAGATCTTCTTCTTTGTTAATATTTAGTTTTTTGTGTTTTTCTTTCTCATATTTTTTACCAAGCAAGCTTAATATTTTCTTTTTAGACTTAGGTAAAAGAATAAGTTCATCATTTTTTAGTATAAATTTTTTAACTTTCTTTTCTACCTTATTAACATACAATCCTAAACTAGATGAAGAGGGAATGCTTTTTTTCTTTAGCTTGTAAAGTTCTATAAGTTTAAGGTTATTGTTAAAGGCGTATATAAGTCGATAATAGTTATTATCGTTCTCAATTTTCAGTGTTGATGGTTCAAACTTCATTTTATTGATAAAAACAGAGGATACCTGATCTTTTTTTAAAAAGAAGGTTGTGTTGTCTATAATATATTCAAACCTTTTGTCATATATGTTGTAGTTACAAGTATTGAAAACATAATCTTTATTGTCTTTGGTAACTACTCGACATTTTTCCCAATCTTTGCTGAGGTAATATTGGCCAGTTGCATTTTTGTAATAGTCGGTGCTATTTTTGTCTGAAACCTTTGCCATGGCAAAATATTCCATGTTATTATTAAAAACACCATTTTTAAAATTTAGGCTTCTTGGGTTAGTACCAGCAGATGTGTTCCAATTTTTTGTTTGAGAAAACAAAGAGAATTGAGATATTATTAAAACTAGAATAGCAATTACTTTTTTCATATGTGATTATTTAATAGTTAAGTTTTTTGTTTTTGTGAGTTAATCAGTCTTTTGATTTAAAATGAAATAAAACTGTTTTGGTTAGTTTATAGTATGGAGGTCTTTTATAAGAATATTTAAGTTTAGGATAAAAACAGGGATTAATTACAAAGTCAATTTTAAAAACTAAAGATAAAAAAAAAGCTGTTAGTTTGCAAACTAACAGCTTAATTTTTAGCGGGTTATTTTTTAGTTTAAATCCCAGAATAACTTTGTTGTTTTGAAATTACCACCAATAGCGGCTCCAGCAGCAGCGTTATTTTCGTTGTTAAGCTGTGCCTGAACTACAGGGTAAGTAAATCTTGTAGGAATGTCGCTAAGGCTCATTCCTGCAGGAGCATTTAAAGTTGGAGCATCAAATATTCTCCAAGTTGTCCATCCTTCAAAACCATTGTTATACATTGCAATCCATTTTTGAGTAGCAATTTTTTGTTTCCAGTCTCCGGCAGCTGTTGGATAAGCTACACTTGCCTGAGCTAAATACGTTGTAGCATCAGTTGCTGAACCTTGCCACTCTAAGATAGATTGTGTAATTCCTTCATTGTAGTAAGCTTCAGTAGTATTAGAAACTGTATACCCTCTAGCTGCAGCTTCTGCTAATAAAAAGTTTACTTCAGCAGCAGTTATGATGTTACCTGGTAAGTCTGGAGTTTTCATTAAGTCAGAAATAGCTGAACCCCCAGTTGGAGAGTTAGCACTACCGTAAGTACCACCCACATAAACACCACCTAATTGTTCGAAATAAGATCCTAATCTAGGGTCGTTTAATGGGTTCATTGCGTCAACAAGAGTGTTTGCAGCGATATAATCAGTACGTCCACTTTGTACTAAATCAGTCCATAAAGGATTTGTGTTAGGAGCCGCTTCTAAGTACTTAATACCAAAGTTATCAGCATTCGCTAAGATAAGGCTTGCAGAGGCAGCTTCTTCAGCTTTTTGCTGTGATAATGTAGCATTGCTATCTGCTAAACGCATTGCTAATCTTAACTTTAAAGATACAGCTGCTTTTAGCCATTTAGACATGTCTCCTTGGTAAATAGGGTCTTGTGTAGCTTCAAATCCATTACCAGTATTTATGTCGCTTATTACATTATCGAGTCTAGTTAATAAGTCGGTATAAATAGTAGCGGCATCATCGTATACAGGTGTTGGGTTATTTGTGTCTAAAGCTTCGGTATAAGGCACGTTACCAAATGTATCAACCAATACAGAGTAAGCATATACTTGAACAAAATCAATTTGAGCAAGTTTTGCTGGCAAGTCTTGTAAGGCTACTTGATCTCCTTCTGCTTCCTTAGTGGCTAGTTCTTTAGCACCTTTTAAATCTTGTAAAACATCTCTGTACATAGTATTCCAAATGCTTCCTCCAATATTTCTTGTTACTTGGTTGTACTGGCTTTCATCTGGGTATGTTGTTTGAGCAAAGTATTGAGCGTAAAGTCTAAAAACATTATTATTTACACTCGTTGAGTTCATCAAGTCAAACATGTTTCTAGTACCGTTGGTAAATAAACCACTAGCAGGAACTGTAGTTGGACTTTTCGTGTCTATGTTTAAGCCTTCATCTACTTCACATGAAGTAAAAACAAGGAATAAACTGATAGCTGATATTATATATTTTTTCATTCTATTTTATTTTAAAATTCAAAGTTTAAGTTTAAACCTATTGTTCTTAAAGTAGGGAAAGAACCAGATAAATAACCTTGAGCATTACCTGCACCTAAACCTGATTCTGGATCAGCAAAAGGAACGTTTTTATGAATAATCCATAAGTTTCTACCGATTAAAGATAGGTTCGCATTGCTTATAGCTCCATTAAATAAATTATCTACAGGTAGTTTATAGGTAAGAGCTAATTCACGTAACTTTACATAAGAAGCGTCATAAATAGTTAAAGCTGCAGGGTTTCTGTCAGCATTACCCCAGTAGTATGCACCTCCGTAATAATCAGCAGGGGCTCTTGTAGTATTAGGAGTACCATCTTCTAATACACCTTCGTTTAAGATACCTCCACCAGCTGAAACAGGGTCTCTTTTAGGATTTCCTAATTCGTTTAAACCAGCAGTGTAGTAAGGTAAACCAGTACCTTGTCCGTAGTGCGTATCTAAAGAGTAAACATCACCTCCTTTTTGAATATCAATCAAGAAGTTTAAAGATAAGTCTTTGTAGGTAAACGTGTTTGTGATACCTCCAGTCCAATCTGGGTTGATGTTACCAATAACTTGGTCTGCTACAGCTTTGTAATATCCATTAGAATCTACGATCTTCTGACCGTTGTCGTGGTATTTAAATCCTGTACCTCTAATTGTTCCGTAAGGTTGACCAATAGTAGCATTGATAGAAATACCTCCTTGGAATGAGTTCAATACTAAGTTTGTTTGATCTCCGTATAGTTCAATAACCGAGTTTTCATTTTTAGCCCAGTTTACACCGATATCCCATTTGAAATTATCAGTAGAAACAGGGGTTGCTTTTAGTCCAAGCTCAAACCCTTTGTTTTGCATAGTACCAGCGTTAACCCATCTTTGAGAGAAACCTGTTGCTGTTGTTGTAGATACTGGCATTAACTGATCTTCAGTTCTTTTTCTATACCATGTAAAGTCAAATCCTAATCTGCTGTTGAAAAGTCTTGTTTCTAAACCAAACTCTATTTCATTAGTTCTTTCAGGAACTAAGTCGGCGTTTTGTTTTGTTCCTGGGAAAGAGAATAAAGCTGAGCTACCAAAGTTATTTAAAACTGTGTATGTGTCAAAAATATTATTAGCAGGTAAGTCGTTACCAACCTCTGCATAACCTCCTCTAATCTTACCAAAGCTAAGCCAAGTAGCATCTTTTAAAAATTCAGAAAAGATGAAACTAGAACTTACTGCGAAATAGTTGTATCCATTGTGTTTAGCAGGTAAAGCAGAAGATATGTCATAACGATCTGTAAAGTCTAAGAAAAGCATGTCTTTGTAGCCTAAGTTAGCTTGTACGTAATAACCGTTTACAGCTTTTTTAGATAAAGTTTCAACAGGTTTTGGATTTGGGTTAGCAGAGTTGCTTAAAGAATATAATCCAGGGATAGTTAAACCACCAGCAGTTGATTGGTGTAAGTAGTCGTAGCTATCTCTTCTTATGTTCATACCTAATACACCTGTTAATGTCAGGTCTTCAGTTAAATCTTTATTGAAGTTAAGCATGAAGTCGTAGTTGTATTCAGAAAAACGTATGTCGATTCTGTCATATCCAGAAGCTTCATCATCTCCTAAAATACCAAACGGAGTTGCTACTGAGCCATTAGCTCTTCTTTCTTCTCTTAATTCAGAATAAGTATCTACAGATGCTTTTACTGTTGCATCTAACCAATCAGTTACAGAGTAGGTAGCGTTAACGTTTCCTACGAAACGGTTTCTTCTGTCTGTTTGGAAGTTTTTATAACGTGTCCAATATGGGTTATCCCAATAGTGTGGCTGTAATGCAGACCCACCAGATACTCCTGAAGTAGGTAATCCAGCTTCACTGTTCCAAGAGTAGTTTTTTCCTGTTTGATTGTAGATTTGTTTAAGTTCATCTACATCAACATTTACTTGCCACCATTGTCTAAATTGAGACATTAAGTTGTCGCTATAACCAGTAGAGTTTCTTCCTCTTGTTCTTTGTGCAATAAAGGTAGCATTAGAACCAACATTGAATTTATCTGATACTTTTAATGTACCATTAACATTAAAAGTATTTTTGTTGATTTTTGAATTAGGTAACATACCTGTTGCATCGTAATTAGTATATCCTAATCTATACGTACTTCTTTCATTACCTCCTGTAAAAGAAACAGAATTATTGTATTGAAAAGCAGTTTCAAAAAATTCAGCAGGAGTTGCTTTACCTGCTACATAAGGAGTTGCTTTTTGGTAATTTCTGTGTTCAGGAACAAAAGCATCCCATTGGTATACTAGTCTACCGTCTAATGGAGCACCATAAGAAGCATCGTCATACGTTGGAACAACTAAATCAGCTATCCCATCACCGTTGGCATCAATGTCTTCAAAGTATCCAGTACTTCCGTAGTATGGTCCGTAACCAGCACCATATTCATCTTGGTACTCTAAGAAAGTACTCTTGTCTATAGTTCCTATTGTAGTACTTGAGTTAATAGAAATTTTAGATTTTCCTTGTTTTCCTTTTTTAGTTGTAATGATTACTACACCGTTAGCACCACGTGAACCATAAATAGCAGATGCAGCAGCACCTTTTAAAATGTTGATAGATTCAACGTCATCAGGGTTGATATCTGAAGCTGCGTTACCGTAGTCGTAACCTTTACTACCACCTGATTGTCTTGCAGAGTTGTTAATTCTGTTAGACATTGGAATACCGTCAATAACAAATAAAGGTTGGTTGTTTCCTGTGAATGAGCTTACACCACGAATTAAGAAGTTTGCAGATCCACCAAAGTTGTTGTTGGCTTTAATTTGAACACCGCTTACTTTACCACTTAAAGAGTTAACAACGTTGTTAAGTTTAACAGTAGATACTTCTTTACCACCTACTTCTTGTGATGCGTAACCAAGTGATTTTTTCTCTCTTTTTATACCTAAAGAAGTCACTACAACTTCATCAAGTACATTATCACTAGCCATAGTGATGTTAAAAGTGTTGGAAGTTCCAACTGATTTTTCAACAGTTTTCATTCCTACAAAACTAAAAACAAGTACATCGCCAGTTTTTGCTTTGATAGAGAACTTTCCATCAAAATCAGTTTCTACACCAGTCGTGGTACCTTTTATTAATACATTAACTCCAGGTAAGGGTCCTGTTCCATCAGAAACTGTACCTGAAATTGTTTTTTCTTGTGCAAAGGATATTTGCACAATTAACGCTAGGAGTAGCGTTAAAATTCCATTAAACTTTGTTTTCATTATGTAATTATTTGAATTAATTGAGTCAAAAGTCATAAATAAAACTTAAAAAAACAAGGTATTTGTTAAAATGTTCTAAAAATATTGGAATATTTTAAAATTAGATATTTGTTTTTGGTTTAAAATTCATTGTTGTGTCTTTTGTTTTGGGGAATGTTTATTTTTTTAACATATATGTGGTAGTTTGTTTGTTTTTTTTAAAGCCTTACTGATTTAGGTGTAAATAGAAGGGTGGAATAATGTGGGAGGATTGATTTTAAGGTTTTTTTTGTGGAGATTTTAAAAATAACTTATTGATATTTGAATAAATAGAAAATTATCGTACATTTGCACACTCTTAAAATTAGAGTAATTTAAGTACAAATTAAAAACAAGTAATAATTTAGTATGCCAACTATTCAACAATTAGTTCGTAAAGGAAGAGCCAAAATAACTAAGAAGAGTAAATCGGCTGCTTTACAAGCATGTCCACAAAGACGTGGAGTTTGTACGCGTGTGTATACCACTACACCTAAGAAACCTAACTCAGCAATGCGTAAGGTAGCAAGGGTGAGGTTAACAAATGGTAACGAAATCAACGCGTATATTCCAGGAGAGGGACACAACTTGCAAGAGCACTCGATAGTATTAGTTAGAGGTGGAAGGGTAAAAGATTTACCAGGTGTTAAATATCACGTGGTACGTGGAGCATTAGATACTGCAGGAGTTGAGGGTAGAACCCAACGTAGATCTAAGTACGGTGCAAAACGCCCAAAAGACAAAAAGTAAAAAATAATTAGTAACTTTTTTAATGTAAAGACATGAGGAAAAGAAGAGCTAAAAAAAGAGTTTTGTTACCGGATCCTAGATTCAATGATCAATTAGTTACACGTTTTGTGAATAACTTAATGTGGGACGGTAAGAAATCTGTAGCGTTCAAAGTGTTTTACGATGCAATGGATATCGTAAATGAAAAGAAAACTGACGAAGAAAAGTCGGCTTTAGAAGTGTGGAAAGATGGTTTATCTAACGTGATGCCTCACGTGGAAGTTCGTTCTCGCCGTGTTGGTGGAGCAACGTTCCAAATTCCAATGCAAATTCGTCCAGACCGTAAGGTTTCTATGGCGATTAAATGGATGATCTCTTATGCGCGTAAGCGTAATGAAAAAACAATGGCACAACGTTTGGCTGCTGAGATTTTAGCTGCTGCGAAAGAAGAAGGTGCTGCTGTTAAGAAAAGAGTAGATACTCACAAGATGGCTGAAGCAAATAAAGCATTCTCACACTTTAGATTTTAATAAGAAATGGCAAGAGATTTAAAATATACAAGAAATATCGGTATTGCTGCTCATATTGATGCTGGTAAAACAACAACAACGGAGCGTATCCTTTTCTATACGGGAGTATCTCATAAAATTGGAGAAGTTCACGATGGAGCTTCTACGATGGACTGGATGGAGCAAGAAGCTGAAAGAGGTATTACTATTACTTCTGCGGCTACAACTTGTACATGGCAATTCCCAACGGAAAATGGAAAGCCTACTGCTGATGCTAAAGGATACCATTTTAATATTATTGATACTCCAGGTCACGTTGATTTTACCGTAGAGGTAAACCGTTCGTTACGTGTATTAGATGGATTAGTGTTCTTATTCTCTGCAGTAGACGGAGTTGAGCCACAATCTGAAACTAACTGGCGTTTGGCAGATAACTACAAAGTACCTCGTATCGGTTTCGTTAACAAAATGGACCGTCAAGGAGCGAACTTTTTAGCAGTTTGTCAGCAAGTAAAGGATATGTTAAAGTCTAACGCAGTGCCAATTGTATTAAATATTGGTGATGAGGCAGATTTTAAAGGAATTGTAGATTTAGTGAAAAACCGTGCAATTGTATGGCATGATGATAACTACGGATCTACTTTTGATGTTGTAGATATTCCAGAAGAATTAAAAGAAGAAGCTCGTGAGTTACGTGGTAAGTTAATCGAAGAGGTTGCTGCTTATGACGAAAACTTGTTAGAGAAATACATGGAAGATGAAGATTCAATTACAGAAGAAGAAGTGCATGCTGCACTAAGAGCTGCTGTAATGGATATGTCTATCATTCCTATGGTATGTGGGTCTTCATTCAAAAATAAAGGGGTTCAGTTTTTATTAGATGCTGTATGTCGTTATTTACCTTCTCCTGTTGATAGAGATAATATCATTGGTACTAACCCTGATACTGGAGAGGAAGAAACTCGTAAGCCAGATGCAAAAGCGCCATTTTCGGCTTTAGCATTTAAAATTGCTACCGATCCTTTCGTAGGACGTTTAGCATTCTTCCGTGCTTATTCTGGTCGTTTAGACGCTGGTTCTTATGTGTTAAACAACCGTTCAGGCAAAAAAGAACGTATTTCACGTATTTACCAAATGCACTCTAATAAGCAAAACGCTATCGATTTTATTGAAGCTGGTGATATTGGAGCTGCTGTAGGATTTAAAGATATTAAAACTGGAGATACCTTATCAGATGAAAAGAATCCAATAGTTTTAGAATCGATGGACTTCCCAGATCCAGTAATTGGTATCGCTGTTGAGCCAAAAACTAAGGCAGACGTAGATAAGTTAGGTATGGCTTTAGCAAAATTAGCTGAAGAAGACCCAACATTTACAGTGAAAACAGATGAGGCTTCAGGACAAACTGTAATCTCAGGAATGGGTGAGTTACACTTAGATATTATTGTAGATCGTTTAAAACGTGAGTTTAAGGTTGAAGTAAATCAAGGGCAACCACAAGTAGAATATAAAGAAGCATTAACAGCTACGGCAGATCACAGAGAGGTTTATAAAAAGCAATCTGGAGGACGTGGAAAGTTTGCAGATATTGTATTTACAATGGAGCCTGCAGAAGAAGGTGTAACAGGATTACAATTTGAATCTATTATTAAGGGAGGTAACGTTCCTAAAGAATTTGTACCTTCTGTAGAGAAAGGATTCAAAGAAGCAATGAAAAATGGTCCTTTAGCTGGTTACGAAATGGATTCGATGAAGATTACTTTAAAGGATGGATCTTTCCACCCTGTAGATTCTGATCAATTATCATTCGAATTAGCTGCGAAATTAGGTTATAAAGCTGCTGCTAAAGCTGCAAGAGCTGTAATTATGGAGCCAATGATGAAATTAGAAGTGTTAACTCCTGAGGAGAACATGGGAGACATCGTTGGAGACTTAAACAGAAGAAGAGGACAAGTAAACGATATGAGCGATCGTGCTGGATCTAAAGTAGTAAAAGCTATCGTTCCTTTATCAGAAATGTTTGGATATGTTACTGCTTTAAGAACATTATCTTCAGGTAGAGCAACTTCTACAATGGAATTCTCTCACTATGCAGAAACTCCAAGTAACATTTCAGAAGAAGTAATCGCAAACGCTAAAGGTTAATTAAGATGAGTCAAAAAATTAGAATAAAGTTAAAGTCTTACGATTATAATTTAGTAGACAAGTCTGCTGAAAAAATCGTAAAGACAGTAAAGAGTACTGGTGCTGTAGTAAACGGACCAATTCCTTTACCAACAAATAAAAAGATTTTTACAGTATTACGTTCACCACACGTAAACAAAAAATCAAGAGAGCAATTTCAATTATCTGCTTACAAAAGATTGTTAGATATTTATAGTTCTTCTTCAAAAACTATTGATGCGCTAATGAAACTTGAGTTACCAAGTGGAGTTGAAGTTGAGATTAAAGTATAAGTAAATCAATAACTTTCGGTTTAATTTTGTTAAGCCGAAAGTTTTTTATACTTTTGCACACCGAAATTTTGGTTTCGGGGTGTTTAAATTTCTGGAATGTATTCAGAAATAACATGTCCTGAGGGTTTCGCGAAGGAAAAACGGTAAAAACAAATTCATAGAGTGAAGGTGTTTTCGCTCTTTTTTTTTGAAAACACAAAGGAAAAAAAGGAAACATTTGTTTCAAAAATTATTTTATTAATAGACGCGCTGGATAAAAATATCTAATCGTCTGAAAATTAACAAATATGTCTGGGTTAATAGGAAGAAAAGTAGGAATGACCAGCTTATTCGATGAAAACGGGAAAAATATTCCTTGTACAGTAATCGAAGCAGGTCCTTGCGTTGTTACCCAAGTCAGAACCGAAGAGGTTGACGGCTATAACGCGTTACAACTTGGTTTCGATGACAAAAAAGCAAAAAGCTCTAACAAAGCTTTAGATGGTCACTTTAAAAAAGCTGGTACATCTGCTAAAAGAAAAGTCGTTGAATTCCAAGGATTCGAAGGTGAGTACAAATTAGGTGACTCAATTACTGTTGAACACTTTGCTGAAGGAGAATTCGTTGATGTATCAGGGGTTTCTAAAGGTAAAGGTTTTCAAGGTGTTGTTAAACGTCATGGTTTTGGCGGGGTTGGACAAGCAACTCACGGTCAACATAACCGTTTAAGAGCTCCAGGTTCAATTGGTGCAGCATCATACCCTGCAAGAGTATTCAAAGGAATGCGTATGGCAGGTCGTATGGGTGGAGACAAAGTAAAAGTTCAAAATTTAAGAGTTTTAAAAGTGGTTGCAGATAAGAATCTTATCGTTGTAAAAGGAGCAATTCCTGGTCACAAAAACTCTTATGTAACTATCGAGAAATAATGAAAGTAGCAGTATTAGATATTACAGGAAAAGATACTGGTAGAAAAGTTGAACTTTCTAGCGAGGTATTCGGAATTGAGCCAAATGATCACGCGATTTATTTAGATGTTAAGCAGTATTTGGCTAATCAAAGACAAGGTACTCATAAATCGAAAGAAAGAGCTGAGATTGCTGGTAGTACAAGAAAGATTAAAAAACAAAAAGGAACTGGTACAGCTCGTGCAGGAAGTATCAAATCTCCTGTTTTTAGAGGTGGAGGACGTATATTCGGTCCTAGACCAAGAAGTTATTCTTTTAAGTTAAATAAAAACTTAAAGCGTTTAGCACGTAAATCGGCTTTAAGTATTCAAGCGAAAGAAAACAATTTAGTAGTTGTTGAAGACTTCAATTTTGAAGCTCCAAAAACTAAAGAGTTTATCAATGTTTTAAAAGCTTTAGAATTAGACACTAAAAAGTCTTTATTCGTATTAGGTGAAGAAAGTAAAAATGTTTACTTATCATCTCGTAACTTAAAAGGTTCTAAAGTAGTAGATGCTTCAGGTATTAACACATACAGCGTTTTAAATGCTAATACAGTGGTAATTGCTGAGAGCTCTCTAGAAGGAATTGAGTCTAATTTAAGTAAATAGGGAAGAAGATGAGTATTTTAATTAAACCTATTATTACAGAAAAAGCTACAAATGATAGCGAGTTAAACAACCGTTATACATTTGTTGTAAATAAGAAAGCTAACAAATTAGAAATCAAAGGAGCTGTAGAAGCTGCTTATGGTGTAGCGATTGAATCTGTAAAAACAATGAATTATCCAGCACAAAGAAAAACTAAATACACTAAAAAAGGTTTAGTTACTGGGTTAACAAGTGGATACAAGAAAGCAATCGTTCAGTTAGCTGAAGGAGAAACTATTGATTTTTATAACAATCTTTAAGAAAAGACAGAATGTCAGTTAGAAAATTAAAACCAATAACACCAGGTCAGCGTTTTAGAGTTGTAAATGGGTTCGACACCATTACTACTGATAAGCCGGAGAAATCTTTATTAGCTCCGAAAAAACGATCTGGAGGTCGAAACAACCAGGGTAGAATGACTACACGTAACATCGGTGGAGGTCATAAACAAAAATACCGTATTATCGATTTTAAAAGAGATAAGCAAGGTATTCCTGCAACAGTAAAAACTATTGAGTACGATCCAAACCGTACTGCATTTATTGCATTAGTTAGTTATGCTGATGGTGAAAAACGTTATGTAATTGCGCAAAACGGATTAAAAGTAGGGCAAACAATTATTTCAGGAAAGGAAGTAGCTCCAGAAGTAGGGAACGCTATGTATTTAAGCGAAATTCCTTTAGGAACTACCATTTCTTGTATTGAATTACACCCAGGTCAAGGAGCTGTGATGGCTCGTTCTGCAGGAGCTTTTGCTCAGTTAGTTGCTAAAGAAGGAAAATATGCAACAGTTAAATTACCTTCTGGTGAAACAAGACTTATCTTATTAACTTGTATGGCTACAGTTGGAGTAGTGTCTAATTCAGACCACCAATTATTAGTTTCAGGTAAAGCAGGTAGAAGTAGATGGTTAGGAAGAAGACCAAGAACAAACGCAGTAAGAATGAACCCTGTTGATCACCCAATGGGAGGTGGTGAAGGACGTTCTTCTGGAGGGCATCCAAGATCTAGAAACGGTATTCCTGCTAAAGGATATAAAACTAGATCAAAGACCAAAGCTAGTAATAAGTATATCGTAGAACGTAGAAAGAAATAATAAACCATGGCAAGATCATTAAAAAAAGGACCTTACGTTCACTATAAATTAGAGAAAAAAGTGTTAGCTAACGTAGAAGCAGGTAGTAAGTCAGTTATCAAAACTTGGTCTAGAGCAAGTATGATTACTCCTGATTTCGTAGGACAAACAATTGCAGTTCACAACGGACGTCAGTTTGTGCCAGTTTACGTTACTGAAAACATGGTAGGTCATAAATTAGGCGAATTTTCACCAACACGCTCATTTAGAGGACACGCTGGTGCAAAAAATAAAGGTAAAAAATAGTAGGAAATTATGGGAAGTCGTAAACATAACATGGCAACACAGTTAAAAGAAGCTAGAAAGTCAAGAGCTTTCGCTAAGTTAACTAATTGTCCTACATCACCAAGAAAAATGCGCTTGGTAGCAGATTTAGTAAGAGGAGTAGAAGTAGAAAAAGCTTTACAAATCTTAAAGTTCAGTTCAAAAGAAGCATCACGTAACTTAGAAAAGTTATTATTATCAGCAATTGCTAACTGGCAAGCTAAAAATGAAGATGCAAGTATTGAAGATGCTGGATTATACGTAAAATCAATTTGTGTTGATAGCGCAGGTATGTTAAAAAGGTTAAGACCAGCTCCACAAGGTCGTGCACACAGAATTCGTAAGCGTTCTAATCACGTAACTTTAGAGTTAGGAACTAAAAATAACAGTAATTAATCAAAGTAGAAATGGGACAAAAGACAAATCCAATAGGAAATCGTTTAGGAATTATCAGAGGATGGGAATCTAACTGGTATGGTGGAAATGACTACGGAGATAAGATTGCTGAAGATGATAAGATAAGAAAGTATTTATATGCTAGATTATCTAAAGCAAGTGTATCTAGAGTTATTATTGAGCGTACTTTAAAACTTGTAACCGTTACTATCACTACTGCACGTCCAGGTATCATTATTGGTAAAGGAGGTCAAGAGGTAGACAAGTTAAAAGAAGAGCTTAAGAAAATTACAGGTAAAGAAGTTCAAATCAATATTTTCGAAATCAAACGTCCAGAATTAGATGCAAAATTAGTTGCTGCTAGTATCGCACGTCAAATCGAAAACAGAATTTCTTATAAGCGAGCTACTAAAATGGCAATTGCTGCTGCAATGAGAATGAATGCTGAAGGAATTAAAGTGCAATTATCAGGTCGTTTAAACGGAGCTGAAATGGCACGTTCTGAGCATTACAAAGAAGGAAGAATTCCTCTTTCTACCTTCAGAGCAGATATCGATTATGCACTTGTTGAAGCACATACTACATACGGAAGAATCGGTGTGAAAGTATGGATTATGAAAGGTGAGGTTTATGGAAAACGTGAATTATCTCCATTAGTTGGACTATCTAAGCAAAAAGGTAGTGGAAACAAAGGTGGTGGTAAACGTCAACCTCGCAGAAGAAAATAATTTTTAAAAGAAATTAACAATGTTACAGCCAAAAAGAGTAAAATACCGTAAGGTACAGAAGGCGAAAGGAAATATGAAAGGTAACTCTGGTAGAGGTACTCAACTTTCTAACGGAATGTTTGGTATCAAATCATTAGACCAGAACTTACTTACCTCTCGTCAAATTGAGGCAGCTCGTATTGCGGCAACTCGTTATATGAAAAGAGAGGGGCAACTTTGGATTAAAATTTTCCCAGACAAACCAATAACAAAGAAACCGTTAGAGGTACGTATGGGTAAAGGTAAAGGAGCACCAGACCACTTTGTAGCAGTTGTAAAACCAGGTAGAATTTTGTTTGAAATTGGTGGAGTACCAATGGAAATAGCAAAAGAAGCTTTACGTTTAGCAGCGCAGAAACTTCCTGTGAAAACGAAGTTTGTAATAGCAAGAGATTTTGATTATAACGCTTAATTCTATTAGATCATGAAACAATCAGAAATTAAAGAATTATCAACAGCTGACTTACAAGAAAAGCTAGGGGCGTTGAAGAAAAATTATACTGATCTTAAGATGGCACACGCCATAACTCCATTGGAAAACCCATTAGAGTTACGTAGCTTAAGAAAAACTGTAGCAAGAATTGCTACAGAGTTAACTAAAAGAGAATTACAATAATTCTAGTCAGTTTTAAAGATGGAAAAAAGAAATCTTAGAAAAGAGAGAATCGGTGTAGTATCTAGTAACAAGATGGAGAAATCTATCGTTGTAAACGAGGTAAAAAGAGTAAAGCACCCAATGTACGGAAAGTTCGTATTAAAGACTAAGAAGTACGTTGCACATGACGAGAATAACGATTGCAACGAAGGAGATACTGTAAGGATCATGGAAACACGTCCTATGAGTAAATCTAAGCGTTGGAGATTAGTAGAAATCCTAGAAAGAGCTAAATAATATGTTACAGACAGAATCAAGATTAAAAGTCGCAGATAACACTGGAGCAAAAGAAGTTTTAGTGATTAGAGTTTTAGGAGGAACAAAAAAGCGTTACGCTAGCGTTGGAGATAAAATTGTAGTTTCAGTTAAATCTGCAACTCCTAACGGAACTGTAAAGAAAGGTCAAGTATCTCGTGCAGTTGTTGTTCGTACTAAGAAAGAAGTTAGACGTAAAGACGGATCATATATCAGATTTGATGACAATGCTTGTGTACTTTTAAATCCTTCAGAGGAAATGAGAGGTACTCGTGTATTCGGACCTGTGGCTCGTGAATTACGTGAGAAACAATTTATGAAAATAGTATCATTAGCACCTGAGGTGTTATAAAATCAGATTTTAAAATGAAAAAATTTAAAATTAAATCAGGAGATACTGTTAAAGTTATAGCAGGAGATCACAAAGGATCTGAAGGAAAAGTTTTACAAATTCTTAAAGACAAGGATAGAGTAGTAGTAGAAGGTGTAAACATGGTGTCTAAACACACTAAGCCAAGTGCTGCTAATCCTCAAGGTGGAATTGTAAAGAAAGAAGCTCCATTACACATATCAAACGTAGCTTTAACCGAAAACGGGGAAGCTGTAAGAGTTGGATATAAAGTGGAAGGAGATAAAAAAGTAAGAGTATCAAAAAAATCAGATAAAGCAATATAACAATGAGTTACGTACCAAGATTAAGAGAAGAGTACAAGAGCAGAGTTATCAAAGCTCTTACTGATGAATTTGGTTATAGCAATGTAATGCAAGTACCTAAATTACAAAAAATAGTTGTAAGTAAAGGTGTTGGTGCAGCTATAGCAGATAAGAAATTAATAGAATATGCTATTGATGAGTTAACTACGATTACTGGTCAGAAAGCAGTACCTACCATTTCTAAGAAAGACGTTGCAAACTTCAAATTACGTAAAGGAATGCCTATTGGAGCAAAAGTTACGTTAAGAGGAGATAAAATGTACGAATTTTTAGATAGATTAGTTACCGCTTCTTTACCACGTGTAAGAGACTTTAACGGTATCAAAGCAAATGGTTTTGATGGTAGAGGTAATTACAATTTAGGAATTACTGAACAAATCATCTACCCAGAGATTAATATTGATCAAGTGAAAAAAATTAGTGGTATGGATATTACTTTTGTAACATCTGCAAGTACTGATAAAGAAGCTAAATCATTATTAGGAGAATTAGGATTACCATTTAAAAAGAATTAATAAGATGGCTAAAGAATCAATGAAAGCGCGTGAGCGCAAAAGAGCTAAAATGGTTGCTAAATATGCAGAAAAGAGAAAAGCTTTAAAAGAAGCTGGAGACTATGAAGCATTACAAAAGTTACCAAAAAACGCATCACCAATTAGAATGCACAATCGTTGTAAGCTAACTGGACGTCCTAAGGGATATATGCGTCAGTTCGGAATTTCACGTGTTACTTTCCGTGAAATGGCTAACCAAGGATTAATTCCAGGAGTAAAGAAAGCAAGCTGGTAGTATATCAGTTATTACAATATAAAAAAGGTGTACAACATGTTGTTTGTGCACCTTTTTTTATTTTGCATGAAAAGTAAGAATAAAGTGAATAAGTTTTTAAACAATCAATACCCCTATTACTATAATTTCAAAAATGCTTTGGTATTAGGTATGGTAATCTTAATACTCTCTACAGTATTTAGTTTTTTATTTGAGCCATTTGAAGTTAATTTTCAAGAGCTAAAATATCCTTACTTTATAATCTCTCTTATTCACTCATTAGCTTCATTTATAGTTTTTTTAATATTAGTTTTAGTTTTAAATGGGTTTCGAAGTAAAAGTGATGATTGGTTAGTTAAATATGAACTATTATTTTTATTAATTCTTCTAATCATTATTGGTGTAGGACAATTTCTTATCAGGGATGTTATTTATGATAAAGACGATAATTGGTCATTCAGTTATTTAGTTGAGGAAATAAGAAATACCTTGTTGGTTGGAAGTTTATTGTTGTTCATTATAACTTCAGTAAATATTGAGAGATTAAAGAATATCTATAACAAGCGTAGTAGAAATTTAACTCATCATTTATTATTTGTACCGCATAATGAAGATGAGACTATAAAAATTATAACTTCAGTAAAGAGTGATGATTTTGACTTAACCTTAAGTGATTTTTTATATGCTAAATCCGACAAAAACTATACAGAGATTTTCTTGTCTGATGGTAAGTCTTTAAAGAGATTAACATTGAAAAGTTTAGAAAACCAATTATCCGAATTTGCATTTATTTGTAAAACACATCGTTCTTTTCTTGTAAACTTGAATAAAATAGCATTGATTAAAGGAAATACATAAGGCTATAAAATAGTATTAAAAAACCATACTGAAATTGTTCCGGTTTCAAGGTCTATGATTTCAAAGTTTGAAGCTCAATTAAATGGTTTAAAATCTTAGCTTGTTACTCATAACATTTCTTTTGTTAGTCGTCCCAATTCTTAAATAACCTGTTGCATACACCTAAATCGTAGCTAGTTTCGTACAGATATAATTAAATATTTATGAAAACTAAAAGACGATACGATTTAGATTGGTTATGTGTAATTTCAGTTCTTACTGTTTTTGTTCATCATGTTTGCATGCCTTTTAATGGTGACGATTTTTATATTATGAATGAAGAATCAAGTAAATTACTTGATGATCTTATGGTTTTTTTTGAACAGTTTCGTTTACCATTACTGTTCTTAATTTCAGGAGTAGGAACTATTTTTGCCTTTTCGAAAAGACACTGGTTTCACTTTGTAAAAGAACGAAGTCTACGATTATTAATTCCATTAATTTTTGGTGTATTGGTATTAATTCCTCCACAAACCTATTTTGAAAATCATGATGAGCATAATTCATTTTTTGAAAGTTACTTTAGTATTGTGTCTCGATTAGATGTAAACCATCTTTGGTTTATTGAAAATCTTTTTTGGTTGTCTCTTTTCGTAATCCCTTTGATTGTTTTTGTCAGGTCTTCTAAGAGTAAAAGATTTAAATCAATACTTATTAAACTAACTTTTAAGTATGGTGTTTTTTCTTGGTGTATAGTTTTGATAATTCTGAAAGTAATAGGGAAGTATTATTTTCCTAGTGATTCAAAAAGTATTTTTAATCTTTCTTCAACTTTATATTATGGTTTCTTTTTTGTAAGTGGTATTTTTATAGCGAGTATGGAAGTTCTTTGGTTAACTATTTATAGTAACAGAAGAAAGTATTTGTATGTGGCATTCGCTTCAACTGTTGTGTTTTACTTTTATTATTTCTTACCATCTGATATTATCTCACCTTATATTTCTTTAGAACAACGATGGAATCTCTGGTATTTGGTTTGTGGTTTAGTAGCTTGGTCCGTAATTCTTTGCACATTAGGTTATGGTCAAAAATATTTGAACAATAATAGCTTTGTATTAAGTAAACTAAACGAAGCTATTTATCCTTTTTATATGCTGCATCAAACAATTATTATTGCGCTAGGTTATTATATTTTGAAGATTAACGCATCTATTTTTAACAAAATGACACTTCTTTTTAGTGTTTCACTAGTTGTGATTTCGTTAATATATGTATTGATAATTTATCCGTTTAAGAGGATAAGATTTTTCTTTGGAATGAAAAATATGACTGTAAAAAAGTAAAAGATAACTACTATTTAAATCCTGAAGAAAGCGATTAAAATTTAGCAATAAATTAATTGTCAAATCGATAATTGAAAAATCTCTTTTTTTTTTGAAAACTTTACGTATATTTGCACACTGTTTTTATAGGGTAAATTATGCCTTGTAAGTAAATACTGATTAAACAGTATAATGCCTACGAGATTTTACTCAAAAAACAATTAAATAAGTATTAACTGGTTTCAGGTTTAGTATGCGTATTGATAAGATAAGGGTGCTAAAAACCAAAACCGAAAATTAATTAACTATGTATACAGATCCAATCGCGGATTTTCTTACTCGTGTGAGAAATGCTATTGCAGCAAATCACAGAGTAGTTGAAGTTCCTGCTTCAAAGTTGAAGAAGGAAATGACGAAAATTTTGTTCGATCAAGGTTACATTTTAAGTTATCAGTTCAATGACGATAAAGTACAAGGAACTATTAAGATAGCGTTAAAATACGATCGTGATACGAAAGAATCAGTAATCAGAAAGATTCAAAGAATTTCAACACCAGGTTTACGTAGATACGTTGGCGCTAAAGAAATGCCAAGAGTATTAAACGGATTAGGGATTGCAATTGTTTCTACATCAAAAGGTGTAATGACAAACAAAAAAGCAAGACAAGAGAACGTTGGTGGAGAAGTATTGTGTTACGTTTACTAAAAACATTTTGTAAGATGAGTAGAATAGGAAAGAATCCAATCGCATTGCCACAAGGTGTTGAAGTAAAAGTAGACGAAAATGTGGTTACAGTAAAAGGAAAATTAGGAGAGTTAACTCAAGAAATTAAGTCTGATATTACTGTAAAAGTTGAAGATGGTACTATTACTTTAGAAAGGCCATCAGATAGTAAAGATCATAGAGCTGCACATGGTTTATACCGTGCTTTAATCAATAATATGGTTGAAGGAGTAAGCAAAGGTTTTACTAAAGAGTTAGAGTTAGTAGGTGTTGGTTATAGAGCATCTAACCAAGGTCAAAAATTAGATTTAGCCTTAGGTTTCTCTCACAATATTGTAATAGATTTAGCTCCAGAAGTTAAGGTTGAAACAGTATCTGAAAAAGGTAAAAATCCAATCGTAAAGTTAACTTCACATGACAAACAATTAGTTGGTCAAGTTGCAGCAAAAATTCGTTCATTCCGTAAGCCAGAGCCTTACAAAGGAAAAGGAATTAAGTTTGTAGGAGAAGTATTAAGAAGAAAAGCAGGTAAATCTGCATAATAAATAAGAGAAATTATTATGGCATTATCAAAGCTTGAAAGAAGACAACGAATTAAGCATAGAATTAGAAAGATTGTTACAGGTACAGCTGAAAAACCAAGGTTATCAGTTTTTAGAAGTAACAAAGAAATCTATGCTCAGTTAATTGATGACGTTGCAGGAATTACATTAGCATCTGCATCATCAAGAGATAAAGAAATTACATCTAGTTCTAAAGCAGAAGCGGCTACAGCTGTAGGTAAAGCTATTGCTGAAAAAGCTGTAAAGGCTGGTGTTGATACTGTTGCTTTTGACCGTAACGGATATTTATACCACGGAAGAGTTAAAGTATTAGCAGACGCTGCAAGAGAAGCTGGTTTAAAATTTTAAGAAATTATATTATGTTAGGATATAAAAACGTAGAAAGAGTAAAACCAAGCGGATTAGAGCTTGTAGATAAATTAGTTGGTGTACAACGTGTTACCAAAGTAACTAAAGGAGGTAGAGCATTCGGATTCTCTGCTATCGTAGTAGTAGGAGATGGGAACGGAGTTGTAGGTCACGGATTAGGAAAATCTAAAGATGTTTCTTCTGCAATTGCAAAGGCAGTAGAAGATGCAAAGAAAAATTTAGTACGTATTCCTATTTTAGAAGGAACATTACCACACGAACAAAAAGGTAAATTTGGTGGAGCAAAAGTATTCATCAAGCCTGCTTCACACGGTACCGGGGTTATTGCCGGAGGTGCTGTACGTTTAGTATTAGAAGCTGTAGGTATTAAAGACGTATTATCAAAATCTCAAGGATCATCTAACCCACACAACGTTGTAAAAGCAACCTTTGACGCTTTATTACAATTACGTAGTGCTGCAACTATTGCTAAGCAAAGAGGTATCTCTTTAGAGAAAGTTTTTAACGGTTAAAATTTAAGACGATGAGTAAAATTAGAATTACACAAGTAAAAAGTCAAATCGGTCGCCTTAAAAATCAAAAAAGAACGTTAGAGGCGTTAGGTTTACGTAAAATGAACCAAACTGTAGAGCATGATGCATCAGCTACAATTTTGGGTATGGTAAGTAAAGTTTCACACTTAGTTTCTGTAGAAGAAATTAAATAAGACAATATAAAGATGAGTTTACACAACTTAAAACCAGCAGCAGGATCTACAAAAAGCGGTAAAAGAATCGCTCGTGGAGAAGGTTCTGGTCACGGAGGTACCTCTACAAGAGGACATAAAGGAGCTAAATCTCGTTCTGGTTATTCTCGTAAAATAGGATTTGAAGGAGGACAAATGCCTCTTCAAAGACGTGTGCCTAAATTTGGTTTCACTAACATTAATCGTAAAGAATATGTTGGTGTAAATTTAGACAAGTTACAGTCATTAGTAGATAACGGAAAGATAACAGATACAGTTAATTTAGATGTTTTAGTAGAAAACAGATTGGCTCGTAAAAACGACTTAGTTAAAATATTAGGTGGTGGAGAGTTAAAGGCTAAATTAAATATAACTGTACATAAATTTACAGCATCAGCTAAAGCAGCTATCGAAGCAGCAGGAGGTGAAGCAGTAACATTATAAGAATTGTAAATGATGAATTTTATAAATACTTTAAAAGACATTTGGAAGATTGAAGAGTTAAAAGAAAAATTACTTTTAACCTTAGGTTTAATCGCTGTTTACCGTTTTATGGCAGCAGTTCCATTACCAGGAATTGATCCTACTCAGTTATCAGCATTAAAAGACAGTACTGACAGTGGACTTTTAGGTTTATTAAACGCATTTACAGGTGGGGCATTTGCTAGAGCGTCAGTAATGGCACTTGGTATAATGCCTTATATTTCTGCATCTATTGTAGTTCAGCTAATGGGTATTGCGGTACCATATTTGCAAAAATTACAAAAAGATGGAGAAAGTGGACGTAAGAAGATTACGCAAATAACAAGATGGCTTACGATTGCTATTACATTGTTTCAAGCACCAACCTATATTGGAGTAATCCAAAACCAAATGGGCTTACCGCAAGAAGCATTCTTAGTAACAGGAGCAACATTTTGGGTGTCATCAATCATTCTTTTAAGTGCAGGAACAATTTTTGCAATGTGGTTAGGAGAGCGTATTACTGATAAAGGAGTTGGTAATGGAATTTCATTATTAATTACCGTTGGTATTATCGCAAATTTCCCAGCAGCATTTATTCAAGAGTTAGTTTCTAAACAAACTGCAGGAGCAGGAGGAATTATGATGATTTTAATCGAATTAATAGTTTGGTTTGTAGTAATCTTGTTAACCGTATTATTAGTTACCGCAGTACGTAAAGTAGCCGTTCAATACGCACGTCGTACAGCTGTTACAAATATTAAAGATGTTGATGGTGCTAGACAGTACATTCCTTTAAAACTGAATGCCGCTGGAGTAATGCCAATTATTTTTGCACAAGCTATTATGTTTTTACCAATAGCGTTAGGACAAAAATATCCAGCATTAAACAGTTTGACTGATATTAACGGTTTATGGTATAACGTTATATTTGCTTTATTAATTATTGTCTTTAGTTACTTCTATACAGCCATCACAATTCCTACGAATAAAATGGCAGAGGATTTAAAGAGAAGTAATGGTTTTGTTCCAGGATATAAGCCAGGTGAAGAAACAGCTAGTTTTTTAGATTCGGTATTGTCAAAAATTACATTACCAGGATCGTTGTTCTTAGCCGCTTTATCGATATTACCAGCAGTTATTGTTAAGTTTGGAGTTACTCAAAACTGGGCAATGTTTTATGGTGGAACATCTTTAATTATTATGGTAGGAGTTGCAATCGACACTATTCAGCAAATAAACTCGTATTTATTAAACAGTCGTTATGACGGTTTAATGAAAACAGGGAACAGTAACAGAAAATCATTAAAATAATATGGCTAAGCAACCAGCAATTCAACAAGACGGAACCATTACAGAGGCATTATCAAATGCAATGTTTCGAGTAGAATTAGAGAACGGACATATTGTTACGGCTCACATTTCAGGAAAAATGCGTATGCATTATATAAAACTATTACCAGGAGATAAGGTAAAGTTAGAAATGAGTCCGTATGATTTATCAAAGGCAAGAATTACTTACAGATATTAAAAACACACACTGATGAAAGTAAGAGCATCATTAAAGAAAAGAAGTGCCGACTGCAAAATTGTACGCAGAAAAGGCAGATTATATGTAATTAACAAAAAGAATCCTAGATTTAAACAAAGACAAGGATAATAATAAGACACTAGTCATTAGTAATTAGTAGTTAGATGAATCTGTTTGAAATAGAAATGTTTAGGATTCTAACAACTAAAAGCTAACAGCTAAAAACTAAATTATATGGCAAGAATCGCAGGTATAGATATTCCAAAGAATAAAAGAGGTGTTATCGCTTTAACTTATATCTTTGGTATAGGAAGAAGTAGAGCTAAAGAGATTTTAGCTGCTGCTAACATAGATGAAAGCATCAAGGTTCAAGACTGGACTGATGATCAAATTGCAGCAATTCGTGAGCAAGTTGGAACTTACACTATTGAAGGTGAGTTACGTTCTGAAGTTCAATTAAGCATCAAACGTTTAATGGATATCGGATGTCAAAGAGGTATTCGTCACAGACTTGGTTTACCATTACGTGGACAAAGAACAAAGAATAACTCTCGTACAAGAAAAGGTAAGAGAAAAACTGTAGCTAACAAGAAAAAATAATCATTGATTATTTTTTACTAATAGTAAAGAATTATGGCAAAGTCTAAAGTAACAAAAAAACGTAAAGTTGTAATAGAATCAGTTGGTGAAGCTCACGTAACTGCATCTTTCAACAATATTATTATTTCTTTAACAAACAAAAAAGGTGACGTTATTTCTTGGTCATCTGCAGGGAAAATGGGTTTCAGAGGTTCTAAAAAGAACACTCCTTATGCAGCTCAGTTAGCCGCAGAAGATTGTGCAAATGTTGCTAAAGAAGCAGGTTTACGTAAAGTAAAGGTGTATGTTAAAGGACCAGGAAACGGTAGAGAATCTGCAATCAGATCTATCCACAACGCTGGTATTGAAGTAACTGAAATTATCGATGTTACTCCAATTCCTCACAACGGATGTCGTCCACCTAAGAGAAGAAGAGTATAAGTTGAATTAATTTTCAACTTATACTTTATTTAGCGTACTTTTGTGCGCAATAAATTAAGTATTTTAACACAGTAGGAACTTAAGATTATCGAAGGAGTACGCCTTAATTCATAATCCCTACTAATTTTAATTAGAAATGGCAAGATATACAGGACCAAAAACTAAGATTGCTCGTAAGTTTGGCGAAGCAATTTTCGGAGACGATAAGAACTTCGAAAAAAGAAATTACCCTCCTGGACAACACGGGGTAGGTAAGAGAAGAGGAAAAAAATCTGAATATGCAATCCAATTAATGGAGAAGCAAAAAGCTAAATATACTTACGGTATTTTAGAGCGTCAGTTCCGTAACCTTTTCAAAAAAGCATCAGCTTCTCAAGGAGTAACAGGTGAAATTTTACTACAATTATGTGAATCTCGTTTAGACAACGTAGTATACCGTTTAGGTGTTGCAAATTCACGTAGAGCTGCACGTCAGTTAGTATCTCACCGTCATATCACTGTAAACGGTGATATCGTTAACATTCCATCTTACAGTTTAAAAGCAGGAGATGTAGTAGCAGTTAGAGAAAAGTCTAAATCTTTAGAAGCTATTGAAAACTCATTAGCAGCTAACAGTAATGTTTACGAGTGGTTAACTTGGAATGCTGATCAAAAATCAGGAACATTTGTAAAAGCTCCAGAAAGATTACAAATTCCTGAAAACATTAAAGAGCAATTAATCGTAGAATTATACTCTAAGTAATAAATTAATCATATTGGTATTTGGCCAAAGGGTTTATTCGTATTTCTTCACACTTATAAACCGCGCAACTAAATAACAATTAAAACGAAGAAAAAACAATATGGCAATTTTAAATTTTCAAAAGCCTGATAAAGTAATTATGATTGAATCTACTGATTTTTCAGGAAGATTCGAATTCAGACCTCTTGAACCAGGTTTTGGATTAACAGTGGGTAATGCTTTACGAAGAGTATTATTATCATCTCTTGAAGGATTTGCTATTACATCATTACGTATCGACGGAGTTGATCATGAGTTTTCAACTATCCAAGGTGTTGTAGAGGATGTAACTGAAATTATCTTAAACTTAAAACAAGTTCGTTTTAAGAAGCAAATTGAAGAATCAGATAGAGAAACAGTTTCTATAGCAATATCAGGACAAGAGCAATTAACAGCTGGTGACTTACAAAAGTTCATCTCAGGTTTTCAAGTACTAAATCCAGATTTAGTTATTTGTAACATGGACAAGTCAGTGACGTTAAATGCTGAAATTACCATTGAAAAAGGTAGAGGTTTTGTACCAGCAGAAGAAAATAAAAGAGCTGGTGCTCCTTTAGGAACAATTTTTACAGATTCTATTTACACTCCAATAAAGAATGTTAAATATGCTGTTGAGAATTTCCGTGTAGAGCAAAAGACCGATTACGAAAAATTAGTTTTCGATATCGATACTGATGGATCTATCAATCCTAAAGATGCCTTAACTGAAGCAGCTAAGATTTTAATCCACCACTTTATGTTATTCTCTGATGAGCGTATCACTTTAGAGGCTGATGAAATCGCACAAACTGAAACATATGATGAAGAATCATTACACATGCGTCAGTTATTAAAGACGAAATTAGTTGATATGGATTTATCTGTTCGTGCTTTAAACTGTTTAAAAGCTGCAGAAGTAGATACGTTAGGAGACTTAGTATCATTCAACAAAAGCGATTTAATGAAGTTCAGAAACTTTGGTAAAAAATCATTAACTGAATTAGATGAGTTAGTGGCTAACAAAGGTTTAAGTTTCGGAATGGATTTAAGCAAATACAAATTAGATAAAGATTAACCTTTCATATTTTGCTCCCCTAAATTAGGGTAGTAGCAAGATGAGAGCTAAAACCAAATGTCATGAGACACGGAAAGAAATTTAATCATTTAGGTAGAAAAACAGCGCATAGAAAAGCGATGTTATCTAACATGGCTTGTTCTTTAATAGAGCACAAGCGAATCAATACTACTGAAGCAAAAGCGAAAGCTTTACGTAAGTTTGTAGAGCCTTTAATTACAAAATCTAAAGACGATACAACGCACAACCGTCGTGTAGTATTTAGTTACTTGCGTAGTAAAGAAGCTGTTACAGAATTATTCAAGGAAATTTCTGTAAAAGTTGCAGACAGACCAGGAGGATACGTTCGTATCATCAAATTAGGAAACCGTCAAGGAGATAACGCTCCAATGGCAATGGTAGAATTAGTTGATTACAACGAGTTATACGATCCAAAAGGAAATAAAGCTAAAAAGAGTACTCGTCGTAGCCGTCGTGGTGGAGCGAAGAAAGCTGAAGCTGCAGCTGTTGAAACTCAAACTTCACAAGAAGAAGAATAAAAATGAGAATTTTTATAAATTATATCAAAGGGATAAACATTTAATGTTTGTCCCTTTTTTTATATATTTTTGCAAACAAATTACACAACACCACTAAATGAAATATCAAACACGTAAAAAAGCATTAGTTTTATTAGCAGATGGAACTATTTTCTACGGTAAATCTATTGGGATAGAAGGAACCGCAACAGGAGAAATTTGTTTTAATACAGGTATGACAGGATATCAAGAAATTTTTACAGATCCTTCTTACTTCGGACAATTAATGGTAGCTACCAACGCTCATATTGGTAATTATGGAGTTAATAATGAAGAAGTAGAATCTGAGGGAATTAAAATTTCAGGCTTAATTTGTCGTAACTTTAGTTTTACACACTCTCGTGTAGATTCAGATGGAAACTTATTCGACTGGTTCGAAAAACACAATTTAGTAGCTATTTCAGATGTTGACACACGTGCGTTAGTATCTTACATTAGAGAAAATGGAGCTATGAATGCTATTATTTCAACTGAAGTAGAGAAAATAGACGAATTAAAGAAGCAATTGGCAAATACTCCTAATATGGAAGGATTAGAATTAGCTTCAAAGGTATCAACTAAAGAACCTTATTTTGTCGGTGATGAAAACGCTCCCATTAAAATATCAGCTTTAGATATTGGTATCAAGAAAAACATTTTAAGAAACTTAGCAAAAAGAGGAGCTTATGTTAAAGTATATCCTTACAATGCTAGTTTCGAGCAAATGAGTGATTTTAATCCAGATGGATATTTTATTTCTAACGGACCTGGAGACCCAGAGCCTCTAGAAGAAGCTCAAAAAACAGCAAAACAAATCATCGAAAAAGATTTACCGTTATTTGGTATTTGTTTAGGACATCAGGTAATAGCACTAGCGAACGGAATTTCTACTTATAAAATGCACAATGGTCACAGAGGAATTAATCATCCTGTGAAGAACTTACTAACAGGTAAGGGAGAAATTACTTCTCAAAACCATGGTTTCGCTATCAATAGAGAAGAAGCAGAAGCGCATCCAGATGTGGAAATAACTCATGTACACTTAAATGATCATACCGTAGCAGGTATTAGAATGAAGTCTAAAAATGTATTCTCTGTTCAGTACCATCCAGAAGCGAGTCCTGGACCGCACGACGCAGAATATTTATTTGACCAGTTTATCGAGAACATCAAAAAAGTAAAAGCATAAATTTCAAAAAAGTATCATAAATAAATTCCCGTGATTGTTACTTCACGGGAATCTATATTAAAAATAAAGAACTATGAGTATTATAATAAACATTCATGCACGTCAAATTTTTGATTCAAGAGGAAATCCAACTGTAGAAGTAGATGTAACTACTGAAAACGGTGTTGTAGGTAGAGCAGCAGTACCTTCTGGTGCTTCTACAGGAGAACACGAAGCTGTTGAATTACGTGATGGAGGTGCTAATTATATGGGGAAAGGTGTGTTAAAAGCGGTTGAAAATGTTAACACAGTTATTGCCCAAGAGTTATTAGGAGTATCTGTATTTGAGCAAAACATGATCGATCAACTGATGATTGATTTAGATGGAACTCCGAACAAATCAGTTTTAGGAGCAAATGCTATTTTAGGAGTTTCTTTAGCAGCAGCAAAAGCAGCAGCTAATGAATTAGGATTACCATTATATCGTTATGTAGGCGGAGTTTCAGCAAACACCTTACCAGTTCCTATGATGAATATCATCAATGGAGGATCGCATTCAGATGCACCAATTGCATTCCAAGAATTTATGGTTATGCCAGTAAAGGCTAAAAATTTTACTGAAGCAATGCAAGTAGGTTCTGAAATTTTTCACAACTTAAAGAAAGTATTGCATGACCGTAACTTATCTACAGCTGTAGGAGATGAAGGAGGTTTTGCTCCAACTTTAGAAGGAACTGAGGATGCAATTGAAACAATTGCTTTAGCAACTAAGAATGCTGGATATAAATTTGGAGAAGAAGTGATGATTGCATTAGATTGTGCTTCTGCCGAATTTTATATAGATGGAAAATATGATTACACAAAGTTTGAAGGAGATAAAGGCGCTGTAAGAACTTCAGAAGAGCAAGCAACTTATTTAGCTGAGTTATGTGAAAAGTATCCTATTATTTCTATTGAAGATGGAATGGATGAGAACGATTGGAATGGATGGAAAATGTTAACAGACAAAGTAGGAAATAAAGTGCAGTTAGTGGGAGATGATTTATTTGTAACCAATGTTGAGCGTTTATCAAAAGGTATTGAAAACGGTATTGCCAATTCAATTTTAATAAAAGTAAATCAAATAGGTACCTTAACAGAAACAATTGCCGCAGTAAACATGGCGCATAATGCAGGATATACTTCTGTAATGAGTCACCGTTCAGGAGAAACCGAAGATAATACCATTGCAGATTTAGCTGTAGCATTAAACTGTGGACAAATCAAAACAGGTTCTGCTTCACGTTCTGATCGTATGGCGAAATACAATCAATTATTACGTATTGAAGAAGAATTAGCAGATGTAGCGTATTATCCACAAGAAAAAGCATTTAAAGTAAAATAAATTATTTTACAAATAAACTTTAAAGCTCGTACTTAAGTACGGGCTTTTTTATTATTGCCATTTTTTTATGTTTTTTTAAAAAAAAGTGAGGTAATGTAGTTTTATCTTGTTTTATTTATGTTTGCCTATGAATTAATTATTAAATAAAAAAGCACGTAGAATTGAAGTTTGTGAATTAAGAGAAAGAGAAGAAAGAATAATGAGGAAAATTGTTTTTACACTATTAATAAGCTTTACAGCTTTGACAGTAAAATGCCAAGAAAAACAAACACAAAGTGTTTGGAGAGTAAATTTCTTAAATCCAGGAGTGGAATATGAAATACCAACAGGAAATACATCTACGCTTTCAATAGGAACAGGAATTGGTTATAGTGTTAGTTATCCACATACAGATCATACAGCAGGCTCTGGGTTTATTACCTCATTTAATCCTTTTTTAGATGTACAGCATAAATGGTTTTATAATTTTGAGAAACGTAAAACCAAAGGTTTAAACACAACTAATAATTCAGGGAACTTTATTTCAGCAAGAGTTTTAACTAGAGGAGCGTCTTTATTTGGTAATTCTAACGGAACTGATGGTTTAGACTTTGCAGTAGGACCTACATGGGGAATTCAACGTAAATATGGTAAAAATTTCCACTTGTTATTTGATATGGGACCTATATACTATTTTGATGTAAATGGTAACGGTTATTATTTTCCATTGATGTTGCAATTGAATTTAGGGTTTGATTTATAGAAATATGAAATATTTATACACATTACTTGTTGCTATTGTAATTACATCTTGCAATTCGGTAAAATATACTCATTCTGGAGATGTAAATTCACGATTAGATTTCAGAAAAGGAAAGTGGTTGTTAAATGATGTTACCTCTTTTAAAAACACTAGAAAAGATGGTTTAACTGAAGTGGCAAATGAACGATTTTCTGAGCTTATAGGGAATAGACTTTTGGTAGTTAGTAACACGAAAGGAATATTAATTCCCAGTAATATCTCAACTAGTCTTGATAAATCTATTTTACAAGATATAAAAAAAAGCACAGGTTATGATTACTTTATTGATATTAGAACTAAAAATATATCCGATGAAGTAGGTGTTTTAGGAACAGGAAGTTCTCAAACTGATCTTTCAAAAAACATTGGTGAGGTAACACTTAGTATCTACGATTTAAACATGTTTGAAATAATATACAGTCAAACAGTAGTTGGCAAATTAGTTGTTTCTGAAAGGGATAATGATTATGCGCTTTCTAAAAATTCAACCCTTATTATTCATAGTGCTTTAAAAAGAATTATGAAGAAAATCAAGAAAAACCAAATCAAGGTTAAGTAATATAAAAATAAAAAAACAAAGGCTGTCTTAACATATAAGGGACAGCCTTTGAAATCAAATTCAATTCGTTTGTTTTAGTTGTTTATTAATTTAAGTTTACGAATTCTTCTTCAGAAATTTCTCCCGTGTAAATTTTATGTAATTCTTCTAAATGAGCTACAATATTTTCATGCTGACTTTGTTCTATAGACGCAGGTTTTTTTAATTCTGATTTTAACCTACCCCCAACAACATAATAGTCATAGTAGTAAAAGAAATTGCTGTCAAAATTTCTATTAGAGTAAGTTCCGTTGTCTCCTAATAAATATCCTAATCTAAAAGCAGATCTTCTTTGAGAAGCAGTACCGTGAGAGCTTCCATTAGGTCCAGCTAATGTTTGTGAAAAATTATAAGCAGCAGCAGCAGTATTCCAGTTACTTGTATAAGTTCTTCGGATAAAATAACCTCCAAATCCATCAGCTTCTAATTCAGTAGCACTAACGTGATTACCACTAGGTATAGTATTGTCTCTAAACTGTACCTGATGTCCCATTTCATGCGCCGCAACATAGGCAATGGCAGCATTACCATAGCTTAAAGCACTTGCTAATAATTCTTCTCCCCATACGATGTAGCCATTATAGTAAGATAGTGCATTAAATGTTCCGTCTCCACCTGCTAAATATAAAGGAACATTCCCCATACCAAAAAAATTAGCAGCACTGTTGTGTTGTGTTTTTAAAAAGTTAGTAGTAGACTGGTTAACAATGTATTCAGCCCAATAAGAGTTCGGGCCAAAACCATCAACTGTGTAATGGTCAGCGTTGTTAACATCTAACATATTTGGTGAACTGATACCTGTAGGTGCATTATCATTTGTAAGATTACTTTCTTCTTGTGTACACTGTACAGTAAGAAAGGATATGCATAATAAGGCAATAATAAATTTAAAATTTTTCATTGTGAAAGGTTTTGTGAATTGAATTAATTTTTTTGAAAAATAGGTATAGATGTTTGATTGATAAAAAAATAACAAAAATTTAACATTTTTTATCGCAATGTTATTTTTTTTGTAAAAAGCCTTAGAGTGATGTTTTTATTGATTTAGAGGCTGTGTATTAGCATAAGTTTTCTGGTTGGATGTGGGTACTATTTTTGTTAGTTAGAAAATAAAAAATTAAACAGTTATAGGCTATGAAAAGAAGAACAACCATATTTATTATATTATTCTTTACAGTTTACCTTTCAAAGGCTCAAATAAGTATTGATGATGCGGTACAAACAGGTAAAGAAATTTCTAAAGGAAAAAAGACCCCAACTGAGTTAGCTCTTAAGCTTATTCAAACTGTTGAATTTGGATCTTCCCTTCCAAGTGAAATCCAATACTATTTTAGTACAGACGAATATTTTTCGGCTTAAGAAATCAAACGACGTTTGTCTTTCGAACTCTTTTATAATATATAAATTACCCTATTCTAAGAAAATTAACTTTAGGGGCAGTGGTAGGGATACAACACCAATCATAACAAAGCATCATCACAGGGCTAAAGCAAGGAGCAACGTTACGTTATTATTTTAGAAATAATGAAAGTGTTAATATATAGGTTATGACCACGAGAAGTATAGGTGTTTCAAACAATATAAAAATAAAAGAGGAGAAGGGAATATAAGGTGGGAATACAATTTTCCATCATAGAATTAGAAGATTTTGACGATTTTAGAGTTGTCTTTAATGTTTTTGGGGTCATGATTCTTATGCTATTGAACAGCCTATTTTAGGAAATGAAACACCAAATAATATGGTTTTCCGCTCAGTCTATGGTTTAGCAATAGGTTTGCAATTTTTAATTGTTTTTTATATAAGTAAAGTAGCTAATTTTTAAAAGGATTTTAAATAAGAAATTATTATTTTTTTATATTAAAAATCTATCCATTTGCTCTTTTAAAATAATCCAAAAAATGGTATCTTCGCAACTCACTTCAATCATAAAAAATTATAGTTAAAAAATGTCAGATATAGCAAAATTACAAATTGGCGAAAATACGTATGAGTTTCCTTTAGTAAAGGGAACAGAAAATGAAACTGCAATTGATATAAAAGCCTTAAGAGGAGTCACGGATGGAGTTATAACCATAGATCCAGGATATAAGAATACAGGTTCATGCCAAAGTGCTATAACATTTTTGAATGGAGAAGAAGGAATTTTAAGATATCGAGGGTACTCAATTGAAGAATTAGCAGAAAAAGCAGACTTTTTAGAAGTTGCTTATGCTTTAATCTTTGGAGAATTACCAACTAAGGAACAATTAGAAAAGTTTTATGGAGACATCTTAGATGAAGCTATTGTTGATGATGACATCAAAAAAATAATTGATGCATTTCCAAAGAACGCACATCCAATGGGAGTGTTATCATCACTAACATCTGCATTAACCGCATTTAATCCATCTTCTGTAAACGTTGACTCAGAAGAAGACATGTACAAAGCGATTGTTAAAATTATGGGGAAATTCCCGGTATTAGTAGCTTGGACTTTACGTAAGAAACAAGGATTACCACTAAACTATGGATCTCGTAAGTTAGGTTATGTAGAAAACATTTTAACAATGATGTTTCAGAAGCCCAATGATGAGTACGAGTTAAATCCAATCGTAAAGAATGCGCTAGATAAATTGTTAATTTTACATGCAGATCACGAACAAAACTGTTCTACATCTACAGTACGTATTGTAGGATCTTCTCATGCAGGCTTATTCGCATCATTATCAGCAGGTATTTCAGCTTTATGGGGGCCTTTACATGGAGGAGCAAACCAAGCAGTATTGGAAATGTTAGAAGCAATTAAAGAAGATGGAGGAGATACAAAAAAATACATGGCGAAAGCTAAAGATAAAAACGATCCTTTCCGTTTAATGGGATTCGGACACCGTGTATATAAAAACTTCGATCCAAGAGCAAGAATCATTAAAAAAGCTGCTGATGAAGTGCTAAATGACTTAGGAGTTCAGGATCCAATCTTAGAGATAGCAAAAGGATTAGAACAGGAAGCGTTAAATGATCCATATTTTGTTGAAAGAAAGTTATATCCAAACGTAGATTTCTATTCAGGTATTATATACAGAGCTATGGGAATCCCTGTAGAAATGTTTACAGTGATGTTTGCTTTAGGACGTTTACCAGGTTGGATAGCACAATGGAGAGAAATGCGTTTAAACAAAGAACCAATTGGTCGTCCACGTCAAGTTTATGTTGGAGAGAATTTAAGGGAATTCGTTGAATTAGACAAGAGATAAACTATTTAAAAAGTGTCATTTAAAACAATTAAATGACATTTTTTTTATGTAAAATAACTGATGATGAAAGAAATTAAAATTATCAAAAACAGGTCAGATATTGGAGCAGGTACTCGGGGTTCTGATATGGGAGTTGACGCTATTGAGATAGCAGCAATTAATAAAAAAAGTAATTACTTTGACTCTTTTGATTTTGAAGATGTGATTACAGAAAATGAATCTATTTATAACAAAGTAAATAATTCATTCGCTAAACGAATAGATAGTGTTTTTAATCAATGTAAACGTTTAAGCAATCATGTAAAAGTAAATTTACAAGAAGGAAAATTCCCAATAGTTTTATCGGGTGATCATTCTTCTGCATTAGGCACAATTAGTGGTGTAAAAGCAGCGTACCCAACCCAAAGAGTGGGGGTGGTATGGATAGATGCTCATGGAGATTTACACTCACCTTATACGTCACCATCCGGAAATATTCACGGGATGCCATTAGCTGCCGCTATTGCAGATGATAATTTAGATTGTCAAATTAACGACGTTGATAGAGAAACATCTGAATTGTGGGAGCGTATGAAAAACATAGGCGCTCTTGGACAAAAAGTAACACCTCAAGATATTGTATTCTTTGGAGTTCGTGACACAGAAGAGCCAGAAAACAAACAAATGGAGAAATATGGGATTAAAAACTATAGGGTTGCAGAGGTTCGTTACCGCGGATTAGAGGTTTGTGTAAATGAAGCTTTAGATAAACTAGCTGATTGCGATGTAATTTATGTGTCGTTTGACGTTGATGCAATGGATTGCGATATGATTTCTTATGGAACAGGTACTCCTGTACCAAAAGGATTTGATCAACATGAAATCATTGATATAATTAACGGATTGTTGGCAAGTAATAAAGTAGCTTGTGTAGAGTTTGTTGAAGTAAATCCGTTATTAGATTTGAAAGGAAATAAAATGGCTGAAACCGCCTTTGAAGTACTTGAAGAAGTAACCAAAAAAGTTGTAACCTTATAGGGTTAAAAAATAAACAAAAAAGCGAACTAATTAGTTCGCTTTTTTGTTTTTATAGAGATCGTTTAGAAAAAATAAACACTTATATTTGTTGCAGTAAACTTTAGGAGTAGCTAGTTCACTAGTTTGAGAAATATCCTTTGAACCTGATATGGTTAACACCAGCGTAGGGAAAAGTTGTAAAATCTTATTTAGGTATTGTTTAGTATAAAACAATTCTGAATTTCTTCTACAGTTTACTTTAAATAGGTTAATTATGATAACAATAAAAGTAAACGAAAACCCACAAGAATTTCCAAGCTCATTAACGTTACAAGAATTGGTAGAAAAATTACAAATTCAAACGAATGGAATAGCCATTGCTGTTAATAGTAGTGTGGTTAAAAAATCAGATTGGTCTTCAAAACTCCTCCAAAATAATGACGCTATCTTAATCATTACATCTACACAAGGAGGATAATATGTTCAGCAAACAAAATTATACAGCAATAAACAAGCAACCCTAAAATGAAGAAAAAAGATACGGCACCCAAACACGATGGTGTAACAAGACAACCGTTCCCGAACTCAAAAAAAATATATGTTCAAGGAAACATTCATCCACAGATAAAAGTAGCCATGCGCGAAATCGAATTGAGTGATACGGTGGATTCGATGACTAAAAAAAGAACTCCCAATGAGCCAATTACGGTATATGATACTTCAGGTCCCTATACAGATCCAACAAAAGAAATTAATATTCATAATGGATTAGAACGCATTCGTGAACAATGGATTTTAGAGAGAGCAGATGTGGATGAGTTAAATGAATTTACTTCTGATTATTGTAATGAGCGATTGAATGATAAAAGTCTAGATCATTTGCGATTTAACTTAAAGCATAAACCTAAGCGAGCAAAAAAAGGACACAATGTAACACAGTTACATTACGCAAAAAAAGGAATCATTACTCCAGAAATGGAATACATTGCCATTCGTGAAAATCAACGAATAGATGAAATGACACGCTTATCAAAACAACATCCAGGGCAAGATTTTGGAGCGAGTATTCCAGCAAAAATAACTCCTGAGTTTGTAAGAGAAGAAGTTGCTAGAGGACGCGCGGTAATTCCTTCAAATATCAACCACCCAGAAGCTGAACCTATGATTTTAGGACGTAATTTCTTGGTGAAGATTAATGCGAATATTGGAAACTCAGCCACCACCTCATCCATAGAAGAAGAAGTAGAAAAAGCAGTTTGGGCATGCCGTTGGGGAGCAGATAATATCATGGATTTATCTACAGGAAAAAATATACATGAAACTCGTGAGTGGATTATCCGTAACTCACCAGTACCAGTAGGAACTGTACCTATTTATCAAGCTTTAGAAAAGGTAAACGGAATAGCTGAAAACTTGACTTGGGAAATTTTTAGAGATACTTTAATTGAACAAGCTGAGCAAGGAGTAGATTACTTTACAATTCATGCAGGAGTTCGTTTGCGTTATGTACCTATGACGGCAAAACGTATCACCGGAATTGTATCTAGAGGAGGATCTATTATGGCAAAATGGTGTTTAGCGCATCATAAAGAGAGCTTTTTATATACTCATTTCGAAGAGATTTGTGAAATTATGAAGGCCTATGATGTTGCTTTTTCGTTAGGAGATGGTTTACGTCCAGGTTGTATCGCTGATGCGAATGATGAAGCTCAATTTGCTGAATTAGAAACTTTGGGGGAACTAACCAAAATAGCACGTAAACATGAAGTACAGTGTTTCATTGAAGGTCCTGGTCACGTACCAATGCACATGATTAAAGCAAATATGGATAAACAATTGGAAGCGTGTGATGAAGCTCCGTTTTATACTTTAGGGCCTTTAACCACGGATATTGCTCCAGGATATGATCATATTACTTCAGGAATTGGAGCAGCTATGATTGGATGGTTTGGTTGCGCTATGTTGTGTTATGTAACACCTAAGGAACATTTAGGATTACCCAATAAAGAAGATGTACGTACAGGAGTGGTTACTTATAAATTAGCAGCGCATGCAGCTGATTTAGCAAAAGGACACCCAGGAGCACAACACAGAGATGATGCGTTGAGTAAGGCACGTTTTGAGTTTCGTTGGGAAGATCAATTTAACTTAGGATTAGATCCAGAATTAGCAAGAGAGTATCACGATGAAACATTGCCTGCAGAAGGAGCTAAAATAGCACACTTTTGTTCGATGTGTGGGCCAAAGTTCTGTTCTATGAAAATATCTCAGGAAGTACGTGATTTTGCAGCTGAAAATAAAGTAGAAGGAGATGAGGTGTTTGCAAAAGGAATGGAGGAGAAATCCAAAGAATTTAAAGACAAAGGTTCAGAAGTTTATCTATAAATAAAATAAATGAGTAGGAATTAGAATAGTACTATTTCTAATTCCTAACTCCTTTAACCTAATCCCTAATATATGATTATTCTCATAGCTCCAGAAAAAGACATTCCGAATGAAATTGAAATCCTACATCAATTATTTGAAGAAGGATTGGACTATTATCATTTCAGAAAACCAGACAAGAATTACGAAGAGCATGTAGCTTATTTGAATCAGATAGATGAAAAGTATCATGACAGAATAGTTACACATTATTTTCATGAACTCATTAACGAATTCAACTTAAAAGGAATTCATTTTCAAGAGCAAAAAAGAATTGATGCTTTAGAGAATGGAAGTGAATATTTTATTGGTTTAAATATGATGGGAAAAACGATGAGTAGTTCTTTTCACGAACCTTCAGTCTTAGCGAATTGCGATATTGAATTTGATTATCATTTACTGAGTCCGGTGTTTTCATCCATTTCAAAGAAAGATTACGAAGGAAGAGGTTTTGATGTAAATCATATAGATAAAACGATTATAGGTATGGGAGGAATCAATACCGATACCATTGAAAAAACGTTAGCATTAGGTTTTCAAGGAATAGGAGTTTTAGGTGGAGTTTGGAATGCAGAAAATCCAGTTGAAAGTTTTAAAAATATCAAACGTCATTATGAAAAATTCACAAAATAGTCTTTTGATTAAAGTAAATAAAGTCAATTGAATTAGAAAAGTCATAGTCAAATCAAGTCATTAAAATCCACTACAAGAAGTGTTAAAAATGAAAAGCTGTTTGAATGGAGTGAGTTCTTTTCATTTAACTTAAAGGATGAACTTTTATAAGCGAAGAGGAGGCAAGACTAGATTTTTTTGTTTCTTTTTTCATCAATGGAAAAAAGAGAGTATAGAAACATGAAACAAAAACAATACATACTAACCATTGCAGGTTTTGATCCATCAAGTGGAGCAGGATTGACTTCGGATATTAAAACTTTTGAAGCACATGGTTTATATGGATTATCGGTATGTACAGCTGTTACAGTTCAAAATGATATTGATTTTAAAGACTGTGTTTGGATTGATAAAGAAACCATCATCAATCAAATAGAAACCTTATTTGAACGCTTTGAAATATCAGTAGTAAAAATAGGAATCATTCAATCTTGGAGTATCTTACTAGAAGTTATTCAAACACTAAAAAAATACAATTCATCCATAAACATAGTGTTGGATCCTGTTTTAAAAGCCAGTGCTGGGTTTGATTTTCATTCCGAAGAGGATATGGAGGTGTTTGAAAAAGTATTGCAACACTGTGATTTTATCACTCCCAATTATGAGGAAATTAATGGGTTGTTTCCTAATAAATCAATAGAAGAAACGATTGAGTTTCTTTCAGAAAGAACCAACATTTACTTAAAAGGTGGACATAGAGAAGATAAAAGGGGATGGGATGAAGTATATTATTACCAACAGCTAGAGGGGAATTCAGAAATAAAATTAAAAGGAACAAACAATGGAGATTATAATATTAACATTAGAGAATTAAAAACTCACTTAGTGAGTAAGATAGTACAGCTGAATATTCCACCGAAAGCTATAACTGTTTTTGAAAAGCATGGAAGCGGTTGCGTGTTGTCTTCTGCTTTAGCGTCAAACATAGCCAAACAACTTCCTATTGAAGATGCATGTATAAATGCCAAATGGTATACAGAACAATTTTTAAACTCTAATAAAACGCTCTTAGGAGAGCACTCTTATAAGTAATTAAAGTATTTAAAAGTAAAGAGTTTGAGCAGAAATGATACCATAAAAAATAAGTATATGAAAAAAACAACATCATTCGAAGATTTACTAGTTTGGCAAAAAGGACACCAGTTTGTGTTGGAAGTGTATAAGATGTCTAAGCAATTTCCAAAAGAAGAGTTGTATGGTTTAACATCACAATATAGAAGAGCAGCAATATCAATAACAACAAATAGTACAGAAGGCTATAAAAGAATTAACAATAAAGAAAAGTTACGGTTTTACAATATAGCACAAGCATCACTAGAAGAATGTCGTTACTTCTTAATTTTATCTAAAGATTTAGGATATATAAAAAGTATTACCAAAGAAAAAGAACTAATAGAGGAAGTACGTAAAATGTTGAATGCGTATTGTAGGAGTATCCTTAATAAATTTTAATACTTAACTCCTTAACTCCTTAACTCCTTAACTCCTTAATTCCTTAACTCCTATTAATACACTAACTACAAAAAAAATGATAAGTAAACTACACTATATAACTCAAGGAAAAACTCCAGAAGAGCATTTAGAAAATATTCAAAGAGCTTGTGCTTCTGGGGCAGAATGGGTGCAACTTAGATTAAAGAACCTAGACCCGAAAACAATTTTAGAAACAGCACAAAAAGCTAGGGAAATTACCAGCCATTTTCAGACAAGGTTGATTATAAATGATTATTACAAAGTAGCAAAAGAAGTCAATGCAGATGGGGTTCATTTAGGTAAAACAGATACGTGTCCTATAAAAGCTCGTGAGTATTTAGGTAAATGGTTTACTGTTGGAGGTACTGCTAATACTTTAGAAGATTGTAAAATTCTACTAGAGAAAAAAGTAGATTATATTGGTTTAGGTCCTTATCAGTTTACTGAAACTAAAAAGAATTTAAGTCCAGTTTTAGGAACTGCTGGTTATCAAGTAATCTTAGAAGCGTTAAATACAACTACTCCCATCATAGCTATTGGGGGAATTACTATAGAAAATGTACCTGATATTATTAATACAGGAGTCTATGGAGTCGCTGTTTCAGGAGCAATTACACAAAATTTCAACTCGATTCCTGCATTTCACAAAATTTTAAAAGCACCAAGTATTAACGAACAAGTGTACAAAATAGGAGCACAATAAATCAGTAACAATGAATACCAACTTAACAATAGCCGATAAAACATTTACCTCACGATTATTTACAGGAACAGGAAAATTCAGTTCCTCACAATTAATGAAAGAAGCTTTGTTAGCTTCAGAAAGTGAACTGATAACAGTAGCTTTAAAAAGAGTAGATGTTCAAAATGAAGAAGATGATATTTTATCACACTTAAGTCATTCAAGAATCAATTTATTACCAAATACATCAGGAGTTCGTACAGCAAAAGAGGCGGTTTTTGCAGCAGAATTGTCTAGAGAAGCTTTGGAAACGAATTGGGTAAAATTAGAAATACATCCAGATCCAAGGTATTTATTACCGGACCCTATTGAAACCTTAAAAGCGGCTGAAGAGCTAGTAAAAAAGGGATTTGTAGTGATGCCGTATATTCATGCAGATCCGGTTTTATGTAAACGATTAGAAGAAGTAGGAACCCAATGTGTAATGCCTTTAGGAGCACCTATTGGAAGTAATAAAGGATTGAAAACCTTAGAGTTTTTAGAAATCATTATAGAACAATCTACTATTCCAGTAGTGGTAGATGCTGGTATTGGAGCCCCTTCTCATGCAGCCTATGCTATGGAATTAGGAGCCGATGCTGTTTTGGTAAACACAGCTATTGCAGTATCACAAAATCCAGTAGCCATGGCGCAAGCCTTTAAAATGGCTGTAGAAGCAGGAAGAATGGCCTATGAAGCAAAACTAGCTCCTGTAAGAAAACAAGCGGAAGCAAGTAGTCCGTTAACAAGTTTTTTAAATTAAAGCTGTTGGCTTTTAGTCATTAGCTTATTTTAAGTTAATACCATGTTAGTAAACAAACCAAGTAATATTCAGAAGCCAAGAGCCAAGAGTCAGGAGCTAAAACCCAATAGCTTTAAAGAAATATTCAACCAATACAATTGGGATGAAACGTTGCAAAGCATTTTTAATAAAACAGCTATTGATGTAGAAAGCGCTTTATCAAAGGATAAACTCGATTTAGAAGGTTTCAAAGCGTTGATATCTCCTGCAGCAAAACCGTTTTTAGAGCAAATGGCACAAAGAAGTCGTTTGTTGACTAAAAAGCGATTTGGAAATACCATACAAATGTATGCTCCGATGTATTTAAGTAACGAATGCCAAAATATATGTACGTATTGCGGATTCAGTTTTACAAACAAAATTCCGAGGAGGACCTTAACCGATGCTGAAATATTGAAAGAAGTTGCTTTTTTAAAAGCGAAAGGATACGATCATATTTTGTTAGTAACTGGAGAAGCCAATCAAACAGTGGGAGTGGATTATATTAAAAATGCGATTCAGCTCATTCGTTCTCAATTTTCAAATATTACGATTGAAGTACAACCGTTAGATCAAAATGAATATGAATTGTTAATCGAAAACGGATTGTACGCAGTGTTGGTATATCAAGAAACGTATCATCAAGAAGAATATAAAAAACACCATCCGAAGGGAAAAAAATCGAATTTTGAGTATCGTTTAGAAACGCCTGACAGGTTAGGAAAAGCAGGAATTCATAAAATAGGTTTAGGGGCTTTATTTGGACTGGAAGATTGGCGAGCTGATAGCTTTTTTACCGCATTGCACTTAAAATACTTACAGAAGACTTATTGGAAAACGAAGTATTCTATTTCATTTCCAAGACTAAGACCACATTCAGGAGGATTAGAACCCAAGGTTGAAATGACGGATGCCGATTTGGTACAATTAATCTGTGCATTCAGAATATTAGATGAAGATGTAGAGCTGTCAATGTCTACCCGAGAAAGCGAAGTTTTTCGAAATAATATTGTTAATTTAGGGGCAACCTCCATCAGTGCAGAATCAAAGACAAACCCAGGAGGGTATAGTGTTGAACCACAATCGTTAGAGCAATTTGAAATTTCAGACGAACGAAGTACAGAAGCAATTGTAGCAATGCTAAAAGGTCAAGGATTAGAAGTAGTTTGGAAAGATTGGGAGCAGTTTGGGTAGACTGGCTTTTAGCTGTTAGTGCTTGATTTTTGAGATAATGATTAAGATTAAAAAACAAATAAAAAAGCTATGAGAAATTATCGAAAGTTTGAAGTGTGGAAAAAATCACATGAGCTAGCATTAAAAGTGTATAAATTAACTAAAGGCTTTCCTAAAGAAGAAATATATGGAATAACCTCACAATTAAGAAGAGCTTCATTATCAGTCCCAACGAATATTGTTGAAGGAGTTAGTAGAAATACAGAAAAAGAATTTGCTCATTTTGTTAATATAGCATCAGGTTCATCAACTGAGGTTGAGTATCTTCTAGAATTTGCAAGTGAATTGAATTATTTGTCGTACAAAGATCATGAAAACTTGAATAAAGAAATAGTTTCGGTAAGAAAAATGTTAAATGTCTTGTACAGAAAACTGAAAAAATAATATTAAAAGCCAAAAGCCAAAAGCCAAAAGCCAAAAGCCAAAAGCCAAAAGCCAAAAGCCAAAAGCCAAAAGCCAAAAGCCAAAAGCC